>NZ_JBIWDU010000017.1:0-151503 GCF_044762155.1 Neobacillus sp. NPDC097160 | reverse complement strand
TAATTTGACATACTTTTGATATTACATATATTTTTTCTGACCTATTATTTGAAACACACTAATCAATAGTTTTTAACTGAAAAGATAAGAAATAACAATTAAACTTCATTTTATAATCATCATATTCTGTATCACTTTTTTATGTAACATCATTAATACAATTATTTAGCACATATATGAGTTTACATCATTAGTTTTTACTCGTCAAATACTAAGTATTATTATTTTTCAACATAAACACATTAAAAACGGTAAATTCAAAAAACACCATCTGTATCATCAAATAAATAAAACTGTTATATAAAATTCCATCATTATTATCGTTGTTATAATATAGAAAAAATCGGCTGTATTCAGCCGATTCAATGGATAGATGATTATTTATTCGATTTTAATCCTGCCTTTTGATAAAATAACATCTTCTTTTCATTGTATTGTTCCGTAAGCCTATTAAACTTTTCGTTAGCATCATAAACCTTTTTATATGTTTCATTTAGTTTGTTTACTTGAACCTCAAGATCTTCTAAAGGAAGGTTTTTATTTTTAAACATCATATATAATTCTTTATCATATTTTAAAGCATCAGAATATTCCTTGTATAATTCATCATGTGCTTGAAATCTTTGCATCATGATATCGTATAATTCGTTTGCGATCTTTGTAAGTTTAGGGTCATCAAATTGATCTTTTAAATCTGCCGCTTTCTTAAATTCCTGTTTTGACTCCTTTAGGCTTTGTGTTTCTTTTTCCATATAATTTTTTCTTTTATCAGTTAACGTAATGGCTTCATCGGAAAGTTTGACAATCTGGTCATACTCCTTCATGCCAAGTTCAATAATTTGGTCATATATTTCTTTTTCTTTCTTCTCCAGCGAAACGAGCGGATCCTGTTGTTCTTCAAAAGCTTTTTCTTTGGATACGACATTTTCTAAAACATCATACATCTTCTCAACAGGGCTCTTTTTTGCACCGCATCCTGATAATATGAATAGGATGGCTAAAATAGATATCAAATAACGACTTTTTCCTTTAAATAACACTTTGTACCTCCTAACTGCTGCCAACTATACTATATCGATACTCGGTTTGTTTGACAATATACAAGGACAAAAAAGTATGAAGATTTCGGAAGCTTCAACCAATCAATTGTTAACTTTTTATCTAATATTTGATAAACTAGTGATTGCAAATAATATTACTGAACACAGGAGTGAAGGTTCATGTTAACGATGGAGGATATTATCCGAGATGGCCATCCCACCCTTAGAAAAGTGGCTGCAGAAGTCGCCATGCCGCCATCGGAAGAGGACAAACAAATATTATCCAGCCTTTTAGAATACGTTATTAATAGCCAAAATGGCGAAATCGCGTCGCTTTATAGTTTACGCCCTGGAATTGGATTAGCTGCCCCGCAGATAAATGTTTCAAAACGGATGATTGCTGTACATCTTACAGATGACAAGGGAAAACTTTTTAGCTACGCCTTATTTAACCCAAAAATTGTCAGTCATTCGGTTGAAAAGGCATTTTTACAAGCAGGTGAAGGCTGTCTTTCAGTTGATGAAGCTTTTCCTGGCTTCGTACCAAGGCATGCAAGGGTTACAGTAAAAGGTACAACTCTTACAGGTGAAGAGGTAAAGCTCCGCTTAAAAGGGCTGACCGCTATATGTTTTCAACATGAAATTGACCACTTAAATGGTGTCATGTTTTATGATTACATCGATAAACAGGACCCATTTAAACCGATTGAAGGTGCAATAGCAATCGAAAGGTAAAACACTGGCCTTTTTATAAGGCCGGTGTTTTTTTATTATTGTTCATCATAATTCCATGTTTAACCATGAAAAATTCCGCATTTTCATCATATAATAATAGTAAAAAAACATTTATTTTTAAAAAATTTCAATTATCTGCCATGGCTTGCTTTACATTGGACAAGGTTCGTATAAAATAGAGGTAAGGAGATGAACCACTATGTTAAAGAAGCTAAGGAAAAAGCTCTTAAAACAGTGGAAAGATTTACTTAGAAAAAAATCCATTGCCTAAATTTTTTTTAGAGCCCTTCAAACTTGCGAAGGGCTCCTTCATTATTGTAAATTTGAAAAACAGTTTCTTTTTTACATACTTTTCATATATGGTCCAAGGGCTTCCAAAGAAAATAAATGAAAAAGATGAAAATATTATATATAATAGAAAAAGCTATGACCAAAGTTAGGAGCGAATTTGTCATGATATTTAAAGTATATTTTCAAGAAAGCATCAAAGAAGTCCCTGTTAGGGAGAACACAAAGACCCTATTTATTAAAGGAGAGTCGGTAAGAGATGTTCGCAAAAAAATTGCCGATCGCGGGTTTAATGTTGAATTTGTACAGGAAGTAAAAGGAGCATATTTAGAATATGAACAACAAAATGAAGACTATAAAGTATTGGAGATTGGATAATTTATGAAATTTGTAAAAAATGACCAAACTGCTGTTTTTGCCCTAGGTGGTTTGGGTGAAATTGGCAAAAACACGTATGCAGTTCAGTTCCAAGATGAAATTATTTTAATTGATGCCGGAATAAAATTCCCTGAGGATGAATTATTAGGAATCGATTATGTTATTCCTGATTACACCTATTTGGTTAAAAATGAGGAAAAGATTAAAGGTTTATTTGTCACACACGGGCACGAAGACCATATTGGCGGTATCCCGTACTTACTTCGTGAAATCAATATCCCTATTTACGGAGGGAAGCTTGCGCTTGGATTAATTAAAAATAAATTAGAAGAACACGGTTTATTAAGAAATGCAAAACTGATTGAAATAAAGGAAGATGATGTGATCAAATTCCGTAAAACATCGGTTACTTTTTTCCGAACTACCCATAGTATTCCTGATTCCTATGGGATTGTCGTGAAAACCCCTCCGGGTCAAATCGTTCATACAGGCGATTTTAAATTTGATTTCACCCCAGTCGGTGAACCTGCCAATATAACAAAAATGGCCGAAATCGGAAAAGAAGGCGTACTTTGCTTACTTTCAGATAGTACAAATAGTGAAATACCGGATTTTACAATGTCAGAACGCCGTGTCGGCGAAAGCATTCATGATATATTCAGGAAAGTTGATGGGCGTATCATTTTTGCAACCTTTGCATCTAATATTCATAGACTGCAGCAAGTTGTTGAGGCTGCGGTTGTAAACGGAAGGAAAGTTGCCGTTTTTGGCCGTAGCATGGAGGCAGCCATCAATATTGGACTTGAATTAGGGTACATTAGTGCACCAAAAGAAACATTTATTGAATCAAATCAAATTAACCGATTGCCTGCTGATAA
This sequence comes from Neobacillus sp. NPDC097160, assembly GCF_044762155.1. NCBI lineage: Bacteria > Bacillati > Bacillota > Bacilli > Caryophanales > Bacillaceae > Neobacillus > Neobacillus sp. NPDC097160. Next base: position 148,184 of record NZ_JBIWDU010000017.1, on the reverse strand, counting down.
GGTTACGATTCTATGTACAGGCAGTCAGGGTGAACCAATGGCTGCTCTATCCCGAATTGCCAATGGGACACACAGACAAATTCAAATTATTCCTGGGGACACGGTAGTATTCTCCTCCTCTCCAATTCCAGGGAATACCATTAGCGTGAGCAGAACGATCAATATGCTTTATCGGGCTGGCGCGGAAGTGATACATGGGAAATTAAGTAATATCCATACTTCTGGACACGGTGGTCAGGAAGAACAAAAACTAATGCTCCGGTTAATTAAACCAAAATTCTTTATGCCTATTCACGGTGAATACAGGATGCAAATAATGCATTCTAAGCTTGCCGTCGATTGCGGAGTAGAAGAAGAAAATTGTTTTATTATGGACAATGGCGAAGTATTAGCTCTCTCCGATCAAACGGCCCAGGTTGCCGGAAAGATTCCATCAGGTTCAGTTTATATTGATGGCAGTGGTGTAGGAGACATTGGAAATATTGTATTAAGGGACCGCAGAATCCTGTCAGAAGAAGGATTAGTCGTCGTGGTGGTTAGCATTAATATGAAAGAATTTAAGATCGCCTCAGGCCCAGATCTCATTTCTCGCGGATTTGTCTATATGAGGGAATCCGGCGATTTAATCAATGATGCCCAAAATCTGATAACTAAACACTTAAATAAGGTAATGGAAAGAAAGACAAGCCAATGGTCTGAAATAAAGAATGAAATCACCGATACATTAGCGCCTTTCCTTTATGAAAAAACAAAACGGAGACCAATGATTTTACCTATCATCATGGAAGTATAAGAAAAAACGGAAGCACCTAAAATAGGCGCTTCCGTTTTTTTATTCTAGTACTTTTCTTTCGAATCTGTCGATATCTGTGTCGTTTCCAATTACAATTAATACATCGTTTGCATAAAGGGTTTCTTTTGCTTGCGGGGAAACAATTATTTCTTCTCCCCTTTTAATCGCGACAATATTTAACCCATATTTCTTCCGAATATCCATATCCATAATTGTCCGGCCGCTTAATTTTCCATTTGCAACAATTTCCACAATGCTATGTTCATCAGATAGTTCCAAGTAATCAACGACATTACTAGAAGCCATGTTATGAGCAATTCGTTTCCCCATATCTCGTTCAGGGTGTACCACAGAATCCGCACCAATTTTGCGAAGAACCTTCTCATGGTAATCATTTTGCGCCTTTGCCGTTATGCGACCGACCCCTAATTCTTTCAGAATGAGAGTTGTCAGTATACTTGCCTGAATATCATCGCCAATCGCGACAATCACATGGTCGAAATTACGAATCCCTAAACTTTTCAAGACATTTTCGTCTGTTGTATCCCCAACAACTGCATGTGAAGCAATCATCGCAAATTCGTTTACTCGCTCTTCATTTACATCAATACCCAATACTTCCATTCCTTCTTCTGTTAACGTACGACAAATACTTCCACCGAACCGCCCAAGCCCAATTACGGCAAAACTCTTCTTCATAACTAACTCCCCCGATTAAAACAATGATCTAACATGGTCTTATTGTAGCATTCTTCATCCATGATATATAGAGATAGTTATCCCCACTTAATCCTGTCTATTGCTATTTTTCCTTTTTTTATAAATGAAGAAGAACAGTAAACCAATGATAATGAAGACCGCTAATACTGGTATATTCCCAATAATAAAGACGACTAATCCTGATAGTCCCCCCAATAACATATTGGTGCTTTTCATAAATTGCTGTTTCGTTTTCTCCCAAGTGTTTAGTTTATCTTTATCAATGTTTGGAACAATTACTTTATTTTCGTAAAGGGTAATGTTTACTGTCGAAAGCGATGTTTGGTTTTCTAAAAACTTCATTTTCCCTTCAATCGTCTCGATTTCTTCTTGAACAGCCGCAAGGTCAGCTGAAATTTTCAGTAAATCTTCGGTTTTTGTGGCGTCCTTCATAAAGGCAAGCAGCCTTTCCTCAACAGCCTTTTTTGACTTTAATCTTGATTCGAGGTCGACATATTCTTCGGTTACATCCTGCCCGGTAATGTTCCGCTGCAGCACCTCAGCCGCTTGCCCTTCCGCATCGTGTAAAAAGTCTTGAAAATGCTTCTGAGGTATCCTTATTTTAAGACTGCCGCTCACTTGTTCTTTTCCCTCTCTAGTTACATTCGATTCAGCGATGTAGCCCCCATATTTCGCTGCTTTTTCTTCCAAGCTTTGGACGGTTTGCTCAAATTTTTTCACGCGCAGCTGGAGGTCTGCCTGATAAATCACCATCTGATTTGGTACCTCAATTTTTGCATCAGCTGTTGATTTATCAGCTTCCGCTTTCTGATTTGAATATAGGGCTGGTTGATCCCCTCCACCAGACTGTGATGCATCCATATCTGCTTTACTTTCCATATTCATTTTGGCATTTTCGCTCTTGCTACTCGAACTACAGCCCGCTAATCCAAACAATACTGCAATAAGCAAAATAGGAATTACCTTCGTTAGCTTTTTCATTTTCATGACACCCCTTCTTTTTCTCTAATGGTAAGGTCAGGATGAAACACAATGTTACTTATACCGACGATAAAAAAGAAACAAGGTTACAATGAAAAGTCATAAAAAATGCTGCTCGTTGATCACAACGAACAGCTTTTCCATGGTAGTGTTATTCTGTTTTTTCCAATTCATCTAAAACACGATTGACTCGCTTTTCAAGCATCTTCATCCCGCTTCCGCCTGCTTGGAAGTGGCGAAGCTTGCCTTCACGATCGAATACATAATAGGCAGGAACATATTGATTTTCAAACGTTTCCGTTAACTTATGCTCACTGTCCACAAAGATTGGCTGAGTGATTCCGTGTTCTGCTGCTACTTTCTTAATTTCTTCAAGGTTTAAATCATCTTCAGAACGAGGCATATGGACAGCAATCACGTTTAATTTCTCTTTAAAATCATCACGGAATTGATTGACTTGTGGCATTGCTTCCTTACAAAGATGGCAGCTAATCGACCAAAAATGAAGCAAAGTTGGCTTTTCACCGATTAGGTCTTCTTTTGTTACTTGACCATTTAACCATTCGGTTGCCCCGGTTAACTCCGGCATTTGTTCACGTAATTTCATGTTTTACCCCCCTATTTTAAAATAGACCTAACACTTATGGAAGGTTAGGTCTATCATGTTTAGAAAATTATACGTTTAATGTAGCTTGTCCTGGCTTCCAGTTTGCTGGGCAAAGACCGCCAGTTTGTAATGCTTGAAGTACACGTAACGTTTCATCAACGTCACGGCCGATATTGTTGTGGTTTACAACAGAATACATTAATTCACCTTCTGGGCTGATGATGAATAAACCGCGAAGGGCGATTCCTTCTTCTTCAATTAATACGCCGTAATCGCGAGCAACAACATGGTTCGTATCTGCTGCTAACGGATAGTTTAAATCCCCAAGACCGTTTTCTTTGCGATCTGTTTTAATCCATGCAAGGTGTGTATGAATTGTATCAGTAGATGCACCAATAACAACAGCATCTAGGTCATCAAACTCTTCATAACGATCGGACATTGCTGTAATTTCAGTTGGGCATACAAATGTAAAATCCATTGGATAGAAGAATAATACAGTCCATTTATCATTTTTCATGTTTTCTTCAAGACTTACTTTTTTAAATTCTTTGTTTGGCATTACAGCATCCATTTCAAAGCGTGGAGCTTGTTTGCCTACCATACGTTCTGGCATTAGAATCCCTCCAAATAATTATTTACTGAGATTTTTTGCAATTCTTATTTGCAATCCCTTTGACAATTCTCATTATAGGACAAATATACTTTTGAGTCAATATTAAATTATAATTAATTTAAATAAATACTAATTATAATTTATCTTTTCATTTCCCTTTAGTCAGTTTTGCCTATTTCTCACGAGAATAACCGACAATATGTAACATTATTCCTTTTAATTTTAACATGGTTTACCAGCAGAACCAAATTAAATGACTTGTAGTTATAACATTAAAGCTGATTTCCTTTATAGGTTAAATAGCGTGTCATTACTTTTACAGCGACATCAATGGCCGCTTCATCTGGGTTTAATTTTGCATGATGGAGCCCAAAGGATGAATCAACTCCGAGCCAAAACATGAATCCGGGAATGTCTTTAAGCATATAACCAAAATCCTCACCTGTCATCGCTTCCTTACATTCAATTACATTAACAACCGGATCTTGTTGCATATAATTGATAAACTCTCTCGTAAGTGATTCCGTGTTATATACTTGGTGATACATGGAACCATAGTCAATGGCAGCTTCACATTCAAAACCCGCCTCAATCCCTTTTACAAGCGCTTCAATACGTTGCTTAACCTTTTTCATTGATTCCTGTGATAATGTCCGAATGGTCCCTTCAAGTCTTGCTTTTTCAGCGATAATATTTTGTACCGTTCCTCCTGTAATCTTACCAATTGTAATGACGGCACTATCTAATGGATTTACATTCCTTGATATAATGGTTTGCAGCTGATTAACAAGTGTGCAGGCAGCGATTACCATATCATTTGTTTGGTGCGGATAGGCAGCATGTCCTCCCTTACCCTTAAGGTCAATAAACAATTCAGAGGTATTGGCAAATAATAAACCTTCTCTTAGTGCGATTGTTCCAACAGGATACTCTGGTGCAATATGGAGAGCAAAAATCATGTCAGGCATCCATTCCTGCATTTCTTCCGACTTCAACATTGGCTCTGCCCCGCCAGGCCCCTCCTCAGCAGGTTGAAAAACAAATAGAAGGTTATCATTGATTGGATTTTGGACAAAATGTGTCAGCACTCCAAGCGCGATTGCCATATGAAAATCATGGCCGCAGGCATGCATCCTCGCCTCATGTGAAGAAGTAAAAGATAAACCTGTTTCCTCTGTTATAGGCAATGCATCAATATCTGTTCTATATCCGATAGATTGGGTAGGATTAAGACCATAAACCTTGACAAATAAACCTGTCCGCCATTTTTTTATCGAGATACGGTCTTGAGGCAATGACTGTAAGTAAGCCAATAAATATGCTTGTGTTTTAAATTCTTGAAAACCGAGTTCAGGAATTTGGTGCAAGTCCCGACGAATTTTAATGAATGGATTCATTTACCTCTCTCCTTATGCTAGAAAAGAAGCGTGGAAGAGATTCCACGCTTTGACTCGTATTAAAAATGAATTATATCTTAGAATTTCGAATACAATCTAGCTCCAGCGCCTAGGGGCTCGGGGTCATAAGCCAATCCGTCAAGAAGGCTCGTCTTATGCCTGTCGCCCCTGGTCAAGGCGCTTCCGCTTTATAATTGACGAAGTTCTTGCATGATCTCTGTTTTTGATTTCGTTTTTTCATCAATGTCTTTAATTTTCCTTGCCGGCATCCCTGCAACAACTGTAAATGGAGCAACGTCTTGGGTTACGACTGCTCCGGCGGCTACAACAGATCCGGTTCCTACTGTTACACCTTCAAGAACCACAGCATTGGCACCAATTAAAACATCATCTTCGATGACAACAGGTTTTGCAGATGGCGGTTCAATAACACCCGCTAAAACAGTTCCGGCACCGATGTGGCAATTTTTCCCAACAGTTGCTCTGCCGCCAAGGACAACACCCATATCAATCATTGTTTTTTCGCCAATTACAGCACCAATATTGATCACTGCCCCCATCATAATCACTGCATTATCACCAATTTCCACTTGGTCACGAATTGTTACACCCGGCTCAATACGGGCATTAATATACTTTGTGTCTAACAATGGAATAGCAGAATTTCGACGGTCATTCTCCACAACAAAGTCTTCAATTTTAGTCTTGTTTGCTTCTAAAGCAGCATTGATTTCAGACCATTCGCCAAAGACAACACCTGTGCTGCCATTAATAAAAACTTTAGCTTCGCTCCCAAAATCAATTCCATCTAGTTCACCTTTTACATATACCTTTACCGGTGTAGACTTTTTACTATTTTGAATAAAAGAGATAATTTCATTTGCATCCATCATTTTCATAACGTATACCCCCTATAAATATGTACTGAAAATACTTTAACAAACAACAGTAATGAAAACAAGAAAAACGACACTAATCTTCAGAAGATTCAGCGATGTGTTCCTTGATCAGCTCGACAAAGGCTGAAACTTGCTTTAATTGGAAGGCAGACTCATAACCTAACAGCCATGTATCACGTTTTAACGGCTCGTTATTCTCATCGAGGAGCGGTATTTTAAAAATATCCTTCTCAGCTTTACTTAGCGTAATTGCCGGCAAAATGGCGTAGCCTATTCCGTTAAAGGCCATTTGCTTGCATGTCTCAATTTGGTCAACAACAACTGTCCTCTTTGGTGAGGTTTTAAAGTTACGCATCCACCAATCTTGGATTTCTTGATAATAATTCGAGTCACTTTTAAATTGAATAAACGGACGGTCTGTTTCTAATACTTGTTCAGGTCTAGTAATTTCTCTGTCGACTAAATAAAGCGGATCATGAAAAAGGGGCACCTTTACCCCTTTCCAATCGGGTGTTCCCCGAATAATCCCTATATGGACCTGATCATCGTATAAACATTTCAGAATTTCGCTGCTCCACCCGGTTATCAGTGAAATCTTTGCTTGTGGATACTTATCGATAAACTTCTTTAAGACTTGTGGCAGCCAGTTTTGACCGACGATCGATGCCACAGCAATTTTCAATGTCCCGGAAACTCCTGCTTGGAGAGAATAGATGGTTTCGCGAACCTTTTCTTGCTTATTAAGGACGTCATTAACAAAATCGATGACATGTTCTCCTGCCGGGGTTAATGCTAACCCTTTTTGTGAGCGAATAAATAGTTTTGTTCCCCACTCTTTTTCGATTGTTTGTAAACGCTGTGAAAGGGCTGGCTGTGAAACAAATAACCGCTCCGACGCTTTCCGCATATTCATTTCCTGTGCCAATACCGATAATAATTGAAATTCTGATAATGAGGACAAGAAAATCTCTCCTTAAAAAGCCCTGTGAGTTTACACAGAGCCCTCGTTCTTTTTAGGAATAAATAATATTAATAGCAAACTAACGAAAGCAAAGGTAAGAACAACAAAATAAACAGAGTGTAGCGAAAACGTCAGCCCATCCTGTAATATACTTTTGACAGATTCAGATAGTTTATCCCGATCACTCGCCTTTAAGAGATTATTGGCATCATCCACTGTGATGGATTTATCTTTTTGGCTAAAATAATGGAGCATGCGATTATTAAGGATTCCTCCCAACATAGCAGCACCAATTGTATTGCCAAGATTGCGCATAAACATATTAGCTGCAGTAGCAATTCCCCTTTGCTGCCAGTCAACAGTGCTTTGAATAGAGACTATAAAGGCAGTGGAGGTTAAACCCATACCCACACCGACAAAAAAGGAGCCCAGAGCTGCCCATATTGGACCAGATGAAGCGGACATAGTCACAAAAGCGATACTCCCAATAATTAAGAAGACACCGCCAATAATAGATGTCTTCCGATAACCCATTGAAATCAGCATTCGCCCCGAAAGTGTGGATGCTATTGGCCAGCCGATTGACATCGCAGTCAAGGTAAATCCGGCCACAATAGGGGTTTGTTCCATTACCCCCTGGACAAAAGTCGGTAAAAAGCTAGAGATCCCAATTAACATAATTCCTGTTGTCAGTGATGTACTATTGGCGATAAAAATGGCTCGATGCTTCCAAATGGAAAATGGCATGACGGGTTCAGCTGCCCGCCTTTCTTGAAAAATAAAGGCGATCAAAGCAAGACCAGATAAAATTAAAAGACTGACCATCTTCCATGATCCAAAGCGGCCTCCGCCCTCAACAAGGACAAACATTAGCGTTGAAATCGTTATCATTAAAAGAATGGCACCAAGGTAATCAATCTTATGTTTTTTCTTTTCTACATTTTCATGTAAGAACATCCATAGTCCAACCAATGATAGTATACCAAGCGGTATGTTAATCCAGAAAACATAATGCCAACTGACATATTGGACAAGTAAGCCGCCGACAGCAGGACCTGTAATCGCTGAAATTCCCCATACACTCGAAAGATACCCCTGAATTTTCGCCCTTTCTTCAGCAGTGTATATATCTCCGACAATGGTTGTCGCAATTGGTGTGACCGCACCCGCACCAAAACCTTGAATTAATCGAAATATAATCAGTGTCTTCATGGAGGTGGCGAAGCCGCAAAGAATCGAGCCGATTAAAAAAATAATAATTCCGACAGTAAGAATCGGCTTTCGACCAAATAAATCAGATAGTTTCCCATAAATCAGGACGGTAACAGCATTCATTAAAAGGTATGCAGAGAACACCCAGCTATAAAGTGTGAACCCACCCAAATCTGCGACAATAGCAGGCATCGCCGTTGAAACAATCGTCGCCTCTATCGCACCCATAAACATCGCCAGCATGACTGAGGCCAGAACGAGCGGTTTTTTCGTTTGCCTTTTTGGATTGCTATTAACATCAGACTTTCCAATCTCTATAGCCATCATTACACCTCAAACTGAAAAAATATAGCTCCCATTCGGGAGCATCCATTTACTGCTTTTTAAATCTTTTTACAAGTTTATTTAATTGATTTAATACCGTGCTTCTTGGTAAAATCCCCTCAAAAAAACCATCTTCATTTTCAACACAAAGAAAAGGATGGTTTACAAGTAAATCTAAGCAGACAATGATTGACTCAGAAATGACCACTCGAGGAATCAAACTTTTCATAACCTCTTCCACCCGTTTGTTTTCAAGCAGTTCAAATTCAATTCGTTCAAGCCCAAGAATTGAATCCATAATAATCGGGGTACTAATTAGCCCATGCAGCTTGTAATGTGGATCTAATACAGGAATTGCAGTATAGCCACTTTTCGTTAATACCAATAAGGCATGTTCAAGATTGTTTCCGATTTGCACATGGGCAACTCGCTCTGATGATATCATTAATTCTTTTATGGTTAACTCTAAAAATTCTCCACTGGGAAGACTGATCATCGCCGAAAACTCCTCAATGTTTGTTTTTCTACAGACTTATTCTACCATAGTTTTCGAGGGACTGGGCTAATTTAAAACGGTTTATAGATAAAAAAAAGGAACCGATAAAGGTCCCTATTGAATCAAATCAAAAATTTCGATGGTAATCATATCAATGTTATCAAATTGATATCGCTTCGGCTTTTCCTTCTCGTTATATATTTCTAATTCAAATGTTTCCGTTTTCGGATGAAATGTTACCTGACATTTTCTTTCACCATTTACCTCAAAATAGCGTTGTGCCGGCTCACCACTATTAGATTGTTCCTGAAGGTTTTTTAACCTTGTTAATATACCTTGAAGTTGTGACATAAGGCTTTTCCTCCTTTCAAACAAAAAACAAACTGTCTACAGTTATGTTTCTCATTTGGCATATTTCTATCCTGATGGATTTTTTTCAGAATTTTACAAGTGATTCTTTTTTTTATGCCAATATTAAAAGAATAAAATACTAGACTCCATTTGTCCAAATAAATATAAAAAAATCGGTAAATTTTTTTAAAATATAAGAAAAAAATAGGCCTCTAGCTTGAGACCTATTATTAAAAGGTTATCGCAACAAATAGAATGATAAACAGAAGCAAGGCAAAAAAGATACCATATGCCAGGAAAATTGGGTTTTTTACGTAAACATTACTCTGTACTGGTTTAGCAATTTTTTTATCTAATTCCCCTTCAACCGTCTTTTGCTGTCTTGCAACAGACAATGTAAATAGCAGGGAAACCGCAAGAATACCGAAAATGGCAATGGCAAGGATATTAACGAAAAGATTCATGAGCAAGTCTCCTTCTTATGAACGTTATCATTAAATTGCCACTCGATGAAACATTCTATACAGGGGCACACTTACAGTAATTGGTCATGTTCAAATAAATATTGGTAGGATATATCGATAAATAAATAATCGGTCTCATTCATAGGAAATGAAAAAGTTCGAATGGTCTCACCTGTATCAATATCACAATACAAATCAGACAATCTTCCCTTTTGTTCATGGCGCATTTTTATGATATTTTCCAAAAAATACGGGCGCCAGCTCCAATTCTTGTTTAAATATTCAGATTGTGAATTCCAGCTATTTTTTCCTTTAAAAATATTGGCTGATTTTTGGAACCCATCCTCGTCACATATATACATCCGAAAGGCGATTCCGTCCAATTCTTTTATCAAAGCTTGAAATAGGTTGTCGTAGCTGGACTTTCTGTTTTTGATGACTATTTCTTGAACGGTTGCCTGAAAATATTCTGCTGTCGTAAATACAGCTTCTAATTTTCGCTTTTCATATGAAATAAAATCATGAAATTTTTCTTTTAAGCGATACTTTAAAAAATCACGCCGAATAAATTCTGCTGCTGGCGGATGTAAATAATAACCTTGATAGTAGTGACCGCCATTTTTCCAAGCAAACTGCAGCTGATAACTCATTTCAATATTTTCAAACAAAAGTGCTGCACCTATTTTTCTTGCCAAAAGGGACAATGAAAACAGGACATCATTAAAATTCATACCTGTTGCCGTAGATTTCAAGGCCTGAAGGTTGATTTTTATTATATCCGGTTCGAGTTCACCAATTCTTTCAAAATAATGACTTTCGCTTCCAATACTTGCAATCGCAATTTTTATGCCATACGTACGATAATATTGCAATAGATGATCAAACTGATCTAGATCGCCTTGATAGTTCCGATCAGAAATTTCAAGAACAATTCGTTTTAAACTCAATCCTCTTTTTTCAAATGCTAAAAGTTCTTGTAAAAAAGGTTCACCATGTCCATACATTAATAAATCGGCATTTCGATTCAAAAAAATCCGGACATCTTCATCGAGCTCAAGCGCTTTTTCAAGAGCCTTTTTCACTAATAATATATCCACTTCAAACTTATATTCATCAGGAATTTGCCCATCATGAAAAAAGGGACCTAAGCTCATGACTTCACCTGCTGACTGATAACGCCCCAAAACCTCATAGGCGATGACACATTGCTCATCGGCGCTAAAAATCGGTTGAAAATATGGAAAGCAATTTTCAAGATCCGATAGGATTTCCAATGCATCCATCCAAGTTCCTCCATATAAATTATTTCTCATTGTACGATACGCTTCAATCAAGCTTCTCGTTCTTTTCCAAAAGGATACCATTATAGCTGCAAGGATACAATCATATCCTATACACAAGCACACCGAAGGAGGTCAAGTGTTGAAAAAACTTTATTTATTAGCCTCCATCCTTCCAATGTTTGGATGCAGCCACTTTCAGGCTGATAAAAATGTAAGTTCAAACCAAGTAAAAATGACTGAGAAAACAAAATGGCGAGGGACATCCTCGATTCATACAGGGAGTAAAGCTTATACGATAAAAGACCTGGATAATCAAGTGATTAATCCGAAAGGCATGGAAAATAAATACAACTTAGTTAGTCCTGCTCCAAAAAAGGATTCGATCATACTTGATGTCATCCAAATCAATCAAAATCCTGAGTTAAAATACGGGTGCGAAGTGACTAGCCTTGCAATGGTATTGAATTACGCTGGTGTTAATACAAATAAAATGGACCTGTACCATACTATTCAGAAAGATCCAGATCCGCTTCTCAAGTCAGCAAAGGGAGATATCCAACAGTGGGGAAATCCTGCTGATGGTTTTGTTGGCGATATGACAGGCAAAAACGCCGGTTATGCGGTTTTTGATAAACCAATGATTGCCTTAATCAACCAAAAACTGCCGGGAAGAGCAGTAAATTTAACAAACCAGCCGTTCGAAAGGATATTAGAGCATGTTTCTTCCGGACATCCTGTAGTGGTATGGACAACTGGGGATTATCGCCTTCCTGACCGCCCTGAAGGATGGTACCATGGGAAACAATTTATCAAAACGCCCCTTGATTTACATGCGGTTGTTCTCGTGGGTTATGATGCCAATTATGTCTATTTAAATGATCCACTGTCTGGAAAAAAACAGGTAAGGGTTGGAATGGATCAATTTATTTCCTCTTGGAAAGCATTGCAGAGCCGTGCAGTTAGTTATCAATAAAAGCAGTCATTTTTTGACTGCTTTTTCGAATTATTTTTAGCTTTTTTGAATAAACAATTATAAGGAACCTTTTTGCTTGCAATATCGTTTGTTTTTAAAGAAAATACAGATGGACTCTTCTATTTTCTAGAAGCTGAAAAAAAGATAGGTTGGTAGAAAAAATGGCAAAAAAACAAACGAGGAGAACGTTTCTGAAACGTACCTTTGGTTCATTTCTTACGGTTCTCGGGTTGAGTTCCGGGGGATATCTCTATGCCCACCGCATTGAGCCCTCACTGCTCGATATTCAGGAACAGCAAATTAAACATCCATTAATCCCGAAAAGCTTCGAGGGCATTAAAATGGTTCAATTTAGTGATACCCACCTAGGATTTCAATACAATCTTACCCAATTCAAAAAATTAGCTGCTAAAATCAATGATCTTCAGCCAGATATCATTTTATTTACCGGCGATTTGATGGACGAGCCAAATAAATATACTGAAATGAATCAATTAGTACCCATTTTGGAAACATTACACGCCCCTCTTGGGAAATACTGCATTTTTGGAAACCATGACCATGGCGGCTATGGATCAGAAATTTACCGAAATATCATGGAGACCACCAATTTTAACGTCCTATTGAATGAGTCTATCCCGATTAAATTAAATGATGGCAGCAGCATTTACCTGCTTGGAATTGATGATGCAATGTTAGGAAACCCCGATTTACCGTTAGCCTTAAAAAAAGTACCGAATAACCGATTTACACTATTATTATCTCATGCCCCTGACCTTGCTGAATCAGCTTTGCAATATCCTATCCATTGGCAACTCAGCGGACACAGCCATGGTGGACAGGTTAAAATCCCCTTTATCGGGCCACTTGTCATGCCTCCATTTGCCCAAAAGTATCCCGAAGGACTTTATACAATAGGAGATGAAAACCCCTTAACCCTCTATGTAAACAGAGGAATTGGGACAACGCGGCTTCCCTTTCGGTTTATGGCCAAACCGGAGTTAACCATTTTCACATTGCGATCTGTTGAGAGGTAAATAAATCCTTATCCAATGAAAGGTAAGGATTTTATTTTCCTTTTTCCCGTAAAAATTGTTGCTCAAGCTCTTTAACAGGAAGCGGTCTTGAGTAGTAGAATCCCTGGATTTTATGGCAGCCGGCATTAGCAAGAAATTCCACTTGTTTTTTATTCTCTACCCCTTCAGCAATTACCTCTAAACCTAGACTTTTTCCTAGATGAATGATCGTCGATGTAATCGCAGCATCCTTTTTATCTGCTAGGATATCCCTTATAAAGGATTGATCAATTTTTAAAACATCTATTGGAAATTGCTTAAGATAATTTAATGATGAGTAACCCGTCCCAAAATCATCTACAGATATGGAAATGCCCAGCTCTTTCACTTTTTTTAGAATGGGAATCGTTTCCTTCGTATCGCTCATTGCCCCTTCGGTAATTTCAATTCCTAAAGAAGCTACCTGAATATGATATTTTTCGATCATAGATTGGATAAATGGAACAAGATTTGGATGCTGAAATTGCTTTGGTGAAATATTTATTGCCACTCGGATATTGGTAAATCCCTTTTCATTCCAAGACTGAATTTGCTCGCAGGCTTTTTCAATTACCCAATACCCAATCGAAATGATTAATCCTGTATCCTCTGCTAACGGAATAAACACGGCAGGTGATATTGCACCGAATTCTCTGTCATTCCAGCGAAGAAGAGCCTCAAGGCTTTTCACCTCACCTGTGGCCAAGTCAATTTGTGGCTGATAAAACAATGAAAGTTCATTTTTGTCAATGGCCTTTCTTAAGTGCGTCTCCAGCGTTACCACATTGGAAAAAACGGAGTTCATATCTGTCCGATAAAATTGAAAATGTGCCTTCCCTTTTTCTTTCACACGAAAAAGCGCCTCGTCAGCATTCTTGATCAGCATTTCCGCATCTTTCCCGTCATTAGGATACAGGCTAATGCCAATACTTGGAGATATAAAATATTCTTGTGAGTTAAAATACAAGGATTGCGAGAACACAGAAAATACCTTTTTAACAAATGTGCTGGCAGTATTGCGGTCAGCCGTAAGGAGCAATATATTAAATTCATCCCCGCCTACGCGATAAATAAAGCATTTTTCATTTTGAAATTGGTTTAAACGCTGGGCAACCCTTTTTAAAATTTCATCTCCTGCCAAATGTCCAAGTGTGTCATTCAAATACTTAAACCGGTCTAAATCAATAGAGATTAGGGCAAATTCCTGCGGTTTTTTAGAACGTAGAAAAATCTGTTTATTTAAATGCTCATGCAGGGCTCTTCTATTTAACAACCCCGTCAGTTGATCATGAAAAGCCATAAACTTAATCATTTCCATATTCTTGGACTGCTCTGACAAATCCTTAAAAATGACATAGAGTCCATTTATCATTCCATGAATGACGATAGGAACGGTTTTAATATGTACAATTAGTAAATGCCCTTTTGTATGGATAATTTTACAATCGAGTGACTCAAGTGCATAACCAGAACAGGTTTTCTCTAGAAGTGTTTTAAATTTATTTAAATCATGATCATGAATCACATCATAAATGGATCTATGTACCATCTGTTTTTCTGAACATCCTGTTAATTGAGCCGCTGCAGGATTGGCTTCAAGAATTTTTCCTTCCGGGCTAATCGTAAAAATTGCATCTAAGTTATTATCGATAATGGAACGATATCTTTGTTCACTTTCAACAATTTTATTTTTTTCAATCGACCATTCGGTTACATCTCTTGTTACCGCTACAACATACCTAATCGAATTTTTCTCATCATATATTGGCGTTATGATTGTTTCACCATAAACTTTCTTTCCATCATCAAAATAAAATTGGTCATCAAATAAAACATTTTCCTTTCTCTTTAATAATTTCTCATATTTTCGCTGAAGAGAATTGGCCAGTTCATCAGGCAGAGCTTCTTGAAACGTTTTACCTAGTGTTTCGACAGAGAGCTTCGCTTTTCTCATCCCTGATTCATTGACAAATAAATAACGGAACCGTGGCCCCTTTTCCACCTTCATGACAAAAACCATATCCTGAACATGTTGGAATATGATATCGAAAATGATTTTCTGTATTTTTCCACCTACCTTGCCATATTCCAATTCATTCGTTAATAAATTTTGTAATTGATTCATTAAATCATCCTTCAATCAAAAAAGTTCTGATTTATTAAAATAATGTTTTTACATTCTAGTATTTCTATTTTACAATGAAATGAACTGAAAGAAAGTAATTTATAGAAAATAACGATTATTTCGCTAAAATTTTTTTAATCTATTAATAGTATAGGATTACCTTACTATCCTAAACCGTATTTTTGTTGAATTGGATAAAGAAATGAAAAAAAGCCTCTAACTTATTTCTATTTTCATGAAAATAAGGTATAATATAGATGTTTTAAAAGAATGAAAGGAGAACATATGTTGAATCACGATCAGAAACATCCCCTACCAAATTTAAGTCTAACCATTGAAAACCTCGCACAAGCTGTCTTTATCGTGAATCGCCATGCAAAAACAGCAACAAACTCCAAATTTTTGTACAAATTAAAACAAGAATCACTTAAAAAAATGATTAATGAAGGCAAGGCAAGAAAAGTAGGTCTCCATTTTTCCGAACATCCGCGAAATAGCCAACAGCAATCCGATGTGCTTGTTGAATGTGGAAGATATACATTCCATATTCCTCCAATTAAATCAGATTTTCTTGACCTTCCCCATCTTGGAAAATTAGATGGTAGCGTAAGAAATCCAAAGGCTGCACTCTCCCTAAATATGGCAAAGGCATTGTTGCAATCCTATACTGGAATATCTGAGTTTGAGAATCCACCATCGAATCCACAAAAAAGACAACGAACCTACCAAAAACCGATTTTCAAAAAATTAGGCGAACGGTACTCATAAAATCAATACAAAAGGTCAGGAAAAAAGATATCCTGGCTTTTTTTCTTCACCAACAATCAATGATATTTATCTTATGTCTTATTTTTGCAATATCTTCTTGAGCATTTTGTGAACACCATCACAAACAAATAGACTCTTCTTTCAATCAGAATTACAATATTGGCATAAAGTGTAATTAAATCTTACACAGCAATAAATATTAAATGAGGTGCATGAGCATGAAAGGAACTGCCATTCTTTTTCAGGAGCAGAATATTACGTTTATTGAAGATGTTGAACATTCCTTTTACGAAGAAATCAAAGAGCAATGTGGTTGTGACCATTGCAGCTGTAAGCTTGATGAAAGAATAGTTGAATTCAGTTCTGTATCACCTGTTTTCTGGCACGAAGATGAAGTTGACTGGGATTATGGCTATTAATCATACTCTTTAATTTGATATATACTCCCCTTCCCCCTAAAAAACGGTCTACTGAGAAAATCTCGGGCCGTTTTTTATTTTCTTCTAAAGGCCTTTCTTAAATAGTAGAATCTTTAGCTAATTTTAGTCTATAATCAAACTATTCTAGAGGGCAGAAAGATCCTTAGGTGAAGGGATGAACTATATTGGAGCATTTAATTAATCAACGAGTTAAAACGATTGAAATCTCAGGCATTAGAAAATTTTTTAACATGGTAGCACATATGGATGACCTGATTTCTTTTACCATTGGGCAGCCTGATTTCCCTACCCCAGAGCATGTGAAGAAAGCTGGGATTGCTGCAATTGAAAACGACTTTACTTCCTATACTCATAACGCAGGTACCATTGAATTAAGAACAGCAGCCTGCGATTTTGTTGAAAAAAAATATGGCTTGAACTATAATCCCGAATCAGAAGTGATTGTGACAATGGGTGCAAGTGAAGCAATTGATATTGCGTTTCGGACGATTTTGGCAGAAGGAGTAGAAGTTATCTTACCGGGTCCTATTTATCCAGGCTATGAACCGATTATTCAAATGATGGGTGCTGTCCCTGTACATGTCGATATTCGCGAAAATCAATTTCGCTTTTCAATAGAGATGATTAAACAATATATTACAGATAATACCCGCTGCATTGTCCTGCCATACCCATCGAATCCGACGGGAGTAAGCCTCACTGTAGATGAGCTAAAGGAAATAGCTGATTTTTTAAAGGACAAGAACATTTTTATCCTTGCAGACGAAATATACAGCGAACTCACTTTTGATCAAAAGCATACGTCGATTGCGAGCTTCCTAAAAGAAAAGACAATCGTGATCAATGGGCTTTCTAAATCCCACTCGATGACTGGCTGGAGAATTGGCTTTTTATTTGCTCCTGAAAACATTGCAAAACATATTTTAAAGGTTCATCAATATAATGTATCATGTGCGAATTCGATTGCTCAGAAGGCCGCTTATGAGGCGTTAACTATGGGAATGGATGACGCTCTAGCGATGAAAAAAGAGTATGCAAAAAGAAGAGAATATGTTTATGACCGATTAAGCTTAATGGGGCTTACTGTGGTGAAACCTGATGGAGCATTTTATTTTTTTGTTAAAATACCAGAAGCTATTCATCTTAATAGTTTTGATTTTGCCCTTCAGCTTGTCAATGAAACAAAAGTGGCCGTTGTTCCGGGCAGTGCATTTTCCAAATATGGTGAAGGATATTTTCGGCTATCTTATGCTTGTTCAATGGAGACATTGGAAATAGGCCTAAATCGGATGGAACAATATTTTAAAACATGGTCATAAGTTCAACAGAAAACCCTCACTAGTTAATAGTGAGGGTTTCTATGTTATGGATTATTGTCCTTTATATTTACCGTTATTCTTAGGGGCCTTTTCTTTTTTGGCTTTGTCTTTGTGTATTTGATTAGTGGCTGCTGATCCCATTTCATGGGCAAATTCTTCATTTAAAACAGCAGAATCAAACCCCTTCTTGTTTTTTTGCTTTGCATCGTTCTTTTTCGTCCGTTTAGCCATAAAAATTCCTCCAATCAAGATTTTCTATCATAGTTTCTTGAAGTCAGGAGGAAATTATTCTTACCAGTTTGTGGCCATTATTTGATTAGTTTTTCCAATATTTATAAAGTGCTTGCGTGCCGCTATTTTCTTCACCTTTTTCAGCTAATAGATCATATAGGGATTTCGCAAGTGACAATCCGGGTACATCCATTTCCATTCGCTCTGCCTCATCTATGGCGATTTTCATATCCTTAATAAAATGCTTTATGTAAAATCCAGGCTCAAAATTTCCTTTTAACATTCTTGGTGCTAGATTGGATAATGACCAGCTGCCGGCTGCACCAGTTGTTATACTTTTTAAGACATTTTCCGGATCGAGTCCTGCTTTTTCAGCATAAATAATGGCTTCACAGACACCAATCATATTCGAGGCAATGGCTATTTGATTACACATTTTTGTATGCTGACCAGCACCAGGCTTCCCTTGATAAACAATATTTGTTCCAAGATATTCTAGTAACGGACGGACCGCTTCAAAGGCCTCCTCTTCGCCGCCAACCATGATGGAGAGTTTCGCTTCCCTTGCCCCTACATCTCCACCTGAAACCGGAGCATCGATTGAATGAATGCCTTTCTTTTTTGCTTCGTCATATATTTTTACAGCTAGAGAAGGAGCGGAGGTCGTCATATCAATAAAATAACTTCCCGGCTTACCATGTTGAAGCAAACCGCTTTCACCTAAAAACACTTCCTCAACATCTGTTGGGTAGCCGACCATAGTGAAAATAACTGCTGCCTTTTCCGCGACTTCCTTAGGTGTGTCGGCCCAAACTGCTCCACTATCCAATAAGTCACTTGCCCTTTCCTTTGTTCGCGAATACACAACTAATGAGTAACCAGCATTCAATAAATGCCCTGCCATACTTTTGCCCATTACACCTGTTCCAATAAAACCAATTACCGTATTTTCTGGAGTAAGCAATCTAACCTCATCCCCTCAATTAAATTTTCTTTTATTTTAGCACTTCTCCTAGTTTTAAGATATTAAAAAAGACCGTGACGTCCCAGCCCGTCCGGTCTTTCGTGCTCCATCTCCAAAATTATGCACATTCTAATGCTGTCCCTTAATGTGAAAAAATAAACCATTTTTATAACTCTGAAGAAAAATTGGTTAAATACACTCGTCCAAATACTTCCTCATCATTAAACACTTCAATTGACACTGCTTGATCCCGCTCAATCATATTCTTAAGCTCTTGAATATGTAAATCTTTTTGTAAGGGAAGCGGGTCCATAAAAATATATTTCTCACTCTTTCCTTTTACCTCTAAATAATCTCCATTTAGGACTTGGTCCTCACCGTAGATTATTTCCCTTTTCCCGATTGCAGCTGCCAATTTGTCATCGTGGATAGTGACTTTCACCTTATATAATTGGTGTCCTTCTAATATTTCATTGTTAATCCGAAAACGAAATTGCAGTTCATTATTTTTTGTGAGCAAGGCATCCGCATAACGGTTTACAATTAACTCATTTGAAAAAAACATCCCACAGCCGCTTAAAAATGTAGAACAAAATATTACCAGGATGAAAACAATGTTTATTTGAAATTTCCTTCGCATGCGTAACACTCCCTTATATTTTTACCATAGCCAAAATACATTGGTAATAAACGTTAAGAAAGGTTAATTAAGGATTTCTTTTTAAATTGCTTTAACCATACCGCCGTCAACGAGGAAAGAGCTGCCTGTCATATAAGAATTAGCATCCGAAAGCATAAATGCCGCCACGTTGGCAAATTCTTCTGGTGTTCCATATCTCTTTAATGGAATGCCAGCTTTTGCTTTGAGTTCGATTTTCTCCCTATCAACGCCAAGCTTGTCCGCATTCACTTGATCTAAGTGCATAACACGGTCTGTTGCTATCCTTCCGGGTGCAATTGTATTTATAAGGATATTATATGGAGCTAATTCAGAAGCAAGTGTTTTTGAGAGTCCTATAATTCCAGTCCGAAATGTATTGGAAAGTATTAATCCTGGAATAGGCTCTTTAATCGAGGAAGAGGCGATATTTAGAATTTTCCCTCCCTGTTGTTTTAGGTAGGGCAAGGTTTCTCTAATTAGGCGAACGTATGATAATAAATTTAACTCAAATGAGGCTTGCCAGTCTTCGTCCGTCAATTCTTCAAATGAAGCTGCCGGCGGGCCGCCTGCATTATTGACAAGTAATTGGATGCCCCCAAAGGTTTCAGCCGTAACAACTGCCAGCTTTTTAATGTCATTTAAATTGGTAATATCAGCTTTTTGATAGGATACTTTTCCTGAACCAATCGTTTCTAGTACATTGACTTTTTGTTTCAGCTTCTCCTCTTCCCTGCCGGAAATCATTACATTAGCTCCCTCTTTTACAAGCCGTTCAGCAATTGCAAACCCTAATCCCTGGCTTGAAGCCACTACCAGAGCAGATTTCCCACTTAAGTTCAATTCCATTTCTTGACCACTCCCTCTTTTTCCCACCTATTTCTATTATACAGGATTTCGTTAGGAAATACTTGGTAACCTGCTCAGGTACAAAAAGAAAAAGACCGGCACATATGCCAGTCCGAATCGATATTAGTTTTTAGTTGTTAGTTGTTGCAGAATGAACTGCTTCAATAACCTGTGAAGTGGTTTGCATATTAAGCACTTCTTGAGCAAGTTTCTCCATGTCGGATGTTGTCAAATTCTTGATTTGTGAACGAGCTTTTAAAATGGATGTAGCACTCATTGAGAATTCGTCAAGACCAAGACCAAGAAGAACTGGAATAGCTGTTTCATCCCCGGCCATTTCCCCGCACATACCAGCCCACTTACCTTCTGCATGTGCTGCATCAATGACCATTTTTACTAGTCTTAAAATTGAAGGGCTATACGGCTGATACAAATAAGCTACACGCTGGTTCATCCTGTCGGCTGCCATCGTGTATTGAATCAAATCATTTGTCCCAATACTGAAGAAATCTACTTCTTTAGCAAATTGGTCAGCTAATACCGCTGTTGATGGGATTTCTACCATGATCCCAAGTTCAATTTTGTCGGCTACTGTTTGACCTTCCGAAACAAGCTTTTGTTTTTCTTCTTCAAGAATGGCTTTAGCAGCACGAAACTCGTCCAAAGTGGCTATCATCGGGAACATGATTTTTAAATTCCCATAGCTACTTGCGCGAAGCAATGCCCGCAGTTGGGTACGGAAAATCCCTTGTTCTTCTAAACATAAACGAATGGCACGGAAGCCAAGGAATGGATTCATTTCTTTTGGTAAATCCAAATATGGCAGTTCTTTATCGCCGCCAATATCTAAGGTACGAACAACAACAGGCTTACCGGCCATTCCTTCTAAGACAGCCTTATAAGACTCAAATTGTTCATCCTCAGTTGGAAGCTGTTCTCTACCCATGTAAAGGAACTCGGTTCGATACAAACCTACACCCTCGCCGCCATTCTCAATAACACCTTTTAAATCATTAGGTGTACCGATATTGGCAGCTAACTCTACGTGATGTCCATCATTTGTCATAGTCGGTTCATTTACAAGTTTAGCCCACTCTGCTTTTTGAACCTCATAATCTTCATGGACTTTACGATACTCTGCAACAAGTTCAGGTGTTGGGTTAATATGTACTTCCCCTTTTAGTCCATCGACAATAACGAGATCCCCATTGGTAATTTCTTCAGTTGCTGTCTTTGTGCCAACAACAGCTGGAATTTCCATGGAACGAGCCATAATCGCTGAATGGGAGGTACGTCCGCCAATATTTGTTGTAAATCCTTTAACAAAATTACGGTTCAATTGTGCTGTGTCTGAAGGCGTTAAATCCTCAGCGACTATAATAACTTCTTCTGCAATCATACTTGGGTTTGGTAATTGAACACCTAACAAATGGGCTAGAACTCGCTTTGTCACATCGCGAATATCTGCGGCACGTTCTTTCATATACTCATTATCCATTTGTTCAAACATCATAATGAACATATCTGCCGTCTCTTTAAGCGCTGACTCGGCATTCTCTTTTTCAGATTGAATCTTATCCACAATTGGTGCATTAAGTTCAGGGTCACTTAAGACTAGGAGATGTGCTTCGAAAATCGCTGCTTTATCTGCCCCAAGATCTATTTTAGCCTTGTCACGAATAGCTTCAAGCTCGGATTTTGATTTCTCCATCGCCTTATTGAAACGCTCCACCTCAGCAGCGGAATCTCCAATGGTTTTCTTTTCAAACGATAAATCAGGTTCAACAAGACGGTATGCCTTCGCAATGGCAATACCGTTTGATGCTGCTATCCCTTTTAAAAAAGTCATTATTCTGCCAAACCTTCTTTTTTCAATGTTTCTTCTAATGCATTAAGTGCATCGCCCGCATCGTTGCCTTCTGCCGAAATTTTAATATCAGCACCTTGGCCTACTCCTAGGGACATTACGCCCATAATAGATTTTAAATTTACGGTTTTACCCTTATATTCTAAATTAATTTCAGAATCAAATCTGCTAGCTGTTTGTACTAATAAAGTTGCCGGTCTTGCATGAATACCTGTTTCTGCGATTACTTTAAATTGCTTTTCTGCCATGCTAAATCAAACTCCTTTAATATAAAATAAAAATTAAACTTGCTTTATTAAAAATAAACATTTCTTGGCATTTAGTCAACTAAATCAATACTTGACTAAAGAAAACAAATCAATTCTTGTCAGCATATTTTCCCCCAAAAAGAAAACAAACATGTATTGAATTAAATGATGTTTTCAATCATACAAATGCTAGAATAGCATTTTCACCTGTTTCTAACAAGAAAAAAGGATATAATCTGGCATTGTTCACAAAACTGTCAAAAACAATCAATATCCGTCATCCCTGTTCATCGATTGGAATGACAGCTCTTTCCAATACAGCTTCTAACGATTGCGAATATTTTTCCATATCTTGTTCTGTCCAATTTAATTTATCTGTCATGTAATCAATCACTTGCTTCTTCCATTTATACACTAAATCAATATTAAACAACATAGCTCCGGTTCGACGATTTAGGAAATCTATTGGTGTTGCAACCATCTCTTCTTCAATTCCATATATAAGCTTTGCAAATAATGATAATGGTAAACCATATTTTGCTGCATCAGCTTCGTTCAATCTTAGCAGTTCAAAAACTAAATCAACGTTTGATCCGTACATTCTTATTAATTGCTCTGCTTCATCACTTGTTAAATTTGCTTCTATTCCCTTTGCTTTCTTAGAAGCTACAAAAGTATTAAAATTTTTCGAACCGCCAACATGACCACCTGAAATTGGCATTGTTTTGGTTTCGCAATCAGGAAAATCCTTCGCTTCTTCAGTCTTAAATTTTGCTGCTAATAAATCTACAATGGTTTCAGCCATTTTTCGGTAACCTGTTAATTTACCACCCGCAATCGTGATCAATCCGGAATTTGACTCCCAAATTTCATCTTTTCGAGAAATTTCAGACGCGTTCTTCCCATCTTCGTAAATAAGTGGTCTTACGCCAGCCCAGCTGGATTCGATATCTTTTTCACTTATTTTCACTTCTGGGAACATGTAATTGATAGCATTAAGAATATAGCTGCGATCACTAACAGTCATTTTTGGATTAACTGCATTTTGATCATAAAATGTATCTGTCGTACCAACATATGCCTTACCATCACGCGGGATGGCAAACACCATCCTGCCATCTGGTGTATCAAAATAAATAGCTTGTTTCAATGGGAAGCGCGACTGATTAATAACAAGATGGACTCCTTTTGAAAGCTGCAATGTTTTTCCTTTTTTTGAATGGTCCATTTCACGGATTGAATCAACCCAAGGACCCGCGGCATTCACAATTTTTTTCGCATGCACCTCGTATTTTTCACCGGTCAACTGATCTTCTACAAATACACCAACAACTTTCTCATTCTGGTAAATAAGCTTCATAACCTTTGTATAATTACAAGCAACAGCTCCTTTTTCAACTGCTGCCTTCATCACTTCAATCGTCAGCCGAGCATCATCTGTCCGGTATTCAACATAATAGCCTCCGCCTTTTAATCCAGATTTCTTAATTAGCGGCTCCTTTGCTAATGTTTCATCGACTGATAACATGGTCCTTCGTTCTGATTTTTTAACCCCTGCCAAATAGTCATAAACTCGTAAGCCTATCGAGGTACTGAATTTGCCAAAGCTTCCACCTTTATGCAATGGAAGCAGCATCCATTCAGGTGTTGTCACATGTGGACCATTTTCATAAACGACGGCACGTTCTTTCCCCACTTCTGCCACCATTTTTACTTCAAATTGTTTTAAGTACCTTAGTCCGCCGTGGACTAATTTTGTTGATCTGCTTGATGTTCCGCCTGCAAAATCCTGCATTTCGACTAGTGCCGCATTCATTCCTCTTACAGAAGCATCGAAGGCAATCCCGGCACCGGTAATACCACCTCCGATTACCAATACATCATATTGTTCACTTTTTAACTTATTAATAATTTCATTACGATGCAGATTGGAAAATTTCATCATGATTCCTCCCGGTTATGAAGCATTATTATTTAATATGCAAAAATTTAGTAATAGGAAATAAGAAAAGACCACAAAAGACATTACCAATTTTAGGGTAATGTTTTTGTGGTCTCTCCGATTTCTCCAGCCAATTTATTAACTTGTTATAAGTATACCGTATCACAGTAAAAATGAGATTGGTTGTTATTTAAAAACCATTGCCGCCTTAACAGCCCGTTTCCAGCCATCATATAAACCAATACGATTTTCTTCCGTCATTTTCGGGATAAATTGTCTGTCAATTGCCCATTGTTTGGCAATTTCCTCTTGACTGTCCCAGAAACCAACCGCGAGCCCTGCTAAATAGGCAGCACCAAGTGCAGTGGTTTCATTGATTATGGGTCTTTCTACTGGAACATCAAGGATGTCGCTTTGGAAATCCATTAAAAAGTTATTTTTGACAGCCCCGCCATCGACGCGAAGTGTTTTAAGTTCTATCCCTGAATCGGCTTCCATTGCTGATAAAACATCTTTTGTTTGATACGCAAGTGATTCAAGGGTAGCCCGGACAAAATGTTCCTTCGATGTTCCACGTGTGATCCCAAACACTGCCCCGCGGACATCACTGTCCCAATATGGTGTACCTAGCCCAACAAATGCCGGAACAACATATACACCATCCGTTGATTCTACTTGGGTAGCCAATTTTTCACTATGTGGAGCGTCCTGAATCAATCGTAATCCGTCACGAAGCCATTGAACAGCTGATCCAGCAACAAAGATACTCCCTTCCAGCGCATATTCTATTTTCCCGTTTATCCCCCAGGCAATTGTGGTTAAAAGTCCATGCTCAGATTGGACTGCTTTTTCTCCTGTATTCATTAGCATAAAGCATCCCGTACCATAAGTATTTTTAGCCATACCTTTTTCGAAGCATGCCTGACCGAATAATGCCGCCTGCTGATCACCTGCAACCCCTGCTATCGGGACTTCTTTACCAAAGAAATGATAATCGACTGTGTTGGCATAAACCTCGGAGGACTGGCGAACCTCCGGAAGCATGGATTTAGGGACATCCAAGATTTCTAATAACTCTTCATCCCATTTGAGTTCATGAATATTAAACATTAATGTACGAGAAGCATTGGAATAATCCGTAACATGCGCACGTCCGCCGGAAAGCTTCCAAATTAACCAAGTATCAATGGTTCCAAACAGTAGTTTACCTTCATTAGCCTTTTCTCGAGCACCTTCAATATTGTCCAAAATCCATTTCACCTTAGTACCTGAGAAGTAGGCATCAATCAGCAGCCCTGTTTTTTCACGAAACAAGTCATTATAGCCCTTTTCTTTTAATTCATCGCAAATTCCACTTGTTTGTCTCGATTGCCAAACAATTGCATTGTAAACAGGATCACCTGTTTCTTTATCCCAAACAACAGCCGTTTCCCGCTGATTGGTGATTCCAATTCCGGCAATTTGTTCCGGCTTAATACCCGATTCGGATAAAACTCCGGCAATGACGGACAGAATAGAACCCCATATTTCATTGGCATTATGCTCGACCCAGCCCGGCTTTGGAAAAAGCTGTTTAAATTCTTTTTGGGCTGTATGAACGATTTCTCCACTTTTATTAAAAAGAATCGCCCTTGAGCTTGTAGTTCCTTGGTCTAAAGCTACAATATATTTTCCCATGAAACTTCCTCCATTTCAAAATTTGATATTAAGCCAATAAAAAAAATGAACGATTATTGCTTTTCTTTTTGGTTATTTTTAATTTCTTTTAATTGCTGCTTAAGGTAACGTATCTCAGTTTTTATTAGGGTCTGTTCCTTATTTGATGCTATAATCCCTCCATAGCGGACTTTTTCATAGATTCCAATCGAATCCAGCGAAACTGTAAGTCCCACCCTTTTCCACCATTCTTCAAGGGTTTCAAAAGGGAGACGGCCTAATTTTAGTTTGTGAGCATATTTTTCTAATTCAAATATTTCCCTTCTTATTACATCCTCTGGCGGCTTGATTTTGCGACGGGATTTAGTTAAATTCTTAACCCCAAACACTCCCTCTGAAACGGAAATAACTAAAGGTGTATCAATGGTAAATGACTGTGGCTTGATCTTCTTTTTATAAAATAGGTAAATGATAAAAGAAACAGCCCCCATGATTAGTAAAATATATAAGATATTTTCTGTTTGATCGTAGTTTGGGGCATGATATTTATCTTCGTAGTCCAGCAAACCACTGCCATTTTTAACATTTGTTTTTCGTCCCTCGTTCCCTCCCAAACTTAAAAGGTATTGCAGGAGGCTAAAGAGAGGTTCGGCAATCTTAGTTAAAAGAAATACGGTAAAATCTAAAATACTAAAAAAAAGGAAGAGAATATATTTTAGTAATATAGTAAACATTACACCGACCGTAGTAATAGCCGCTAAAATTTTAAAAAAGTATAAGGCGAACTTTGATTTATCTGCTTGGATTGAATACAATTTTCTAAAAAAAATGCCCGTAAGGGTTATACCGATTTGAAAGGTAAGCAAAAAGATTATTACACTTTGAAATGGATACCTGCTCATAGCAGAATAAATAATAGCAAATAAACTAATTAAAAATGATACCAGCAGTAAAGAGGCTTCAGAATGTTTCGATGCATCATCGAACAGGGAAATTCCCCGCCAAAAAACAATCAACCCTAGTCCAATTCCCATAAAAAGTGACAAACCTGTCATATGTCCAATCACCAGTAGTAACGGAAATACAGAAACCAAATAAAGCCATTTTCCTTTTTCATGAAACTTAGTAAGAAGAAGGGTAAAAAGAATCATACTGCTGATACACAATGCTACCAGCAAAAAAATCGGTGGCAAATCTTTCTTGCTGATATAGAAGAAAAACAGAAAAAGAAGGCCAGCAATAAGCTCCAACAAAAAAAGATAGACTGTAGCGGCCACACGATTGGTCATAGTCCAGTCCTTCTTTCGTGGCAGATTTCCATTTTCATGAAATAACCATATCCTTGTTCCATTTTTATCTCAAATAATTTACTACCCTTGTTTGACATATATTGAAGCATTCTATTGGTACCTTCAGTCCTTATCCCAGCATGAATGAAGAACGGCTGCGCTGCTAAATGCCGATGGTAGAAGGAAAGCATGTAATCGTATGGTAAACTTGTATTTTGTGTGCTAATTGAAGCCAGTGTTTCTAAAACTTTTTGTAAATGTTCTTTCCCTTCACCTTTTGGAAGATAGAGGAAGGGGGTAGTTCCTGCTGATCGTACGTTAATACACAAAGAATAAGGAATTTGCTTACTGAAAGCAAAGTAAGCAAATTCAGTCAAACTGCCAATTAGCTTTTCAAGATGGCCTGTAATCGAATGACCATCTGAGACATTTAACGCTATATTGCATCCCTTTTCAGAAATGTTTTCATACATTTTCGTTTGCAACGTCTGTTTTCTGGCACTCGCTTTCCAGTGAATTCGGTTAAAGCTGTCAGATGGGGTATAGTCTCTTGTGCCTACCGTTCCCAGCCGATCCTCATAAACAGAATAAGGAACAACATTTTCCCCTTGTAAAATCGACAATTGTTCCGTTAGTCCTTTCAAAGGAAATGGCTCAGGATAGACGACAGCTTGTTGTTTTAAAAATTGGGGTGTTTCTAAGACTGTTTCTCCAAAACCCAAAAGACTTGGTACATGAAATTCGAGTTTGCGTATCTTGGCAATTCCCCTTCTTTTTGCCGAAAATGGAATGGTGATTTGTTTTGTTTGTTTGGTGTAGATGGTAAATGGAAGAGAAATTTCATTCATCGAAAGATTGGACTCCAGTTTCTCCCCCTCAGGCAACACAAATTGATCAAAGTAAACTCTTAACTCCGCTCTTAAAATCGGAAATCCTTCATTTCGAAACCTTAATGTCCATTGACCGTGGTCGTTGATAAAAAAGCGGTTTCTTTCAAATGTATTTTCATAAAAAAGCTGATCTCCTACTTTTTTCAGGTAAAGTTGATTACAAATTGCCACAGTTAGAAAAAAAACAGCTAGGAAAAAGACTAATTTGGACTGCATATAAAGACTAACGATGATAAGAATAATGGCAAAACCGCTGATAACCGGGATTTTTCGATCTTCAACCGAATACTTTTTCCAGCTCATCCATTTGCACCTGCTTCAACAGGTGCAGGAACGGAATCAAGGATTTCTTTAATAATGTCTTCTGCTGTTTTGGTTAACGAGCCTTCAATAGAAAGAAAAATTCTATGTCCTAATACGTATGGGGCAACCGCTTTTATGTCATTTGGGGTTACGTAAGTCCGATCATTCAAAAAAGCTTTTCCTTGTGACGCTTTCATAAGTGCTAATGTTCCCCTAGGACTGACGCCTAGTTCAATATTATTATGTTCACGGGTCATTCTGACAATCGTTAGAAGGTAGTCTTCGATATCTGCAGAAATGTGAATATCATTTAAGGATGCCTTTAAATGTTCCAATTCCGTGATGGTAAACACCTTGTTAATGGTGTTCAATTTTTTGTTCCCGCGATGAATTTGCATGATTCTTTTTTCATCCTCATAGACAGGATAATCGACTTCTATTTTAATAAAAAAGCGGTCCATCTGTGCTACCGGTAAAGCAAAAGTTCCTTGTTGCGACTCAACTGGATTTTGTGTCGCAATCACCATAAAGGGTTCCTCTAGCGGGACAGTTATGCCATCAATGGTGACCTGCCTTTCTTCCATTACCTCCAATAAACTTGACTGAGTTCTTGGTGTTGCTCGATTAATTTCATCAGCCAATACAATATTTGCCATAATCGGCCCAGGCCGCAGTTCAAATTCTTGAACCTTTGGATTAAAAAACTGAATACCGGTTACATCGCTTGGAAGAACATCTGGCGTAAACTGGATGCGGGAAAATTCCCCGCCAATTGCGGCCGCAAAGCTTTTCGCCAGCATCGTTTTACCTGTTCCAGGAACACTTTCAAGCAAAATATGGCCATTAAATAATAATGAGATTGCCATTAATTCCACTTCCAGATCCTTTCCAACAATCACTTGACCTATCTCCTGTTTTAATTTGCTGATTTTCTCAGTTAATCCCATGTCCTCATCCCCTTGAACGCTTTATGTACTAATTCTTTCTTTATTTTATCAAACTTTTCCAAATCCTTCTTAAATAAAATGGAGAACCCATTAAAACTGAGTTCCCCTAAGATATTATGATCAGCTTCTCGGTTCTTTAAGATATTGATATAAAACATCTCCACCGCGCTGCCCAATTCCACGGAAATGTTTGAAATCTTTTCTTTTTACTAAAACCATCCGAAAATCCATAAAATCATCATTCTTTACGTAGTATTCCGAAAGTTCTCCTGTCATTAGACGATTTAAAATTTCATTAATCATTTCTTCCTGCATTCCATTACACCACCTTTTCCATCCTATATTTTAACTTATCAGCCTTTATTAAAGTCAACTTTCCTTTTTCCACATATCCTATTAATGTAAGCGCTTTTTATTCTTTAATTTATCAATTAATCATATAATTAGAAAAACGTAATAATTAACCAAATTGTCACACAAAATCCTTTACGAATTGTATAAAGTAGTGCACACTGTTATTTAACTGGATATTATAAATAGTTTTTTAGGCAAAGGAGAGAGACTAATTGAAAAAAGCAGAAGTAGGAAATATCATAGAGTTCCGTGGTGGTTTACAAGGGATTGTTGAAAAGGTAAATGAAAATTCTGTAATAGTCGACCTAACATTTATGGATAATTACCGTGATTTAGAATTAGATCAGCGGACAGTTGTCAACCATAAAAACTATAAGGTAGTAAAAGAAAGCGCTTATTAATATAATAGTTTGGAAGAAAAGGGAGCTGTGGCTTCCTTTTCTTCTGTCATAAAGTTATTTACCTTGATCAGTTTCTTTTGATAACTGCTTTAACGATTTTACTTTCCCATGAGGATTTTGATCCTGCTTCCTAACAGTCCATTCCCTCTCTTGTTGACTCTTTGATTTACTCATGTTTTTCACTCCCTTCCCCATTTATTTTTTTCATCTTTTTAGGTTCTTATCATAAGAATTGGTTAAAATGTTTAATGCAATCATTTCCTTTTTGAGATATTTTTTGTTAAAGTGTATTTTATTGATTTCTAAAGGGGCAAGACATGATGAAAACAAATATTCTAAACATTCGCCTTATAGCCAGCTTAATTATTGCACACGCACTGGTATTTTTTTCATTCCATGATAAAACAATTTTTTGGTATATCTTTACTGGATCAGTGCTCGTGTTAATCGCATTTGCCATGTTTCAAGGGGATGTGGATGATGAGGCATCCTTTATCCAATATATTTTCCTAGGCGTCCTAACCGGATTATTGTTATATTTTGTTTTTTGGTTAGGGTTTCAAGCAATCCAAGTTCTACATCTTCCATTTGAAAACGCCATAAAAAAACTGTACCGCTGGTATGCACCACACGTTTTTTGGCAGTATATTGCCTTAGTTTTGGTTGCGGCACCTGGAGAAGAACTTTTCTGGCGGGGATTTATTCAAAAAACTTTACTAAAGCACTTAAGTCCAATTTGGAGTATCTTATCAGCCTCTTTACTTTATGCCTCAGTCCATATTTATTCAGGCTCATTTTTGCTAGTCTTTACGGCCTTTTTTTCAGGGTTCGTCTGGGGCTTTCTATATTTTTGGAAAAAGAGTATGCCGCTAGTGATTGTTTCTCATATCATTTTCGATATCATGATTTTTATCATTTTACCCTTCAAATAGGAAAAAGCAGCTGCTCCATTGTCAGCTGCTTTTTCCTTTATTGCTTACTAGGTGTAAATGGCTTCATCCATAATAAAATAAAAAAGGACATGCAAATATAGCCGAATAAAGGATATAAGTAGGAAAGCAGCGTACTATAATTCACTAGACTAATGAGGTAGGAAACCGCAAAAATAACTGTTACCGAAACAATCGTTGGAACAGGAACATATTGTTGCAGCTGCCTGTCGAGTCCAAAGACATTGCCAATCACAGAAGTGAATATCTCCCCGTAAATCACAAGGACAAAAATCCAATAGAAAAACGGGGCTAAGTTTTTCATAATAATGGCCATCGGAATATCATATAATTCCAGGTTAGGCAGCATAATCAGGGTAAAATGGCTGGCAATTAATATTAGTGTTAAAGCAAGTCCTCCAAGAATCCCCCCCCATTTAATGGTCCAGTCATCCTTAACCTCCGTAGCCACTGGCACTAGAACTGCCTGTGCCAATCCCAAATTTAATGCGGCATATGAAAATGGAGCGATCACACTCTTCCATCCATCTGTTGCATGCGGAATAAACA
This sequence comes from Neobacillus sp. NPDC097160, assembly GCF_044762155.1. Lineage (NCBI taxonomy): Bacteria > Bacillati > Bacillota > Bacilli > Caryophanales > Bacillaceae > Neobacillus > Neobacillus sp. NPDC097160. The sequence goes on along the minus strand of NZ_JBIWDU010000017.1, from coordinate 116,302 downwards.
AAAGGCGATCAATAAAGTTCGGCATTCTTAGTGATAAAAACATCAAGATTAAGCTAAAGGTAATCATTAATGGCACGACGAATGTATTTACAGCAAAAAGCCCTTTTGTCCCAACGAGCATGACAAGAAAGGAAAGGAATATGGTTAGAAACACGCCAAGATTTTTTGGTAGACCGAGCTGTTCTTCGAAAACTGCCCCTGCCCCAGCTAACATAACTGCACTAACACCGAGAAGCATGAAAAGCATAAAGACATTTATGATACTGCCTGCCCATTTTCCAAAAAGGTGCTCGTTAAATTCTTGATAGGATTTTGCCTCAATTTGAGCGGCCATTCGCATCAGCTTTGAGCCAATCATGACAAAAAGATATCCGCTCATTAATATACTAATAAAGCCAAAGAAACCAAATCGCGAAAAAAATTCAACGATTTCCTTTCCAGTGGCGAATCCAGCTCCAACAACTGTACCTACATAGACTGCCGCAATTTGAAAAGCTTGAGTCCAATCCTTCTTCACACCATCTCCCCCTTATCATCAATATATGAACGAAGGGACAAACAAAGACGAGCTTTTTTCCTTATTTGGCAACCATTTCTATGAACAAAATACTTGAAGGTCAAAAAAAGTCAGAGTATACTATCGTCATAAGGTCAAATATAGTCAAAGTCAAATTAATGAAAGCTTAAATACCAAGGAGGTTTTTCCACTATGCTTTGTCAACGATGCAATAAAAACCATGCAACTGTACAATTAAGTATGAATATTAATGGGCAACGCAATGATATGAAACTCTGTCACGAGTGCTATTCAATAGAAAAACAAACTCTAGGGGCGAGCTTTGGACCGAATATGAACACATTTCCTAGCTTCCCATTTGAAAACTTATTTATGACAAAAGGCTTTCCACATGGTCAAGATATAAATGAACAGCATCAATATACAGACCAGAGTGGAAGCAAAGCAGCGCATAACGGCTTTATTGACCAATTCGGCCGAAACCTAAGTACTATGGCAAAAGCAGGACTGATTGACCCTGTCATTGGACGTGATGAGGAAATTAAACGAGTAATTGAAATTCTGAACAGAAGAAACAAAAACAATCCTGTCTTAATTGGTGAACCAGGTGTCGGCAAAACAGCCATTGCTGAAGGACTTGCTGCGAAAATTGCTAGTGGGGATGTACCAGGTAAACTACGTAATAAAGAGGTATACTTGCTCGATGTCGCTTCCCTTGTTGCCAATACCGGCGTTCGCGGACAATTCGAGGAACGAATGAAGCACTTAATCTCAGAATTGCAGGACCGAAAAAATATTATTCTTTTTATCGATGAAATTCATTTGCTTGTTGGTGCAGGTTCTGCTGAAGGCTCTATGGATGCAGGAAACATTTTAAAACCTGCCCTCGCACGTGGTGAATTACAGGTTGTCGGTGCGACAACATTAAAGGAATACCGTCAAATAGAAAAGGATTCCGCGTTAGAACGCCGCTTTCAACCTGTACATGTCCTTGAACCGACATCAGAGGCAGCGATTGATATCTTAAAAGGAATTCAAAAGAAATATGAGGATTACCATGAGGTCACCTATTCGGAGGAAGCAATTAAAGCCTGTGTTCACTTATCACAGCGTTATATTCAAGACCGCTTCTTACCAGATAAAGCAATCGACTTGCTCGATGAGGCTGGTTCCAAATTAAATCTTTTTTCCGAGTATAAGAGTAATGAACAAATTGAGGCACGCCTAAAAGAAATTTTAGCTGATAAAGAAAAGGCTCTAAAAAATGAACAATATGAAAAGGCTGCGATTCTGAGGGATGAGGAAGCGCAACTTGAAGAGGTACTAAATAAAGATTTTAGTTCAGAAAGGCCTATTGTTACCGTCTCCCATATTCAAGAAATCATCGAAAAAAGAACGGGCATCCCAGTCGGAAAACTGCAGCAGGACGAACAGCTTAAAATGAAAGCATTAGAAGAAAACCTAAAATCTAAGGTCATTGGTCAGGAAAAAGCAGTGAAAAAAGTGGCAAAAGCGATCAGAAGAAGCCGTGCGGGGTTAAAATCTAAACATCGGCCAATCGGTTCCTTCCTCTTTGTTGGCCCAACTGGGGTTGGTAAAACGGAGCTAACCAAGACCCTTGCCGAAGAATTATTTGGTTCAAAAGATTCTATGATTCGTCTCGATATGAGCGAATATATGGAGAAACACAGTGTATCAAAACTGATTGGTTCACCTCCCGGCTATATTGGTCATGATGAGGCTGGGCAGCTAACAGAAAAAGTGCGCAGAAATCCTTATAGCATCATTTTATTGGATGAAATTGAAAAGGCACATCCAGACGTTCAGCATATGTTCCTGCAAATTCTCGAAGATGGCCGTCTCACTGACAGCCAAGGGAGAATTGTCAGCTTTAAGGACACTGTCATTATTATGACTAGCAATGCCGGTACCCGAAACAAAACAGTTCACGTTGGTTTTGGCACAAATGAAGTCATCGAGGAAGGAAGAATTCTTGACTCACTTGGCAGCTTCTTTAAACCGGAATTCCTAAATCGTTTTGATAATATTATTGAATTTAATCCGTTAGACCAAAAACATATATTGTCGATTGTCGATTTAATGCTGAGCGAATTACAAGAAACATTAAAAGAGCAAAGCATTGAATTAACTGTCACCAATGAGACAAAAGAAAAATTAGCTGTGCTCGGATATCACCCTGCTTTTGGAGCACGTCCACTCCGCAGAGTCATTCAGGAACAGCTGGAGGATAGGATTGCTGATTTTATTTTAGAGGAGCCAGATGCAAAAACATTAGCAGCCGTTGTTGAAAACGGGGAATTGAAGGTTGTGAATGATGGTGTAATTGTCTCATAATACAAAAGCGAAGCCTGTTTTTAAAACGGCTTCGCCTTATTTGTTGTTATAATTTTTGATCATCCACAGAATTTAACCAGTTCTCAATAACTCCAACTACCGACTCAACACAGCCATCTTCAAATGGTGAAATTAAATTGGCAGCCTCGACAAGTTTGGTGAATGACTTACTTCCGCCAAGCTTACAAAGCTTGACATAATCTGCCCATGCCTCTTCTTGGTTCTCTCTTGACCGCTTCCAGAATTGGAAGGCACAAATCTGCGCGAGAGTATAATCAATATAATAAAACGGTGAATTAAAAATATGACCTTGGCGCTGCCAGAAGCCGCCGTTTTCTAAATACTCATTGCCATCATAGTCTTTATGAGGCAAATATTTTTTCTCAATTTCGCGCCACTGCTGCTTACGCTCTTTTGGTGATGCCTCTGGATTTTCATATACCCAGTGTTGGAATTCATCAACTGAAACTCCATATGGCAAGAATAAAAGGGCATCGCTTAAGTGTGAAAATTTATATTTGTCCGTATCTTCCTTAAAGAACAAATCCATCCACGGCCATGTGAAAAATTCCATACTCATCGAGTGAATTTCACATGCCTCGTAGGTTGGCCAGTTATATTCCGGAATCTCGGAGTCACGGCTAGAATATACTTGGAAGGCATGGCCTGCCTCATGCGTCAGAACATCGATATCACCTGATGTTCCATTGAAATTAGAAAAAATAAATGGTGCTTTGTAATTCTCAATAAATGTACAGTATCCGCCTCCGGCTTTTCCCTTCTTCGCTACAAGATCCATTAGCTTGTTATCTTGCATAAAGCGGAAAAACGTTCCTGTTTCTTCCGAAAGATCCTCATACATTTTTTGGCCGTTTTCGATAATCCATTCCGGACTGCCCTTAGGTGCAGCATTTCCCGTCTGGAATTTGAACCCTTCATCATAATACTTTAGGTTGTCGAGCCCGATTCTTTTCTGTTGACGCGCTTTTAGTTTAGTTGCAATCGGAACAATAAAGTCCTTTACCTGTCCGCGGAAATTTGCCACCATTTCTGCGTTATAATCCGTTCTCATCATACGATAATATCCTAGCTCGACAAAGTTTTTATATCCCAGTTGTTTGGCAATCTCTGTTCTTACTTTAACTAGATCATCATAAATACGGTCAAGTTCCTCCTCATGCTCCGCTAGAAAGCCAAATTTGGCCTCATTTGCTCTTTTTCTCATGTCCCTGTCAGTCGATTCTGTGAACGGCTCTAATTGGGCAAGTGTTCGCTCTTCACCTTCAAAATCGATTATGGCTGAAGCTAGCAGCTTTGTATATTCCGTCGATAAGCGATTTTCCTTTTGCAGTAAAGGAACAATCACCGGCTTAAATGTTTTAAGCTGTCCCTCCGCAAGGGCGAATAGCTGCCTTCCCCACTTCTCTTCGAGCTGATTACGGAATTTTGAATCAACAAGTGCCTGATAGTACTTGGTCACCAACCCTTCAACCTCAGGCTGGATTTCATCCATAAAATCCTGTTCTTGTTTATAAAACTCATCGTTCGTATCAATGGAATGGCGGATATAACAAAGATTGAACATTGTACCAAGATCATTTCTCAGATGGTTAATCTCATTCATTGCCTTGCTTTGCACTTCAACAGATGGAGCACTTTTAAATTGTTCAAGCACTAAGTTAAATTTTGCGGTTACATCCGCTAAATTCGGACGTACGTATGTATAACTTTCAAAATTCATATAAAATCCCCCCATTTTAACTTTTCCAACTATATTATTTCGACACTATTCATTAATATTCCTTTTAAAAAAAAATACGACCAATGGCCGTATTAAAATTTACCTGCAGGCAATCCTAATTTTTTCAGAAGATCAATTGCTTCCGTTTTTTCAGTATCAGTAAGGCTCGACATAAGGCTATCGATTTGCTTCGCATGCTCAGGAAAAATGTCTTGAATAAACTTTTTCCCTTCATCCGTAATTTGTGCATATGTCACACGTCGATCTTTCGGGCAGGCAATTCTTCTCAACATTCCCTTTTGTTCAAGTTTGTCAACGACATAAGTAATGCTGCCACTAGCAAGCAAGATTTTTCCGCCTATTTGCTGCATTGGCTGATCACCTTTATGATAGAGGAGCTCTAACACAGCAAATTCTGTTGGATTTAAACCATTTGCTTGAATGACTTTATTTACATGTTCATTAATTGCTTTATAAGCTCTTGAAAGGACTATAAATAACTTTAAAGATTTAGCGACTGAATTATTTTCCATAAAAAACTCATCCTTTTAGGTTTTGATATGATGTGTCTAAGTTAGAGGCTGCACATCTTAAAATTATCTCGATTTCAAAATTATTATAAGAAACTTTTCATTTTCTGTCAATTTTCTCTTTAACAGCCTGAATATTACGGTAAACAAATGAAACATCTGCTATAATTATAACGCTTAATATTTATAGATTAAACTGGGGTACTTACATGAAAATTCGTAAAGGTAATTTTTATCTCTATTTTGTTGTAGTTATACTACCCGTAATTATTTTAGGCTCATACTATTTTTATGGTATTTTAAAAGAAAATGACATTGAAAGGAAAAAAGATGCTCTATGGGTTGCGTCGATCTATCAAAAGAATTGGGATCAATTCATAAGTGAAACGAAAACTAGCTTAGATATTCTTTCCCTTTCAGCTAAGGAAAACTTAGACTTTCCTAAGAAAATGGAACCATTACTTATGCAAGTAAACCAACACGATCCGCGGTACGGAGGGCTTTACTTGCTTGACGCAAAGGGAAACCTTTTAACGGGTTCTGCTCCATTACGGAATGAGGCAGATTTCCCCAAACTTTCTTTCATACAAGAGGTTATCAAAACAAAGGATACAATTATCTCTGATCATGAAGAAATCCTTAAAAATAACCAAAGAATTATTGGGCTTGCTACACCTGTTCTCGATGAAAATCGCGAATTAAAGGCCATTCTTATTGCAGATTTGCGTATTGACTATATGAGAAACTTGATGAAAGTCCTTACTCCTGATACCAAGCTATTTGTTGTAAATGGTGGGAAGAATGCCATTCTTGAGATGAATGTAACCACCAATGAAATGGGAGATGATACTCAATGGGTTACTTCACCAATGGATCGCGTTCCATGGAGTATAAAAGTAAAGATTGCAGAACGTAATAATAAAGAAATTAGTAAAGCATTGGGGCAAGTTTTGTTTATCATTCTTGTTATCACACATATCCTTTACTTACTTATTGAATATTTGTTATTAAGAAGGGATACGCATAAAGAAAGAAAACAAAATGAACTACAGAAGCTCGAATTGGTGGGGACGTTGGCGGCGAGTACAGCACATGAAATTCGAAACCCGTTGACCGGTGTAAAAGGATTACTGCAGCTTCTAAGTGAAAAGTATACAGACCCGGAGGATCGTTATTATTTCAATGTTATTAACTCCGAACTAAAACGTATTAATGAAATTGTCAGTGAGTTTTTAATCCTTGGAAAACCGACAGCACAAATGGCAGATAACATTAATATAGCAGGGACACTTCAAGAACTGAAACCGCTAATTATCTCAGAGGGAAATTCGCACAATGTAGAATGTACCTGGCAGCTTCCTCGTGAACCGGTCATCGTTAAATGTGTAAAAGACGAATTGAAACAAGTGATCTTAAATATCACAAAAAATGCCTTTGAATCATTCGATAAACCAGGAATTTTAGAAATTAAGCTGCATTCACATGAAGATACTTTTTGCAAGCTTGAAATCAGCGATAATGGTAAAGGGATACCGAAAGATGAGTTAGAAAAGATATTTCGACCTTTTTATACGTCAAAAGAATCTGGGACAGGTCTAGGTCTGGTTATTTGTAAGCGAATCATTAATTCATTTGGCGGCAGCATCGAAATAGATAGCAAAGAGAAGATTGGAACCACCGTTACCATCGTATTGCCAATAAGTAAATAAAACGAGACCATCACACTAGGTCTCGTTTTATTTTATTTTCACAATCGCTTCTTTTTGAATGATCCTTCTCCTAATATTAGTTAAAAGCTGAATCAATCTCACGTTTCTGTCTTCGGGCGCGATTTTTTTATGAAACACTGAGTATAGTGTAATGTCTCTTAGCTTAAGAAAAAGTGGCAAATGTTCCTGCCAATTCTCTGGCAAGCTATTGTATTCTTCATAACCCATTCTAAAGTGTGTAAGAAAATGCTGGCCAAACTCGGCCTTCTCATCCTCACTCGCACTATCAAACCCATAAAAGATTGAATAGTACAAGGGAATGGCTATATCGGATGCGAACCAATGGTAACTGCAATCATCAAAGTCAAACACATTAACAAACTCGCCATCATAAAAAAAGTTCCCCGAATGAATATCAGAATGGATTAGTCCAAAATTATCACGGTTTTGCGGAAGCTCCATTAATTCCTTCATTAACTCACCCGTATGTTGAATAATCTCCGGCTCATAAGGAAAATATTTTTCAACTTCAAGCAGTTCTTCCTCGTGCCAAAAGGGACGTAATTTCTTTCCATTTTTCGGTTGATAATCCTTCGTAACTGCATGTATTTTCCCGATTTCTTTACCCCAAGCCTGAAACAATTGGGCATTGAATTGCTCTGAGTTCAGTTTAACAGGTCCACCTTTTACCTTTGAATACAGGCAGGCGTAAAAAAAAGACCCGTCAGAAGCCATTGTACATTCAATTAATTGCCCACTTAAAGACTTGTAGACATTTGGACAATTCACATAGTTTTGATGTAAGTAATTCATCCAATCAAGCTCTGCTTCAATTTCAGCCTTATTTCGATGGGAACTATGTGTAATCCTTAAGACCATTGGCTTTCCACCATGGTAAACTTCGAAGACGTAATTCTCAAAATCCCCCAGTTTTTTAACGTTTCCCTCTAATTGGAAACATGACAAAAAGCCATTTAAGACCTTTTGGGTAAATAAAACTTCAACTGAATTTTCCATATATCCCCCTATAACCATCTATTTTCTCCCATTATAATTTAAATGTTTCGAAAATAGAAATAAATATTTCTTATTTTGTTCATTCAGTAGTAAGATAAGATAGAAAAATATTAAGTTAAAAAAGAAGGGATACAATGAATCAACAAGCAGTTTTACCTACGAAGGTTCCAAAAGCATCAGAATCCACTATGTTTAAAATTCTTTTTATCATCGGGCTTTGCCATTTATTGAATGATGCCATTCAAGCTGTTGTACCAGCTATGTTCCCCATTTTAGAAAAATCAATGGGTTTAAGCTTTACCCAGCTTGGAATCATTGCATTCTCATTAAATATGGTCTCATCTGTTATGCAGCCAGTAGTAGGGATGTTAACTGACAAAAAGCCAATGCCCTATGCCCTGCCAATTGGTCTCACATTTACATTATTCGGCATCCTTGGATTGGGGTTTGCACCTAGTTTTGCGATGATTGTTTTGTCTGTCCTTTTTATCGGCCTGGGTTCGGCAGTTTTTCATCCCGAAGGCTCACGGGTGGCTTATATGGCTGCAGGGAAGAGAAGGGGGCTTGCACAATCTATTTATCAAGTGGGGGGGAATACTGGTCAAGCGTTAGCCCCAGTCATTACCGCATTAATATTAGTTCCACTTGGACAAATTGGCGCATCCTGGTTTACACTTGTTGCTGCGCTTGCGGTCATTTTGCTCATTTATATTGCCAATTGGTATAATCAGAGATTAATAACTTTTCCTAATCCAGTAAAGAAAAAGAGCACTAATGTAAGTAAGAAGCAAGGTTTATCCAAAGAAGTAAAAAATACATTAGCCTTGATTCTGCTATTAATCTTTGCAAGAACTTGGTATTCTTCCGGTATCACCAATTTCTACACATTTTATGCGATTAAAGAATATTCCCTTACGATTAAAGAATCGCAAATCTTTTTATTCGCATTTTTAGTTTCTGGAGCCATTGGTACCTTCTTTGGCGGGCCGCTGTCAGACCGATTTGGAAAGAAAAACATTATCTCCTTTTCCATGTTATCGACTGTGCCTTTTTCTATTCTCATACCTTATGTATCGCCAACCGTGGCCTTTATCTTCCTTATTCTTACCGGATTTATTTTAATGACTAGTTTTTCCGTTACTGTCGTGTATGCACAAGAATTAGTCCCAGGGAAAATTGGCACGATGTCGGGTTTGACAGTTGGCCTTGCGTTTGGAATGGGGGCAATCGGTTCAGTCGGGCTGGGATCCATTGCAGACTGGATTGGCCTACAATCAATGATCACCTGGCTTGGGTTATTGCCTCTACTGGGTTTAATTGCTTTCCTCCTCCCATCAGATCAAAAGGTTTGGGAATGGAATCAAATAAAATAAGGATGGGCTCGCGCCCATCCTTATTTTATTTCCTTAATTTTTCGGTATAATTCCGCCTTCTCCTCACCTGTCAGCATTCTTTCTGCCATTGGGAATAACACGTTTTCTTCCTTGGAGAAATGCTCGGTCAAAATAAAATAGGCATTTTGAATTAATTCCGCTAATTTTTTCTTTTCATCTGTTGATGTCTGACCAGCTTCTGCCTTCGCTAGAAAGGCACCGATATTTGCTTTTGCTTGATCATGCTCATATTCCATCACCGCAATCGGTCCGGAAGTTGTCCCAATATAGACACCCATCATCGGAAAAAGGACACCCTCTTCTCCTTCTGAATGCGGATCTAACGCTGCCTTAAATTCTTTAACTTTTACTATTAATTCTCCAAAATTATGATCTGCATCTGTTTCTTGATCAATTTTCTGCGTTAATCCGTATAATCCTTCTAGTTGATCCAATAACGGCGGGTGTTCACTTTTTAATTGTTTAAGTCCTTCGCTTAATTCAGCTTGGGGCATTCCCCCAAAATCACTCATGCAGCCACTCATAATCCTTCACCTCTATCGTTTTCTTTTGTCTCAAGTATAAAAGTAACCATTTATTTATGTAGTGATTGATGTCACATTAATAAGCAAATGTAAAAGTGATGCGATGTTTTTGACATTTTTATGAAAACGCTTTAATTTTTTTGAAAAGTTTTACCAATTATCACACAAAAAATGTTGAAAGGCTCATATAATATAGTTAGAACTTATAAGGGAGGTCAAAAATAGATGAAAACCCCAAATTACCATGACTTTTATCAAAAGGCATTAATACCGATTGGATTAAATGACCGAATGTCCCTGCAGGAATCTGAAAGCTTCTACTCTGATTCACCTTCCACTCATTGGCTGATTGCCGTTGAAGGGGTACAGCTCCCACAGCCAAACATATACTATAATTGGAAAGTGAGTATATACCCTGCTGATGGTGAAGGTGATTTCAATTGGAGAAAGCCTTATTATTGTTCAGCAACTTTGAGGTTAATGGATGATGCAATAGCACTTGCTACTACATTAGTTGCATTAAGTAAAAAAGATGAACTTTCCTCAGCAGCCCTATTAGAGAAAATAAGCTAAACCCCTAAATATTTATCTTCTGCTTCACCTTCTTTTTACCCTTACTTGTGAAAAAACCTACATATAGTGATAAAAGCGTATGGCTTCTTGATTCTCAAAGTAGACATTTTGCTTTCTTATCCAAAAAAATGCTGCTTGCACAAATGGCAAACAGCACTTTTTAAATTTTAGGAATTAAGCAAGTCGGAACACAATCCCATGTCCGCCTTTAGGGTATTCCCATTTAATGTTCTGGTATGGGCAACCAATTCGGCAGCTGCCGCATTCATGACAGCCTTCGTAACCTACCTGCATGCGTGTCCCTTCCCACTTATAAACCTCAGCCGGGCAAAATACTGTACAAATTTTATCGGGACATTGAGTCATGCAAACATCATGGTCAAGGATGGTCAAATGGGATTTGGTATCACACTTAAATCTGAGGAGGTACTGTTTTTCCTCGATATTCTTCGTTGACATTATTTCACCGCCTTCCAAGCACGATAAATATCTTGCAATACTCGAAGCGTTCCTTTTTCAGCTGTTACACTCTTCATGATTTGTTTTTGCTTTTCACGTTTTGGCGTGCCATCAACTGTGAAGAATTTACTCATTGCCTTGTTCATCATTGGTACATACTCATTAAAGTATTGAGGATACTTTTCAAATGTATGTGCCGCATCTTTGTATTTCTCTAAGTCCTTGATGATAAAGCTATCATAAAGCTTCTCTCGGTAAATATTTAAGTTGGCCTCTGTAAAGCCTCCTCTGGCTTTTGCCTCAAGTATCGATTCTGCTGCTAATAGCCCTGAATGCATCGCCATGTTCGAACCTTCACGATGGATTGCATTAACAAGCTGTGCAGCATCCCCTACAACGATAACGCCATTACCAGCCACTCTTGGCACGGAACGGTAACCGCCTTCCGGTATAAGGTGGGCAAGATATTCTGCTGATTCCCCGCCAGCTATCAATGGTTTGACCATTGGATGATTTTTCAGGTAGTCTAGCAGTTCATATGGCTTTAATTTTGCTTTAATCATACTTGAGAGGGTTGTTCCTACCCCGATATTTAAGCTGTCTTTATTCGTATAAAGAAAAGCTGTCCCAAGGTTCCCCTTTGTGGAATCTCCGAAAATTTCGATTGTACAACCTTGGTTGTCCTCTAAGTTAAAGCGATCATTGATCTTTTCTTTTGGCAGATTAATAACTTCCATTACCGTTAAAGCTACTTCATCTGGACGAAATTCTTTATGAAAGCCTAATTGTTTAGAAAGCAGCGAGTTAACTCCGTCAGCAAGCACGACAACATCCGCATAGACCTCACCATCAGGACGGTCTGTACGAACACCAACAACCTTTCCGTTTTCAACAATACACTCTGTAACAACTGTTTCGTTTATTAGCAGGGCTCCTGCTTCGACAGCCTTATTCGCAAACCATTGGTCGAACTGGGCTCGTAATACCGTAAAATTATTATATGGTTCTACAGCCCATTCAAGACCTTTATAGCCGAAGGAAACGACAGATTCTTTATCCATCATCCAAAAGCGCTGCTCAATTACCGGTCTCTCCAGCGGTGCTTCTTTCCAAAACTCAGGAATCAGCTCTTCCATTTGCTTGCGGTACAAGACACCACCCATTACGTTCTTAGCCCCAGGGTATTCCCCTCTTTCAATAAGCAAAACATTAAGCCCATTCTTTGCACAAGTAAGGGCACAAGATGTGCCTGCAGGGCCTGCCCCAACAACGATCACGTCAAATTTTTCAGGCATAGCTTATTTCACCGCCTTTTTCGGTTCTTAGCTGCTTAAATTGCTCGATTAGTTTAGGGACGATTTCCATTGCGTCTCCGACAATTCCATATGTTGCAACATCAAAAATTGGCGCATTCGGGTCCTTGTTAATGGCGATGATGAACTCGGAATTTTTCATGCCGACTACATGCTGAATCGCTCCTGATATGCCAATGGCAAAATAGATTTTAGGTGTAACAGTTTCCCCGGTTTGACCAACTTGCTGCTCATGAGGGAGCCAGCCTGCTTCAACGACATCACGGGTACCGCCGACACTGGCACCAATTGTTTCGGCTAGTTCATGAATGAGCTGGAAATTTTGCAAGTCCCCTAATCCTTTACCTCCACAAACAATCACATGGGCATCGGCCAAATTGGCCTTTTTTGTTACGTCATTCACAATTTGCAGCACTTTTGTGCGCATATCTTCTTCTTTTAGATCTATTTTCTCTGCAAAGATTTTTCCAAGTCTGCCGCTGTCAGGCTCTAATGCTTTCATGACCTTTGGTCTGACTGTTGCCATTTGCGGGCGATGTTTCTTACAGAGGATTGTCGCCATGATATTGCCGCCAAATGCCGGCCTGCTGGCCTCTAGCAATCTATTATCTACATCAACATCGAGCATTGTTGTATCTGCGGTTAATCCAGTGCTTAAATCTGTCGCAACAGCACTTGCTAAGTCCTTCCCATTTGGTGTTGCGCCGTATAGAATGATTTCCGGCTTATATTTTTGAGCCAGCAGCATCACTCCCTGCATATAGGACTCTGTCCGGTAATGATTCAAGACAGGATGATCAATAACATACACTTCATCAGCACCATAAGAAATGACTTGTGCCGCTAATGATTTAATCCCGTTTCCTAATAAAAATCCTGCTAACGGAACTTGTAATTTATCAGCAAGCTTTCTACCGGCGCCAAGCAACTCCAGTGAAACGCCTTCGATTTTAGTATCATTTTGTTCGATGAATACCCAGACTCCACGATAATCGTCTAGATTCATGAAAACCCCTCCCTGCACAAAGATAATCTTTATTATTTAGACGACTGTAATGTTAACAGGTCCTTTTTCTCCATCAAGACTTCCATGAGTTTACTAACTTGCTCATCAGCAGACCCCTCAAGTCTTTTACCACCTTCAGGTCTAGGAGGTGTAAACATTTTACCAACAATTGTTGGCGAACCTTTTAATCCAAGCTGAGTACGTTCTACATTTTCAAGATCACTTACCGCCCAGATAATGGGTTCATATCTGGCTGCTTTAATCATGTTCGGCATTGGTGAATATTCGATATCATTAATTTCCTTTTCAACAGTTAACAAGCATGGCAATTCCGCCTGAATTAATTCATAACCGCTTGTTAACTTCCGTTTAATTAATACCGTTTTTTCCTTTTGATTAACTTCCGTTACTTCTATTACATTTGTAACAGGTGGAATATCCATTCTTCTTGCGATACCTGGTCCAACCTGCCCTGTATCTCCATCGATGGCATGTTTTCCACAGATCACCATATCTACAGGGAGATCCTTGCTGATTCTTTCTAGTGCTTTAGATAGGGCATAGCTAGTTGCAAGTGTGTCAGCACCCGCGAAGGCACGATCAGAAATTAAATAGCCTCTATCTGCACCTATTTCAATACTCTTTTTAATAACAGCAGTTGCTTGCGGTGGTCCCATTGATAGTACCGAAATCGTACCACCCGTTTTTTCCTTAATTTTAACGGCCTCTTGCACAGCATGGGCATCGTAAGGATTCAAAATGGCTGGAGCACTTCGGCGGTCGAGTGTGTTTGTTTTTGGATTAATTTTAATAATTTTTGTATCAGGTACTTGTTTGACACATACGACAATGTGCATGTAGGACTTTCCCTCCTCCATATAATCTAAGTTTGATGAAAGCGTTTGCTCTTTTTGGTTATATAAAATGCTTTTATTAACGATATATGAATCGCAACACAAGCATAGTACCAAACAATGATTGTTTTCATTTTTTTCTTACTTGCTTTAACTAAAACAATGAATCATTGGACATACATACAGACTAAGACGTTCTATGAAGCGGTTTCTACAAAACTATTGGAGTTGAAGTAATAACTAGTTGTGGTAAGATATGTAGTTAATCATGATGTGAGTTTTCAATAAAATTAGTACTAATATAACTATATGAAATATTGAGATATAAACAATGATAAAAATCACAGCTTATGTCAAAAAATGTAGATAATGATGATAGGATTTTGAGGATTAATTGTGGGCCCCCTCAAGGGGAAAGCGGATCGTTTAATTCAATAGAGAATGGTGTACGAAATACACAGGGAAGGCCTTCTTATCACTTTATTTTTAATTCAATAACGAATACATAAATCGAAGGCCTTCATTATAGCAACCTTAACAGGGCTATTCATCCTTTCTACGTGTCAGGTATTAAACCAGAACTTTGGGCCAAATCATAATCATTTGTTTAAAGGCAAATTTCACTTCTTCATTTGGCCTTGAAGTTTGCCCAATGGTCCTTTGGTACATATTAATTAATTCATCTAGTTCTTGGCTGTATTTAATCGTTTCATCACTCGTAAAACCCAGTCTATTAGCGCTATTGATCATTAGTTCTCGTTTGACCTTTATCTCTTCAATCATTTCAAATTGTTTATTACTATACTTGTACAATGTTATCCTCCTACCCGTTTCTACATACTGTAATCTGCCAAAAAAGTAGACTACTTGAAGAATTATGACAACTATTTTATTAAAAGTAAACACTTTCGCAAAAGTAGACAAAACATTCTATTTCTTTTGTTTTTCGACAAATTCCACAGGGTCATTCTTGTAATTACGACAAAATTAATTTAAGAAAAAAACTGGCTAGCAGAATCTGCCAGCCAGTTTTTTTCTTATCATTTCACTTCTTCTTTTTCATAAATTGGTACCCAGCCTTCGGTTGTAACAAAGATTCTTACGGCGACAACTTTTCGGTCATCTTCAAGAGTAAAGTAGTGTCTTGTATTTTCAGGAACTGATATCAAATCACCTGGATTTAAATGTACGTCGAAAAACTCTCCATCTTTACCTTGGATGACAAATACACCGTGGCCGCTCACAATAAATCGGACTTCATCATCTGTGTGATGGTGCTCATTTTTAAAGTTTGTAAGCAGAACGTCAAGATTCGGTGTATGATCGGATAAAGAGATGACATCTTGGGCTTGATAGCCTCGTCTAGCAGAAATATCGGTAATTTCTTCAGCAAAAGTAGTTAAAATTTCTGCCTTTTCCTCATCGCTCAAAAGATATTTTTCAACCAGCGACGCAGGTAGCTTACGAATATCCCAATTTTCATAAATAACCTCCTCTGCTGCAAGGAAGTTCGCTACTGCCTCTTGTTCGTGAATTTGCTCATCTTTGTTTTGGAATGTAATATAAGCCATTGTAAATCTCTCCTTATAAATTAAGTATTAAACTACGTTAAATAGTTGATATGGTTTATGTTCTAATAAACGTAGCTGGTAGCGGAATAGAAATTCTGAAGCTTCAAGAATTTTCTTTGCTTCAAAAGCGTTCCTTCCCCATACGGTAATCCCATGGTTTCTAATCAAAACAGCACCGGTATCTCCTAAAACATGTTCAGAGAATTTACTCGCAAGTGTCGGAATATGAGCAAAGTTGCGAATAATCGGGATTTTTAAGACAGCATCCTCTTCCCACTTATCAAAGGCTTTAATTAGTTCCTGCCCCTTAAATGTTACCTCACCATTGTCTCCATAAACTTCAGAGATGACGTTATTATCAATTGTATGGACATGGAGGCTGCAGCCTGCATTCGTCTTGCGGTAAATTTCAACATGAAGAAGTGTTTCGGCTGAAGGCTTTAAATAGGTTTCGCAGGCAGCATGGCCAAATTCGTCTACAAGTAAAAAGTCTTCGTCCGTTCGCTTTCGCTTATCCTTGCCACTAGCTGTTACTAGAAATTGAAGCGGTTGGTCACTCACTTTAATTGCAAGGTTTCCGCTTGTTCCCATAAACCAGTCGCGCTCTGCCAGCTCATCCTTAACATCTGCTAATTCAGTCCATCTTTCGGTTAACATGTTGGCTCACCCACCTCAATTCTTTTATTAATTTCTTCGATACAATCAAAGAAGGTATGAAAACCTTGATGGTTAATACCCCATTCCACACATTTTTCCTCAAGCAAATCCCTTGCCAGCACAAAGTCAGCATGCTTCGCGGCCTCAAGATCGGTTACAGAATCTCCAATTACTATTTTGAAGCTGTCTTCACCGTAGTTTAGTTGACGAATAATGCTCGGCTTACAGCAGCCGCAATCATTTTCACATAAAGCGTCACATTGATTGGGCCAAAGAATCTTGATGGTCTCACCCGAAAAATCTGATTCATTACAATAGATTCCTGCAAACGGTGCATACTCCGCTAATATCGGCTGAACAAAAAAGTCAATACCGCCACTAACAATATAGAGTGGAATCCCTTTTACACGTGCAAATTCAACAAACTCTTTGAACCCTGGTCGGATTTTGGCATTCTCAATTGCAAACGATGTAATTTCTTCCTTCAAATCACTTGGTAATAAAGAAAATAGTTTGCCTACTCCCTCATTGATAGAAATTTGGCGGGAAAGAATTTGATCCTTGAGCTGTATCCACTCTGGAGGGGCAAATTTTTTCATAATGGCGATGATATTATCACTTTCTGTCACGGTCCCATCAAAATCACAGAAAATCACTGGTTTAGTCATTTAGACGCTCACCTCGGCATTTCCCCAGAGCTGTAAGGCCTGTTTAAGTTCAGGGTACTGTTCCGCACCTTCCACCAGCAACTTCCCATTGAGATTCGTTTCAATCGCCTGTCTAAAGGCAATACCCCCGCCGCGTGCACCACCCGGATGTCCATGTACCCCGCCGCCGGCATTGATGACAGAATCAACGCCAAAATCACCAATTAATAATGGTACAAGACCAGGGTGTATTCCCGCTGATGGAACAGGAAAAGCTTTTTTATAAACATCTTCTATCGTTAGTTCTTCAGCTATGGAAAGGGCTGCATGTTTCTCTAGTGCTACTGTTCCATATGGTGATGGGAATAAGGACAAGTCTGCCCCGGCATAACGGAGAAGCTTACCAAGTAACAAAGAATGTGAAAAGCCGAATTCAGGTGATGAGGTTAATGCACCACTGACCGCAGGGTGGGCCATGAGCGGCAAGTCAATTTCTCCATCTTCCCTTAGCTCCTGCAATACATCTAACCCATACGAAAATACATTAAACAGCAGGAGGTCTGCCCCGAGTTCTGCTGCCTTTCTTGCTTTATCACGAAGCTTAGATGTCCGTCCAGTAAGGTTTACTGCGTATAATGTCCGGTGTCCAGTCTGTTCCTGTACCTCCTGCAAAACGGCTTTTCCAGCAGTAATTCTTTTTTCAAATGGTGTTAATTCATTTTCAAATAGAATTTCATCATCCTTCACAAGATCAACACCACCAAGAGCTTGCTCTTTTAGCTGTTCCGATAAGAAATGAATGTCTTTACCCAGCACTCCTTTAAAAATGCTCATTAACAGCGGCCGGTCGTAAACATTTAATTTGTTGCGAAGCCCTTCAATCCCATACCTTGGACCTGGGAACAAGCTCTTTAATTTATCATCAAACTGCAAATCTAGTATTTTTATTTTCCCATCCAAAGAAAGCTTTCCAAAAACCGTCGTTAAGATAGCCGGCAGGTCATTAGAAAAATTAACGGTTGGATAGGCAATCCTAATAAGTGATTGATCCTCATTTGCAGACGGTAACCCCTCGATGGAAACGACTCTGCCTTTATGCTTGCGCAATTGACTTTGCTCTAATTCAGGCAAGTTCGTCCATGATCCAACAGTTAATCCAAGTGCAATTTCCTCGGCTTTTTTTTCTGGATTCTTTTCATCATGTAGTAGATATGTCGCAATTAATTCAGACATTTCATTCATCTTCCTTTCAAAAAACATAAAAAACCTCTTCAAAAAAGAAGAGGTTAGCATAACAAACTAACATCTTCTCATCTTTCAACATAATGCTGCAAGAATTAGCACCGTGCTTAAAACACAAGTTTTAAGTCGGTTGCCGGGCTTCATCGGGCTTTTCCCTCCGCCTGCTCTTGATAAGAAAACGATTCGTATTTATTCACTTTTTAAGTTATTTAAGTTTTTTAACTTTATTTGAGATTATCCCAAGAAAAAAATAAAATGTCAACTTATTTTTTAAATATTTCTAAACAACTTATTCTTCTGACAGCTTCCGTTAACCGCTCCTCAGATGACAATAGACCTACTCGGACATAGCCCTCGCCAAACTCTCCAAAGCCATTCCCCGGTGCAACCATTATATGTGCTTGATCCAGAAGAATATTGGCAAATTCCTCAGATGTAATCCCATCCGGCACCTTTAACCAGGCAAAAAATGAACCCTTCGGTGCCGTGACATTCCATCCCAGCGACCGAAGACCATCGATTAATACATTTCGTCTCCGTTCATAAAGCTGGTTTAACTCTTTAACACAATCCTGCGGGCCGGTTAATGCTTCGGCCGCTGCCTCTTGTACCGCCCCAAATAAACTTACATACAGATGATCCTGAAGTAATTCAATAGCAGTAATGACACTTTCATTTCCTACGGCAAATCCGACACGCCAGCCTGCCATATTATAAGTTTTCGATAACGTATATATTTCAATCCCAACTTCTTTTGCTCCTTCAACCTGCAGGAAGCTCAATGGTTTTTCACCATCAAACCCGATTGCGCCATAGGCAAAATCATGAACGACACAAATATTGTTCACACTTGCCAGCTTTATTGTTTCCGCAAAAAATTCTGAAGTGGCCGTAGCTCCTGTCGGATTGTTTGGATAATTGAGGAACATTAATTTTGCCTTTGAAAGAATATCAGCAGAAAGTTCATTAAAATCCGGCAAAAAATGATTTTGCTCTCTTAATGGCATTGTTACCATTTCCGCGTTTGCCAGTGCGACTCCAGACAAATAATCAGGGTAACCCGGGTCGGGTACGAGAATGGTGTCACCTGGATTTAACAAGCACTGGGGTATTTCTACTAGTCCTGCTTTGCCGCCAAATAAAATGGCTACTTCTTTATCCGGATCAATTGTTACCCCGTATTCTTTAAAATAAAAATCCGCCGCAGCTTGTTTTAAATATCGATGTCCTTGAAACGGAGAATACTTGTGATTCAGAGGATTTGCAGCCGCTTCTTGAAGCTTAGCAACAATATGTGATGGGGTCGGCTGATCAGGGTTACCTTGACCTAAATTAATCACATCATGTCCCTCGGCAATATATTCCCCAACCTTCTTCACAAGCCCTGCAAAAAACTGTTTTGGCAGACTATTTAAAAGTTCTGATGATGGAAATTGCTTCATCTATTTCACCTGCTTTATTAGTTTTCAAAATTCATTTGAAATTCTAGTGATAAATGTTATAACTTTTATATCAGCTTGTAAAGATAAAATTCCGAAATTTCTTAAGAGGTGAAGATTTGTGAAATTAAAAATTACTTGTCTACAAATGGATATCTCCTTTGGTGACCCTTTAAAAAACTATCAATCTGCTGAAAGGTTAATTGAAAAAGCAATGAATGAGCACCCTGATATCATTGTCCTTCCAGAACTGTGGACAACAGGCTATGACTTAACACGACTTGATGAGATTGCCGACAAAGATGCCAAGCAAACGATTGAATTTCTCCAAAATGCGGCAAAGAAATTTCATGTTCATTTTGTAGGAGGCTCTGTGGCAAACCGTGAAGAAAACGGGGTAATGAACACACTGCTTATTGTTACAAAAGATGGCCAGCTTGCTCATCGCTATAGTAAACTACATCTTTTTAAACTAATGGATGAGCATCTCTATCTGCAAGCCGGTGCTGAAAAAGGATTATTTCAGATTGAAGATCAGTCGTTTGCAGGTGTTATTTGTTATGATATCCGTTTTCCTGAGTGGATTCGTGCACATACTTCAGAAGGAGCGGAAGCATTATTCGTTGTTGCCGAATGGCCTTTACTACGCTTGGAGCATTGGCGTGCTCTTTTAATCGCGAGGGCAATTGAAAATCAATGTTATGTGATTGCCTGCAACCGATCTGGTAGCGATCCGAATAATCAATTTGCCGGACATTCGATGGTAATTGATCCTTGGGGAGAAGTGATTGCAGAGGCTGGGGAAAAGGAAGAAATCTTATCCACCGAGATTGATGTGGCGCTAGTAAAGGAAATCCGTAAGAAGATTCCAGTTTTTGAAGATAGAAAACCACGGTTTTATAAATAATTTTCAAAATATATTGACACTATATTTATGAAACTGTTATTATTTTTACCATATTGAATAGCTTTACTCTTATCACGAGCTGGCTGAGGGATTTGGCCCTTTGAAGCCCAGCAACCGACCGGATCTCCATTTTTTTAAATGGGGCGCAGTTAACGCGTGGGGTTATTTTCCCAATATGGCACGGTGCTAATTCCAACAGAAGGATAATCTTTCTGAGAGATAAGAGGTGTGATAGACAATGTCTTCTAGCCTCTTTCAGATGAGAAAGAGGCTTTTTTAGTGCCTTATTGCACTTTTAAAGCCTCCATAACAAGGAGGAATTTATTATGAGTCAACTTAAGCAAACGTCATACGAGCCATTAACTGAACCTGCCGCCATCGAATTGGCATTAAGTCTACCTATTTTCACTGAAAATGCAGAACTATCCTGCAGGGAGATTGGTGATGGTAATTTAAATCTAGTTTTTCATATAGTCGATGTGAAGGGTGGAAAAGGCGTTATCATTAAACAAGCTCTTCCTTATGCCAAAGTCGTTGGCGAAAGCTGGCCGTTAACTTTAAAAAGGGCCAAAATTGAAGCAGATGCCTTAAAGACTTTTGGGCAGCTTGCACCAGATTACGTTCCCAAGGTTTATTTTACAGATGACGTGCTAGCCGTCACTGTAATGGAGGATCTTTCCCATCTTTTAATTGCTAGAACGGGATTTATTAACGGGGAAACATACCCGCTAATCTCTAAACATTTGGGCGAATATCTCGCCAAAACACTATTCTATACGTCAGATTATGGCTTAGGCCCCGCTGCAAAAAAAGCGCAGGTGCAAAAGTTTATCAATCCGGAGCTTTGCAAAATTACCGAGGATTTAATTTTTACTGATCCCTATTTTGATGCGGACACAAACGAATTTGAGGATAGCTTACGGACTGACGTCGAAGCTCTTTGGCAAGACGCGGAACTGAAGTTTCATGTAAATGTGTTGAAAAGAAGCTTTTTAACACAGGCAGAAGTTCTCCTCCACGGTGACCTGCATACCGGAAGCATTTTTGCAGGCAATTCAGATACAAAGGTCATTGATCCAGAGTTCGCTTTCTATGGCCCTGCCGGTTTTGATATTGGCCAAGTATTTGCGAATCTTCTCTTCGAGGTTATTGCGAACGATTCAAAACGTGATCACTTTATTCGTCATATTGAAACAGTATGGAGTGTCTTTAAAGACGAGTTTTCACGTCTCTGGAATACAGAAAATAAAGAGCTTTCTGCTAAAACTGATACATTCTTAGGCTATAATTTATCAAAGTTTTTTGAGGATTCCATTGGATTTGCCGGCTGCGAATTAATCAGAAGAACGATTGGACTCGCACATGTTGCAGATTTAGATAGTATTGAAGATGAACAAATTAGATTAGCAGCCAAACGGACGACATTAGAACTAGGGAAAATCCTAATTAAACAACGAAAAGAAATCACCGACGTCCCCTCTTTCATTGAAAAAGTCCATGGTGTATTGTAATCCCAATAAAAGCAATCCGGATCCATTCGGATTGCTTTTTTATTCAGGTTTAGACTACATAATGAAAAAACACTTCCGGAAAAGGACGAAAGTGTTTTTAAACCATTGGGTTATTGTTGTTATGATTAGTTGGCAAATAAATATAAAAAATCGTCCCCTTCCCTTCCTCACTTTCAATGTTGATCGTTCCTTTATGTTCATCGATGATTCTATAGCTTACCATCAACCCAAGTCCCGTTCCCCGGTCTTTTGTCGTGTAAAACGGTTCACCAAGCTTTTTTATCTTTTCTTCAGAAATCCCCATTCCTTCGTCCTTGATTTTTATCTGAATTTGCTGGTTTTCCATTTTCTTGATGGTAATCGTAATATTCCCTCCACCTGGCATTACCTCGATAGCATTCTTTATTAAATTAATAAAGACCTTTTTCAATTGATTGGGTTCACAAAATACAAGCGGAAGCCCGGCATCATATTCTGTTACAAATTGAACGTTATAAAGAACCGCCTGCGCTGTAAGCAGGTCAACCGTTTCCTTCATAATTTGAATTATATCCTTTTCCTGAAAGCTAATTGCCTGCGGTTTTGCAAGGATTAGAATTTCATTAATAATTGAATCAATTCGTTGTAATTCTGTGGTAATAATTTGATAATACATCGAATGCTCTTTTGTAATACTGCCTTCAAGTAATTGAATGAACCCTTTCAAAGCTGTCATAGGATTTCGTATTTCATGAGCAATTCCTGCCGCAAGTTCACCAATTACATTTAATGTATCAGATTTCCGCAGCTGTTCTTGCATGACTACTTTTTCTGTTACATCCTTAAATACTGTAAAATTTACGCCCCCGACAATATCCCCTTTGGAAGAGAATTCAAAATATCTCTTTTTACCATCCTCCATTTCAAAGATGATTGAGGATGCGGTTTTTCCTTTATGAAGAAGCTGATCAATATGCTTCAAAATTTCTTGTTTTTTCCCCTCCAGCGGGGTATTTGGTTCATATACCCGGTTTCCAATTAATTTTTTCTTTGGTAAACCAATCATTTTTTCAGCGGCAGCATTTACATCAACAATCCGATGTTCATGATCCCAGAGAATAAGTCCGTCTATGGAATCTTCAAAAATCTGTCTGTATTTTTGTTCGCTTTTCTGCAAATCCGTTCCCTTCGTCTGTTCTATATTTTTATCATAAGGTAAAGGATATTCCTGATTGAACTGCTTCTCCAACTTATAGCACCCCGCGAACTTCTTTAATCAAGCAATCATATAGAATCATATATTCTACATAATACGCTAAAATTCCTTTTCTGCCGACCTACAAATTTTTCATTTATCACGAAGATGAATCAAAGTCAAACAGCAAAAAAACGCAAAGCACCAAAAGTACTTTGCGTTTTCAATTTTTTTATAACATTGAATTTTCATGTTTAGCCATTAGGCGCTGCCACCTTTTTTCTACTTCTGCTTCAAACTCTTCTAAAATTGGTTTATTATCCTCTTTTAGCAGATGTTTAGTTTTGCCCATATATTTTAACCATTCGGAAAGCGGAATGCGTTTATTCTTATCTTCCGGATTATACGTAATCGTGGTAACTCCTTGCTCTACTTCATATAGCGGGAAGAAGCAAGAATCTACTGCAGCTTCGACAATTTTCGTACCGAAACGGTCATCAGATTTCCAGTTTAATGGACATGTGATAAGAATTTTACCGTAAACCGTTCCCACATTTTGTGCGTACCATTGTGCCTTTGCACCTTTTTTCACTAAGTCTTGCGGAAATGCCTCTGATCCCGTAAACACATAAGGAATATTGGTGGCAGCCATAATTTGCGCTGTATCTTTATGATGAAACGCTTTTCCTTGCTGCTTCTTCCCTACTCCAGATGTGCTAGTCATATGACCCATTGGGGTAGAATAAGACATTTGTGAGCCCGTATTCATATAGCCTTCATTATCATACTCAAGCATAATCAGCTTATGTCCACGAAGCGCTGTACCAATGGCCGACCCCATGCCAATATCCATACCACCATCACCAGTGATCATCACAAAGGTTGCATCGTCGGAAATGTTAATTTCACCACGGCTTTTTAATTCCATAAACGCTTCCAGCGTACCTGATAATGTCGCAGCTCCATTTTGGAACAAGTTGTGCATCATCGTCTGCTTATGTGAGGTGCTCGGATAGCCAGTGGTGGTTACATAAGCACAGCCTGTTTGGAATAGGGTAACAATATCCCCCTCAATTCCTTTAAAGAATAGCTCTATACCTGCAAAAATTCCACATCCTGGACATGCCCCGTGGCCAGACGCAATCCGTTTTGGTTTTCCCGTCAAAGCACGAAGCGGAGGTATTTTCACCTTTAATTTATTCGTTTCTTCATCCATTTTCACATCAATTAAACCTGATTTATATACATCACCATGCTGCGGTAAAATGACAGGTTTAAGGATTTTTTCCGGGTTGCCAGGAATATGTCCATAGTAATCAAACGGCTTTTCAGCATAACCCTTTTCCATTGTGTCGATTGCCGTATCAAAGAACTTCTCGGCATCAGTAGCATAGAAATCTTTACCGCCAAGACCAAATACCCGACTTAACACGATTGTTTTGTTATTCTTGTCATCTTGAAGTGCCGATTTTACTTCATGTGTTAAGTTTGGCCCATTTGCACCGTAGGAATCTGCACGTTCACCAACCAATAATGATTTCACATTTTTAAGGGCCTCGCGTATTTCCTTTGCAGGGAAAGGACGGATGATATTTGGACTAATGACACCCGCCTTTATTCCTTTTTCACGAAGCTGATCAACTACATCCTTCGCTGATTCTGCAGCTGAGTTTAATAGGAAGAGAGCCACATCAGCATCTTCCATTTTATATAAATCGAGCACAGGATATTCTCTTCCTGAAAGTTTCGCATATTCTGCAGAAACTTCTTTAAATACTTCACCAGCATTGTAGATTGCTTCTGATTGCTGGAAATGATTGTTGATGAAATCATCACCGCTCATATGTGCACCGATGGTTACTGGCTTGCTCAAATCCCTCACAAAGTTGTAATCTGTCGGACATTCACCAACAAATTGCTGCACCACTTTGCGGTCTTTGAAGTATTCAACTCTGCGTTTTTGGTGGGAAGTAAAGAATCCATCATAAGCAACAATTACTGGCAATCGAACTTTTGAGTGTTCAGCAATTTTTAACGCCATAATATTCATATCATAAACGGCTTGTGGTGTTTTTGCAGTTAAAATAACCCAGCCAGTATTCAATGCATAATAAAGGTCAGAGTGATCTCCACGAATATCAAGTGGTCCGCTGACTGCACGAGTAACTAAATTCATAACCATTGGAAATCTAGTTCCTGACTGTACTGGCATCTGTTCAAGCATATATAAGAATCCATTTGCACTTGTAGCATTGAACACACGTGCCCCTGTAGCAGCAGCGCCATAGCAAATACCAGCTGACCCGTGCTCACCGTCTGCAGGTATCAACTTAATATCATGTTCACCGCGTGTCTTCATTTGATCTAAAAATTGGGCTACTTCTGTTGACGGTGTAATTGGGAAATAACCCATAATATGATAATTTATTTGAGCAGCTGCAGTTGCAGCCATTTCATTTCCTGATTCAAAGGTTGAAATTTGTTCTGCTGTACCTTGTGTCGTTAATTTATCTTCTAACATTGCCATTAAAGAATCCCTCCTGCTACATAAGGAAAGTTTTGTTTTACACGGTTTTCGTCAGCATATCCAAGCATTTCACGAAGATCGCCAAGGGCATCAGTTGGACAGGTTTCCACACATTTTAAGCAGCCTTTACAATATTGATAGTCAATTCCTTTAAGGAACATTTGTTTTCTGCCGCGCTTATCTTCTCCCTCTTCCCAAACAAAACAAAAATCAGGACATACATTATCACAAGCTGCGCAGTGAATACATTTTTCTTGTTGGAACTCAGGAAGAAATCCTTGGCGTGAACCGCTTAAATCTTTAAAAATACTATTTGCTTGCGAAACCATGACACCGCCAATTTCCTGGGTCATGTAGCCAAGCTGTGGAAGTGGACGTGTGAAGGCCTTCCCTTCAGCACCTTCTGTCACTTCATACGTTTTAAATTGAACTTCATTGTATCCGCGGTCAAACGTACGGATATTTGGTTCAACAAGATGAGGAAATTTCTTTGTAAATGTCTTGCGAATCACATCTCTCATTGATTCCGGATCAAGAAAATCACAAATACGATATAAAGCACCGAGCATCGCTGTATTTACTTTTGTTTTTTCCTCAACCGCAATGGCAAGGGCATCCACAATGGCAAGTGTACCGTATTCTAACTGTAAATCCTTTTTAACATCATCAAAATCTCTTGTAGTATTAACTAAAACGATGCCATCAGCATTTAAACCGCTGACAACATTAACAGTTCGGTATAACGCTTCATGGAAAACACCCACGATATGTGGTTGTTCAATTGGACTATGATCCCTGATTTCTACATCTGGATCACAAAAACGAATGAAGCTTTTTACTGGAGAACCTTTCTTCTCAGATCCATATGATGAAAAATTGGATCCTCTTAAACCAAGACTTAATACACCAGCTTCCGCTAACATTTTTCCAGCTAAGTTAGCTCCTAAGCCTCCGATTGATTCAAGCCGAATTTCAAAAAATCCCAGTTCATTTTTTTTCGGTAAAATAGACATAATGCCCCTCCCCATTTTAGAAAAGCGGAAGCACCTAGATAAGAAGCTTCTGCTTGACAATTTCGTTCATAAATTTCACACGAAAAAGACATAAAAATGTAACTTCCCCAAAGTTATTGTAGGACACTTACATTTTTTTAGCTGTGACAAAAGTTAAACATATGCCGGTATTTTTTATAACACATTACTTTTTTGTAAAGTAACTGTTAATATAACTGACTTTTTCGGGTTATCCAATTATATAACAGAGTGATGATTGTTATGTAACAGGGTTCATTTTATTGAGAAATCTTGTAAGTCCAATTATGTTGCTTGCTCGACAAACAGTTTGTCCGCTATCTTTTTGGTCTAAAATAAGATATAATTATTCTTTGTTTTATAATTGAAAAGGAGCTACTTTATGAATGTCATTTGTTCAACTTTGAATGCAAAGTTTATCCATACAAACCTTGCGATTCGCTATTTAAAGGCCTATGCCGCTCCGGAATTTAACATACAAATTAAAGAGTACACAATTAAGGATCCAGTTATGAACATCGTTTCAGAGCTTTATCAGGCAAAACCAGCGGTGATTGGATTTAGTTGTTATATTTGGAACATCGAAGAAACCCTAAAAGTGGTGAATATGCTTAAAAAAGTTGATCCGTCGATCATTATTGTCTTAGGTGGACCTGAAGTAACCTATGATACGATGGTTTGGATGGAAGAACATCCCGATGTCGATTATATTGTCATCGGCGAGGGTGAATTAACCTTTAAGCAATTATTAACTGAAATCGAAACAGACAATAACTATCGAAATGTCCATGGAATTGCCTATAGGGATCCGGATGGCCATGTTATCATGACACCGCAAATGAATAAACTAGATCTTAAAGAGCTTCCATCACCATATCGCTTCCCCGAGGATATTCCGACTTTAGGCAAGCGCGTAACCTATATTGAAACAAGCAGGGGCTGCCCATTTAGCTGCCAGTTTTGCCTTTCTTCTATTGAAGTAGGGGTTCGTTATTTTGATAGGGAAAAAATCAAAGCCGATATCCGCTATTTAATGGAAAATGGGGCAAAAACCATTAAGTTCGTTGACCGCACCTTTAATATCAGCCGAAGCTATGCCATGGAAATGTTCCGCTTTCTAATTGATGAGCATCTTCCCGGCACCGTGTTTCAATTTGAAATTACTGCTGACATCATGCGTCCGGAGGTAATTGAATTTTTAAACCAAGAGGCTCCAAAAGGACTTTTTCGCTTTGAAATTGGCGTTCAGTCCACAAATGACTTTACAAATGAGCTCGTCATGCGGAAGCAAAATTTTGCAAAGCTGACCAGAACCGTAACAATGGTAAAAGAAGGCGGCAAGATTGACCAGCATCTCGACTTAATTGCTGGACTTCCGGAGGAGGATTATTCATCTTTTCGCAAAACCTTCAACGATGTATTTGAGATGAGACCGGAAGAATTGCAACTAGGATTTTTGAAAATGCTGCGGGGTACAGGGGTACGCCTGCGTGCTGCTGACCAACAATATGTATATATGGATCATTCCCCCTACGAAATCCTAAGTAATAATGTTCTTTCTTTCGACGATATTGTCAGAATCAAACAAGTTGAGGATGTACTAGAAAAGTATTGGAATGACCATAGAATGGATTACACTGTAGAATACTTGGTAACAAATGTCTTCCCTTCACCATTTGATTTCTTCCAGGAGTTTGGATCATATTGGGACGAGCGGGGATGGTCAAGAATTGGGCACCAGCTTGAAGATTTATTCCGTCGATTGTTCTCCTTTCTTGAACAAAAATCTGTCGAAAATCTTGATGTGATTGAAGGACTTATGAAGTATGATTACCTTAAAAATCATAAATACAAGCCTAGGAAACCTTGGTGGGAAACAGGTTTTGACAAGACTAAGCGAACACAATTGTATAAACAAATCATTGAGAACCCAGACCTATTAGGCCAAGAGTTCAACGAGCTAAAACTTGATGAAAAGGAATTATTTAAGCATACGATGCTAGAAGAGCTTTCCTTTGATTTATCAAAGTTTTTAATAACAGGAGAGATTAAAAGCCATCCAGCTTGCCTATTGGGCTACTTTGATCCATTAAATAATCGGACTCTCATTTTCCCTTTTACAGTAAAGAAATAAGCCGGACTTTCCGGCTTATTTTTTTTTACCTAATTTGTATTTCTTTAATCCCTCTTTCGTTTCATACAGCTTTGATCCATTCACATCACCGTACTCAATACTGAATTCTTCAGTCGGAATGCGAGGAGGCATTTTACGGCGGTCTTTCACTTAACTTCTTCCCTTTTTCCCTAATTTTGAATTGCGGTTGGCAAACCTAATGGCATTGTTATTATCAGTAAACTCCGCAGAAAATTCACTTTCTTGAACATTTTTGTGAGGTGTCTTCGTATATTTTTCCACTGCATCAAATTCAGCTTTTCGCTTTGCCATGACGTTTTCCTCCTAAAAAAATTATCCGTACTTCCATAGTTTTAAACAAATTGATTATAATCAAACATTCCTTTTTTTTCATAAATAAAATTTCCTTTCAAGAAGAAAATAAGGAAAAACAGGAGTGAGCAGAATGAAACAGTCAAAAAATAAAGAGGTTGCTGAGCAATTAACGATAAACGAAACAATGCCGCATCAAATAAATGCTCCAAGCTTTGAAGGTACCGGCATCAAAATGGAGGCGCCTTTTGTTAACAAACATGGTGTTACAATTGGTGACAGTATGTATGCTTCCGAAAATTCTCCTTTAGAGAATTGGTCAAAGAATACAGACCCTGAGGTAATGGCTGGTGACGAATGGGTCCATCCTACAAATGATATTGGCTGGAACACCACAGAAAATCGTGAGCTGCTTGAAAGTAAAAGAAAACCTCAAGCCGTCCCGTTTATGCATCCTACAAAAGATGTTGGTAAAGGGACAGATTAAAAAGAAAAGCGGAAGACTCTAATCTTGATTCAAATACCAGTTTGGCAAAACATTACCACTTATGAAAACGGTACAGAGATAAATAATACATTTACAGAGGTTTAGAATCTCTGTAAGAAAAAAGGAGTTGACCAAAATGGCAAATAGCAGCAATAAATTATTAGTACCTGGGATTGAGCAGTATTTAGATCAGGTAAAATACGAAATAGCTCAAGAATTCGGTGTTCAATTAGGTTCAGATACAGTTTCCAGAGCAAACGGGTCAGTAGGTGGCGAGATTACAAAAAGACTTGTACAACAAGCACAAGCCCAAATGTCTGGACAGTTTACCAAACAATAATTAAATAAATATGGAAAAAAGTCCGGTTTTTAGCCGGACTTTTACTCATTTTTATGATTTTTTTGATTCCAATGATTTTGCTGATTAGAATCATTCTCCTGCTGTTTCTGATTCCACTTGTTTTGTTGGTTACCATTCCCTTGTTGTTGACCTTGATTTTTGAATTGCCCTTGGTTTTGGTTCCCTTGATTTTGGTTCCCATGGTTTTGGTTCCCTTGATTCTGGTTCCCATGGTTTTGGTTCCCTTGATTCTGGTTCCCATGGTTTTGGTTCCCTTGGTTTTGGTTCCCTTGATTCTGGTTCCCATGGTTTTGGTTCCCTTGATTTTGGTTCCCTTGGTTTTGTTTCCATTGGTCTTCATCAGCTTTTTTCAATTGACCCGGAGGAATAGAATTCCCTTCCCAACCTTTCGTTCCACCTTCCGGTTTGCTTTCAGTTAATCCATTATTTTGAACATCATCACCCTGTTTTTTTTGTTGACCAGGCGAAACCGCCTTATTAGTTTCCGATGATATGGCTTTTTGTTCCTGTTTCTTCTCGATAGTATTCTGCTTTTCCTTTTGAGAGGACTGATTTTTATTTTCCTGGTATTTTCCTGTAGAAATCCCATGTTCACGTGCTTTTTCGCGTTCTTTTTCCGTGCCTATTAATACTATCAAATCTAATTTCTGATTATCTGCCGCTTCTTTAATACTATTCATTTTCTTTTGCAGTTCTTTTTCTGCTTTTTTCTCTGGCTTTTCAGTCCGCACTGTAGTTATAATGACATGTTCGTTATTTGTAAGTAAACCGGCTTTCTTCATTTCAACTAGAATGGACTTTGTCAATTCAGAGACATCTTTTTTCTTCCAATCATTTAGTTCTGACACGATTTTCTTTCCTTCTTTATTGAAACCAGTTAACTCTACAACCTGCATTTTTTTATTTACCCCAAACTCGATACTTGGATTCGCATCAATAGACATATAGGCATAAGCATTATTAGTTTGATTGAGTGGAATAAATGAGCTAAGAAAAAAGAATAGGACTGCTATAGCGGCCCAGACCGATTTATACTTAAAAATATTTTTTACAGAAGCCCACGGTTTTATGTAATTGACGCTTTCAATCGGGGAAAAGTGAATTTCTTCACCCATTGTATATGGGTGGTCTTGTCTTCTTGCCCGTAGAAACTCACCTTCGGGGGTTAAAAGCGTTAAATGAGCATCATCTATTTCCATTATTATTCCTTTTTTCATGGTTCTAGCACCCCCTTTATATAATCCTTCATATACACATAATCACTTGATAATATAAGTGCAATCGCTATAATATATTTTCGGTTCCGTTCAATCGTCTTTCTGCTGACTTTCACCATTTTTTCTAATTGCTTAATGGGAAGCCGCTTTTTTTCAAATAATAGTTCTTTTAATTCATGGTTTTCGACTAACATTTTCGCTATCAAAATAGCGCTTTTCCGAGCATCAGCATGCTTAGGAGAATTTTCAACCAAGTCGCTAAAGCTTAAATCAAAGGTTGTTAATAAATTCTGAAAATGAAGAATCTCATCCCTTCTTAATTGTTCGTCATTCTTTTTATGGTACTCATCAAGGGAAAGTTCATTTACAATAACCATTCCTGCTGATTCTTCTTCTTGACTGGCATTGGTTATATCAATACTGATATGTTGATTTTTAGTCTGTTTGCGAATATAGTCAATAACTCTTCTTTTAATGATTACTTCTGAAAAACTTAGTAGAGAGCTTCCACGCTCTGAAGAGTATTTTTCTATTGCTTCATTAAATGCGATTAGGCCAATGCTAAATTCATCATCAGTTTCATATATATACCGCCTGCATACAGAAGATACTGTTTTTGCAATAAACGGCTTATAAGCATCAATTAGTTCATCAATCAAGAAGCGATCACCATGTTGAATTAACAGGACAGTTTCTTCTAACGTTCTTTTTTTCTTGTTGGTCATAAACAATAAACCTAGCATTTGCTCACCTCTATTCGACCAATTATAACATATGACTGTTACTTTGGACTTTATCGGTTAAGCAATTTTTACAGCCGCATTTACTACAAAGGTACGTTTCCACTGAAATCATTTGTGGGGGTTTAAAAATATTTTTTACAAAAAAAAATGCTTCAACCCAGTAAATCCTGATTTGAAGCATTAAGATAATTATTTCGTGTGAAGTTTTGCAGCTAATAAATATTTAATAAAAAACCCAATTAACAGCCCCGGAATTAAAAACAACATTGGTAAAAAAACAGGACCTGGGTGGATTTGGAAAATCGTCACTTTTGGCGATACCATTAAACCAACTGTGACAAAGTACGCACAAAAAACAAAAGGCAAAAAGGAATATTTTTCATCTGCCGGCATGGCAGAGCGATAACCATCCCACATAGAAAACAAATAGACACATGGATAAAACATAAGCCATTGATAGTCTATGACCGCCTCAGCCTTTTCGATTTCGCCTAAGAAACTGTACATGATCGCCTGGTTAAAGCGGCTATTAACATTCATAACAAATTCTAAAACAACAAACAATACTCCTTTGATATAATGGCCCATTAACAATTGACTGAAACCAGGAAAAGCAATATTCCATAATACGGCTTCCAATTTGCTCATTTTTTTCATAGTACAATCCCGCTTCTTTTTGGCAATTTTAGAATAACAAACTTCTCAGTTAGCTTATCCATTCTAAGGTTAAAATAACGGGGAATCACAAAACATTCAAAACCTTAATCTTTCTAAAAAGTAATAAAAAAAAACAGCAGGATTATTCCCGCTGCAAATTTTCTATTCGTGTTGATCCATTGGATTGTACAGTTTGACATTTGGATTTTTTTCTTGGAACCATCTTAGAGCAAAGTCGTTTTCAAATAAAAATACCAAATGGTCATAACGATCTTTTACCAATAGGCTTCGGGAACTTGAAAGGTTTTCATCAACCGTATCGTTTTCAACCCACCTGGCAATTTTGGACCCCATACGTTCCATTAAAACCTCAGCATTATACTCATTTCTCATCCGATGCTCAAATACTTCAAACTGAAGCTGTCCAACAGCTCCTAATAAATACTCATCCATCCTAACTGTTTTAAAGAGCTGGATTGCTCCTTCTTGAACAAGCTGCTGAATACCTTTATAAAAGGATTTTTGCTTCATAACGTTCTTAGCTGAAACCTTAACATATAATTCTGGAGTAAACTGCGGCAATCTCTCATATTGGAAATCATCCTTGCCAGTTGTAATCGTATCGCCAATTTGGTATGTGCCTGTGTCATATAAACCAATAATATCGCCACTAACAGCTTCATCCACTGTATTTCGTTCTTCAGCCATGAAGGAAGTTGATTGGGAAAGCTTTAATTGCTTTCCTAAGCGCGGAATATTAACGGTCATCCCACGTTCAAACTTTCCGGAACATACTCGCACAAAGGCTATCCGGTCACGGTGTGCAGGATTCATATTGGCTTGAATTTTAAAAACAAATCCTGAAAACTGTTCTCCTAATGGATCAATTTCTCCAATCGAAGAATTACGCGCCTTCGGTGGGGGAGCAAATTTTAGATAGGACTCAAGAAATGTTTGGACACCAAAGTTTGTTAATGCACTTCCAAAGAATACAGGTGTCAAGGTGCCTGCTGCCACTTTTTCAGCTGAAAATGAATTGCCCGCTTCATTTAGCAACATGATTTCATCAAGTGTTTGGTCATACAGTCCTGACGATTTCAATGGATGGTCTCCTGCAATTTCCCCATCATCATTTAATGGGATAAACCGCTGATCATCACCTACACGAAATTGTTCAACTCGATTGTTAAAACGGTCATATATGCCGAGGAATTCTTTTCCCATTCCAATCGGCCAGTTCATCGGATACGATTCGATTCCGAGAACTTCTTCTAGTTCAGCCAGCAACTCAAGGGGCGCTTTCCCTTGGCGATCTAGCTTATTCATAAACGTAAAGATTGGAATACCACGCATACGGCATACTTTAAATAATTTTAGTGTTTGTTCCTCAATCCCTTTTGCCGAATCGACAATCATCACCGCACTGTCTACAGCCATTAAAGTTCTGTACGTATCTTCACTGAAATCCTGGTGTCCTGGTGTATCCAAAATATTGACGCGAATTCCATTATAATCAAATTGCATTACACTGGATGTGACTGAAATTCCACGTTGCTTTTCAATTTCCATCCAGTCACTTGTGGCAAATTTCCCTGTTTTTTTTGCTTTAACAGTACCGGCATCACGAATGGCTCCACCGAATAATAATAATTTTTCCGTTAGTGTTGTTTTTCCGGCATCCGGGTGGGAAATAATCGCAAATGTCCGGCGTGACAATACTTCATCTCTAAAATTGTTACCCATCTTGTCTTCCTCTCTTCTAACAATCAAAAAAATTTTTTTCCATAACTTCAATCTTATCTCGCAAACGTTCAGTTTGCAATATTTCAATTGGTTGACATTGATTTTTTCTTTAATCTCCTATGGTAAAATAATATAATAAGGGTGTACATAAATGAGATACCCTAGGAGGATATATGGAAATTAATAAAATTGATCAACAAACATTAGCATTGTTGCATAAAGCGTTCGAAATTGTCCTCGAGCAAAACAACGTCACCTATAATAAAATTGGCATTGCTGAAGATGGTGAGCAGCTATTATTTTTGTATGAAGGAAAAGACGAAAAAGTTCATGTTTTTAATTGGAGTAAAACATCAAGCATTGGGGTTAGCATTGGTGTCCTTGCACAAAGTGTCCTAATGCCGATTATCCCGCATCTTCGTTTATTATCATAGAATTCCAAAACACACTTTCCAAATTCCGGTAGTGTGTTTTTATATTCCTAATACACGTTTTCCTTTCCTTCCACTGATTCCCATATCCATTTTTCTGGGATTTCCCTTATAATAAGGAAGACTCTGTTAAAGGAGATGAAGCAAATGAATCAAAGTAAAAAAATAGTTTCAAAGTTTATTCCGCTATTCACAGCGCTATTATTAGTCATGGCAGGTTTAGTTTGGTATTTCCAAACTTCAAATAATGAGGTTACCATCCCATTCTCTTCTGTCGAGAAAACCATTCAAAGTCAAAATGGAGCAACAGTTACTCTTATAGAACGGGCGGACGGAAGCCTTTATATAAAAGCAGGAAAGTCAGAATTCGTTTCCCATGTACCACCAAATAGTCAAATGATTGATAAACTTGTGGAAAAATATAATATCGACTATTCATATTCTACTAGCAGCCGTTATGGAAAATGGATTATGGGCGGGATTATTCTACTCCTTGCGGGAGCCGCATTTGCCTTGCAAAAAACAAAAGGAGGCTTTGGCCTTCATAACTCAATGAAAAATAGCGTCGCAAAATCACGCCCCCTCCCTTCAATAAGCTTGGAAGATGTAGGTGGACTTGGTGAGGAAATGAAAGAAGAAATAATGCAAACTCTCTCTACCTTAAAAGAACCGGAGCGAGCTATTAAGTTAGGAATTAAACCACCTAAAGGGATTTTATTATACGGACCTCCGGGAACTGGTAAAACCTTATTAGCTCAAGCAATCGCTCGTGAATTAAATGCCGCTTTCTTCTCTGCGAGTGGCTCAGCTTTTAATGAATTGTTTGTAGGTGTTGGTGCCAGCCGTGTCCGTTCCTTGTTCCAAACGGCTAGAAAACAAGGTCCTGCCGTCATTTTCATCGATGAGGTTGATGCACTAGCCGGTAAACGAAAAGCACATGGCGGCGAGGAAGCAGAAAAAACATTAACGGAACTTCTTGTTCAGCTTGATGGCGGTCATTCCAATGATGGAATTTTGTTTATTGCTGCAACAAATAGAAAGGACATGCTTGACGAAGCCTTTCTAAGACCGGGAAGAATTGACTTCTCCTTTCAAATACCACTTCCAGATACAAAGGGAAGGAGAGAAATTATTAACATTCATACAAAAGGCAAGTCTTTTGCAAAGGATGTTTTTGCTTCGTTAGATGACTTGGCTGAGAGCACATCTGGTTTTTCAGGTGCAGAGCTGCAGTCCCTTTTTGAAACAGCGAGCAGACGTGCGGTTAGAAATGGCCAGGATATGGTTCAAAAGCAAGACCTTGATTATGCCCTTGACCGGACCATTTTAGGAAGCACCTCTCGTTCCCTAAAAGATCTTGACACAAAACGGAGGGTTGCCATTCATGAAGCCGGCCATGCGATTGTTGCCTCGTTAACGAAGCCTGGTTCGGTTAGAAAAGCTACCATCATCCCTCGCGGAGAGGCTCTAGGCTACGTAGCACCCATTCCAAAAGAGCTGCATTTGTCGACAACCTCTGACCTGCTTGACCGTGTTGCTATGGTGTTAGCCGGCGGAGTTGCCGAAAGAATGTTTCTTGGTGAACACAGCATCGGTGTTAGCGGAGACGTTGAGCAGGCGAAACAAATTATCGAACAAATGGTGGATACAGGAATGCTTCAAGACGGATTCACCCTCACATTTAACAAACAAGCGAAAGAGGCGAAAATGCAGGAACTGTTCGCAAAAGGCCTAGAAAAAGCAGAAACCTTAATTCAGGGCCATCAACATCAGTATCAGCAATTAGTAGCTGATTTATTAAAGAAAGAAACATTGGAAGGTTCAGAAGTGGAAAAGATTGTTTGGGGGTCATCAAACATCACTGAAAACCTGGTTCTTGCATAAACACAGCAAAAACCCGCGGGATAAACAAGCGGGTTTTTGTGATTATTAATTATATAACTGTCAACTCTTTTCAAATTACCATCTAAAGCAAGCTGCTCCAACAATTATTAGAAGGATAAACAACACTACAATTAGCGCGAAGCCGCCGCCAAATCCAACCCCTCCGTAACCACAGCCACAGCCACCATAGCCGTAGCCACCAAAACCACCATATCCAAACATTATATGTCCTCCTCTTTTATATTAATAGAATCCGCAACCCCAAGAAGCTCCGATAATGATTAACAAAATAAACAAAACGACTAGTAGGGCAAATCCGCCGCCATAGCCACCTGCTACACCAGACATTTACATTACCTCCTTTTTGAATTCCATATATCCTATTCACCTAGATAAAAATGTGCGATAGACACATATCCATATAAGTAAGTTTTGAAAAAAAAGAATAAGCCCATTCTTTAGCAAATGTGCTGCTTTGACCCATATGTATGTTTGTCCTGTATAATTGTCACTAATGGTAATAAAAGCAAGTCGTACCCTTTACATGCATTGTCCTTCTAAAGAAATGATTCACACTTATTTAGAAAAATAATTAGGGTCCGTCCATCAAACTAGTATACTGCAGACCCTAATTCCTTTATTATCAACATTTTGGTTCAATAATGGGCAGCTCCCGATTAACTAATTTGGGGGATAACGGCTGAATCGTACAAAAGCATTTCAAGTCTACAATCATGCAGTTATCAGTTTTTAACAGCGAATACACATCATCACATAATTCTACCGGGCAGCCATCCATGTCTACTGGCATAAGGAGTGATAGCGTTGCGCAACAATGTCTTGGGTCAAGATTTTCTAACCTAAATACTTGTGTTGTGAAAAATTCTCCATACCTCGTTACCCCAAAAGTTTCAAATGGACATTTCCCATTTGAAAGGATAAATGGGATTGTGTCAAAGCCAATTTTTTCAAAAATGAAACGAAATCCTTCAAATGAAAGTTTTTGCTGCTCCTCAAGAAGTTGTTCCATTTCTTCACAAATACACTCGCCACATCGACTCTTTTCCATCCACCTACCTCCTTCCATTTGCTGAATATCTATCCCCTATTTTAAATTATTCTATTCTAACCTGATGGTATAGGCTCCTCTCTCCATGAAAACAGGTATTTATCCAAAAGGGCATTTAACGGGGATAAACCAAGTAACCCCCATATAGGACAAATGTTATGATGTTTATTTCTTCCAACAAATTTTCGCATAAAAAAGACAGCCCCTAAAAAGGAACTGCCCAAAAAATTTATAAGAAAACCAAATAAATGATTAATGCTAATACGATACGATATATTGCAAAGGGTAAAAGCTTTATTTTATTTATCAGCTTTAAGAAAAAGCGAATGGACAGTAAGGCAAATATAAAGGCACTAATAAACCCTGCAATAAATATCGGCAGCGCATCCATCGTCATATATTCCCAGTTTTTCAATAGGGAAAGAAAGCTTGCCCCCGCCATAATCGGTACAGCCATGATAAAAGTAAAGTCAGCTGCAGCTCGATGGCTCATACCCATCAGTACCCCGCCCGATATAGTTGAACCAGACCGAGAGAACCCTGGCCAAAGTGAGAAGCATTGAAAAAGACCAACCACTAATGCTTGTCCATAAGAAATTTGATCCACTGTTTCTACTTTGGGATTCTTTGGCCCAATGACATCGGCAAGAATCATTAACACAGCGCCAATCACCAAGCCAATCAGAACGGTTGCTGTGGAAAATAAGTGGTCGTCAATATAATCATTAAAGAGAACCCCAAGGACACCAGCTGGAATTAACCCAACAATAACTTGTGTTAATTTAAGCCGGCCGCCATTGCCACCTTTATGCTTATTGAAGTGTCCTAAACTTAACAAATCGATAAAACGGTCTTTAAAGGTGACGACAACGGCGAGAATTGAACCAAGCTGAATGACCACTTTAAACGTGTTGGCTCCATGCTCAGTTAAAAACCTTTCAGATTTAAGCCACATATCATCAACTATTATCATATGTCCAGTTGAAGAAACCGGTGCGAACTCTGTTAACCCTTCTACTAATCCTAAAATAATTGCTTTAATCATCATAAGTAAATCCATGTAGTCATATCTCCTAACTTTATTTGCCGCAGATTATTTTTCCCAAACACAAAAAAATGTGACAAATTAATAATGCCACATTTACAACCATTAATAAAGCATTTCAACATCGAACTAGTCGATTATTCCCATCCTAATCGCCTTAACCGCGACTTCTGTTCTATTCTGTGCGTTAAGTCTCTTCATAATATTTGATATGTAATCTCGTACTGTAAATTCACTTAAATAAAGCTTTAACGCCGCCTCCGCAGTTGAAGCACCATCCGCTAAAAGCTTAATAATTTCCGTTTCCCTCGGTGATAAAGAAATCGAATCACCATCTTGAAAATTCTGCTTTTTAATATCTGCCTCAATAAACTTTGATAGCAATTCCCCAGAGCTTTGCCCAAATTTCATCAATGCCGGAAATAAGCTTGTATCCACTGTAAACTGTTTGCCTGGGCCTTGATCTAAAACAACACCTCCTATAATTTTCCCCTCCACCGGGACATAAATAGGAACAATAATTAGTGAAGTAAGTTCAAATTTTTTCACATACTTTTCTGGAAGGTCATGTTCTGCAAAAGGTATATAAATCGGCTGGAAATTTTTCATTTCATGCCCTTGCGATTTTAACTTCACAAGGCTTTCATTCAGCACTGGTATATTGGTAATCTTTTCTGCAATGGCTTTAATCTCTTCTGTGTTTAAATGATGACCAAACAAGCCAACCCCTATACTTTCCTTATTGGTAAACTTAAAAAGGGCGCACCGTTCAAAGGGGAGAAAATAGCCAAACCCAAAGCAGATATTCTCAACCGACTCCTTAAAATTCTGCGATCGGATAATCCACTCATTAAATAAGATTACAGCATCCTTCCAGATACTATAATTCTCTTTTTCCGATTGAAAAAGCATTACTTCACTAATTTTTGAAAATAAATAATGGACAGAAGGATGTAGTTTAGAAGAGTACGTAATCTTTGATTTTAAAACCTTATGGGCGGCGTTTTCTAACAAATTCAGATGAAAGATAAGTGCTTCCGGTTCGGGGCGCCGCTGAAAATGGGCAAACCAATCCTCCTGAATTTCATTTAACATCCGATATATATCACCATGACCTTGATTGACAGACCGCAAAAACCTTACTAAAAATTCACTTATAAATTCAAACACCGCAATCGATTTCTTATTCGTATTATTAAGAGATTGAAGCATGAGGCTCCATTCATGTAAAAGATCATCTTGATAATGGCTTAACATTTTAACAGCATCATGTAAAAGATTATCTAAATGGTGGTTTAATGACTTTGACATTTTGCACACACCTTCCCTGAAAATCTAGGCTGTTATTCTCTTGTATTATAACAGTTTACTTTCTATATGATAATTCAGCTAAACTTCTCAAAATTCCTGCTTATATTATTCCTTTTTAAATATTTTGTCGTCTCATGTTCTTCCTCATTTAGTTGTAGGAAAAACTTCCTACAAATGTAGGGATTTCTAAACTTACTAATTTATCATAAAATTGTGACGAATGGTGTAAGCATTTACAACTTTTTGAAAATGCTTCAGCTATTTAAAAAAATAAAAGGAGGAAGGAAAATGAATTTAGCAGCAGAAACCGTAATCATTGGAGGGCAAACAGTCAAGAAGAAGTTAGTTTTTGCACTTTTAGGCGGATTTGTATTTTTAGGATCACTTCTAGGGACTTTTGGACTAACAGGCATGGCCGCAGCAGTACCACTAGTGGGTGGATTCCAAGTCAGCTTTGATGAAATGACAGGTACAGGATTTAAACTTTACGGAAGCCTTGCTGATAGTGCGATGAAACAAAACAATCCAGTCGCTGTTAACGAAATTGAAAATGCTACAATTACTAATTTGACAATTAAAAAAGCTATTCCTTTTTTAGGGATTAATGCTGTCATCACTTCCAATAAACCAGTTACCATTACTGGACTTCAACAGAAAGCCACAATGGTACAGGGTGATGCTTCTTTTAATGAGCTAACAATGGCTGAAAAATATGTTGGGGATAGAGATCTTAGTGATCCTAAGGTACTAGCTGGAGCAGCGGCAGAACATTTTACTCAGACTGCAAATTCCATTACCATCAAGAACGGTGTCCTGGATACAGTGTATCTTTTCCAAAAAACAGTAACTCTTAATGGAATGAAAGTTTCATTTGAACCTATTAATGCTCCTAAATAACCTATACATCACAGGATTAACAGGTAAGGGATGATATAAATGAGCTCTATTAATTCAAAACGGAAAAGATTTAAGAATTGGAGAGCAAGGCGCCCTTTTTGGGGGGCGACCTTGTCTATTTTATCAGGAATCATCATATTAATTGTGCCTGCCCAGCTATATGAAATTGCGGCTGCACCAGGGAGTATGATTGTTGTTGGCCTTTTATTGGGGGGCCTTACATTATTAATGGGTGTCCTGGCATATTTCATGCCTAAGCTTTCTACTCTGCTTGGTATAGTGGGTATTTTTGCATCTGTTTTATCAATTATGGGGGCCTTAGGCGGTTTCCTGATCGGTACAATCCTTGGAATTGTTGGGGGTTCAATGTTGATTGCATGGAGCCCTAAAATAGCCGCTGTAGATTCCCAAGAAGTTTCAAATAAAAATCAATTTGCAGAAAAAGAAATAGCATCAAGCAAAGAAACATTACCTCAATAAAGTCCGAAGCCGTTTGGTAGAGTAGGGACGAATAAACAGTTATCAATCAGGCAATTATTATAGTTACAGAAAAACGGTGATAGATTTGAAGCAAAGAAGAAAACCTTATAGAGTTATTATTATATTAATTATTGCAATTAGTGGATTTTTTATTCCTACAATGAATAGTTTTGCGGTTGAATCTACAATAATAGGATTTATTATTGAAGCAAATCAATTAGAAGGTACCATCAATGGAGTAAATCTAACCAATAAAGAAACAATCAATTAGATTGTCCAATGCTCGAACTAAAATTTGAAAATGCTTCGGTTAAAGGATTAATGATTAAAAAGTTAGTTAAAACCCCAAATGGTATTATGACAAATATTATTACTTCCGGTGATACGGTTCTTTTCAAAAATTTGTCCCTATATGTTACAAATCCGGGGGAAATCGAAACCTACACACCTGCTAACGGTAATATTGGTTTAAAGAATGTTAAACTACTTGCACACGCTGTGACAAGTGATAGCTCGATTCTTCCAAAATATAATTTAAGTTTTGAAAATGGAGGAGAAAACGAATTAGAACCAAAGAGTGAGCAAGAGCTAATACAGATTAATGCATATCTTGAAAATTTACTGAAATCACATGCTAAGTAAAATCAAAAAAACCACAATCTTTAATTTTGATAAAAGATTGTGGTTTAGCTTTTATTAAGGTTACTTATGTTAATCAATGCTGTTATTGCCCCTTATTAACCAATTTTGGTTACTGAGTTTTTACTAGTTCTTTAAAACTGTTCTTTCCTCGGTCTACGAGGTTTAAATGAGCATTTCGTGCTTTCTTCACATATTCCTTACGAACCGCTAGCCAAGCATTTCTACGATCACGCGAATAGGCTACACTTGATTCTGCATTTTTTTCAAAATTATCTTCTAACTGATCAACGATATGGAAAATTGATCGTATTGGTGTAAGCGCCAATTTCTCTAATTGTCCAGAAACTTCTTTCAGTTGATTTTTAAGCTCATCACGGTCGTTTGAATGAATGTCTTCTGCTATTATTTCATCTTTACCGGCATTAATTTGATGCACCAATTCACTAACCATATCCTTATTTGTCTTTTTGGTCTGCTCATACAATTTCGCAATGGAATTTCTATATTGCTTGTTGAACTTGATGACTTCCTTTACTGCATTAATATAGGCATCCTCTCTGTTTTCCCGAAGCTGCTCTCTCCGTTCGCGTGATTGCTCATATTGGTCCCAAAACGTAGATACAAATGAACCTACGGCTATCGATTCCTCTGCTGTTGGTATCATTTT
The DNA here is from genome assembly GCF_044762155.1 of Neobacillus sp. NPDC097160. Classification (NCBI taxonomy): domain Bacteria; kingdom Bacillati; phylum Bacillota; class Bacilli; order Caryophanales; family Bacillaceae; genus Neobacillus; species Neobacillus sp. NPDC097160. The sequence goes on along the minus strand of NZ_JBIWDU010000017.1, from coordinate 73,524 downwards.
TTCATCAGCAGCTAAAACCGTTTCACTTTTCTTCTGAGCCATTGTCTTTCCTCCTCCTACTATTATTTACTTTCTCTATTGGATCCTTCTTTTGAAAAGAAGGAATATAGAGCTCAAGGAAACTGGAATACATCTTAAAAAATTGATCAAGGATTGATTGATATGTTTCTAGTTGATTGGCGTAGCCTTTTAAGTATGTAACACCAGCTTTTGTAATAGAATATCTTCTTTTTGCCGGCCCGCTTCCTGTTGTATCCCATTCTGATGAAACCAGTTCGTCCTTTTCCAACTGTCTTAGCATCCTGTATAAGTTCCCTTGATCAAGGGTCTTAAACCCGAATGTCTCAAGCTTTTGGCTAAGTTCATACCCATGTAGCGATACCCTGCTTAGAAGCAATAAAATAAATGGCAGCACAAAATTTTTTGATGGATTGACTGATTGATTATCTTGGTTTACCATATCTTCATCACCTCACCTACATGTATTTTACACCTATAGGTAATAATTTGCAATATGTAAAATAAATATATAGTAATTCAGTATTTAAATGTTTACAATTTAGTGAACTTGGTTATAAACTTAATAAAAATGGAAGGGTGGTGTAAAATGGAAAAAACTAAAATCAGCAAATTAGGAGTACCTTACCTGCATTTAGGAAAAGGGGAACCACTGATGCTAATCCATGGCTTAGGTGAAGTCAAAGAGGGATGGAAAAACCAATTTGAATTAGCCGATCAATATGAGTTGATTATTCCTGATTTACGCGGGCACGGGGAGTGTACAAAAACGGATAATATATCTATTCAAACCTTTGCCACTGATTTGATCGGTTTGTTAAAAGAGTTAAAAATTGAAAACGCTCACATTCTTGGACTGTCAATGGGCGGAGCCGTTGCACAGGAAATCTACCGTCAGGCTCCCGACCACTGTCGTTCACTCTTGTTAATTAGTACATTCCACTTTTTCCCGAAGAAGCTTAAGGATTTGTTATTTAAGAATCGAAAAGCAAAGTTTGAGGCTGTTTCAGAAGCAGGAAAACAAACAGAATTCCTCGCACATATGGCACTTTACTCCTGGAATAAAGATATGATGGAGGTATTTAGTCACTTTTTTCGTCCAAAACATCAAATTTTCCTTGAATCCTTGAAGATGTGTCTTGAAGTCAATAATCGAACCCTATTACCAACGATCAATGTTCCTACCCTTATTATTGGTGGTCAGTATGACTCTGTTTTACCCGTCTGGATTCAGGCATGCATGCACAAGCTGATTCCACACTCAGAATTTATTATTATGAGGAATACCGGTCATCTCGCCAAACTGGAAGCCAAGGACCGGTTTAACCAACTATTAAGAAGGTTCCTCAATCAGCAAAAAACTGCAGCATAAAATGTATGATTAACGGGAAGAAACGGGCCCTCACTCATCTATCTTCCCGTTAATAATGTATTCGTATTCCTTATAATTATACAAGTCCTTTTTGTTGTTCAATTGAACGTGTTAAAAGCCATTTGTCCCAAATTTCTGCAAACACGCCAGTTAATGCTAGTGATACATGGCCACCGTCATAAACTTCATAGGTCTTATCCTCACTAGAAACTAAGTCCATCACTGGAAGACTTTGTTGCTCTAACACTAGGGTATCACGGGAACAAGAGAAGACGAATAGCGGGCATGTAATATTCTTTAAATCTATTCTCTTACCGCCAATCACCAATTCGCCTTTAAGGAGTTTGTTATCTTTATAGAGATCATTAAACATCTGCTTGAATGCAGCCCCTGCAAACGATGCAGTGTCTTTTGTCCATTTGTCCATGCGTCGCCATTTTTCTACATATTCCTCGTCATGCGCACGAGTAATGAGATTGATTTTAGGACTTCCATAAACTGGTGATAGCATTCTAAACATCAAATAAAGAAATTCTGAAGGAATGGTTTCATGTGCATCAGCAAATTGATCAAAACTAAGATCCCCTTTTTGAAGACCTTCCAGCCACTTATCCGGTACGATCCCAATACTGAAATCAATAGGAACTGCAGCAAGCGTTAAATTCTTAATTGGCAGGTCTGTTATTGAAGCCACGATTGCTGCAACTGTTCCGCCCAAACAATATCCGGCAAGAGATATTTCTTTTGCTCCCGAATGTCTTAGTGCACGTTTAATACCCTTTTCCAAATAATCAAGAATATAATTGTCAAGTGTAATATTACTATCTTCAAGGCCAGGTGAGCCCCAATCCAAGAGATAGACATCATAACCACGTTCTGTAAGACCCCCGACAACGCTGTTCCCTTCACCAATATCAAGGATATACACCTTATTCAATAGAGAGTAGACTAGAAATATTGGAACTGCATGCTTTTTTACTTTCGCAGGGTGGTACCATAATGTTGTTTTATTTTTCTTCCAAACACATTCTCTAGGTGTAGGTATTATATCTAGCTTCGATTCAGTCATAATTTTATAAAGTTGATTCAAGCGTTTGGTTTCTTTTTCTATGTTCAAGCTTGAAAAAAGGTTCGCTCCTAAAACCTTAGTGCTCATGACCATCGCTCCCTTCCATGTTATTTAGGTGTGTTAGAACCAGTGAGCACTAATTCTTTATCTTGCACTTTTTTTGATTCTTTCTTCTGCTGTTCCTTCTCTTTTCCAATAAGATTTTTCAAGGCAGAAAGTTCAGCTTTAATATTATGAATTTCTGACATCTCCTGGGATACTTTTTGAAATTCATTCTTCATTTGCATGACAATAGTAACGACCTCTTCGAACATTCTTACGTTATCTTTCGAAATCGAGCTGACACTTTCTTGTAAATTCCAAATTTGTTCTTCTAAAATATCTATTTTTTCTTCCGCCTGAATGGATAGCTTTGCAGCATTAGCGACATCCTTCTTAGTTGGTATATTCATTAATGCCGCAATAAACTCTTGGTTTTTTCTTACCTGTTCCAAATAACGCGAATAGGTATTTAATCCTAAATTCGCTGTACGAACAAATTCTTTATTGTCTGTAAGATTGTATAACAGTCCATTTAATTGTTTTTCCCACATTCCACTTAACTGCCTGAATCCAAACAATGGATCAAATGATTGTTCATTTGACATGATGCAGCGCTCCTCGAATTTATGATTTTGTAAGTTCCTCGTTTTTTTCCAAGTATTTATTTAATGGGAACATTAACGTTTTAATTTGTCTTGCAAAAAGATTAACAAAGCCCTTCTGATTTTCATAAATTAAGTTCCCCGCTTGTTTAACCGTTTTTATATACTGCTGCCTGCCTTTTTTCCGAAGGATAATATATTGGTCAATCATCTCAAGATATTTATCCATAGACAGATTGCTTGCAATCTTTTGACACGGTGTGGCCAGAATTGTCAATGTCTTTTCTTGAATTTGATCAATCTGCTCATTTATCTCTTCATAAGACTTAAGCGGGAAAAAGTGCTGCAGACTGGTGGTGGACATTAAAAATTCCTCTCTAGCCGTTTTTTCCCATGCAGAAAATTCCTGGTAAAATTGTGCAGCTAGTTCAACCATATTTCCTTGATTCCGCTGAACACTTTCTGCAAAAAGATTTGCCTCTTTTAAGAAAACTTCATCTCGAAAATCGGCGCGCTTCTCCCATTCGTCCAGTTCACCAAACGCATGGCGCCAAAGAATATCTAAACTTGAAAGTTGTTCTTCATTTTCTTTTTCAGCGATTTTCTCAGCTTCTGATTTTGCCTCAAGCACTGGTTCTTCTACCTTATTTTCCACTGTTTCATTTGCCGGTGTTGCTTCAATTACCTGCTGTGCTTCAAGCTCTGGTACATTTTTGTGAGTGTTGGTTTCTTTCAAGTCTTTTTTTTCATTTTCCTTTTTCCCAGCCATCTTTCTCGCATCCTTTTAAAATTTTTTTTGCTATTCCAAGACCTCGTATTAAATAAATGGGTGATTTTCTATGAAGTAGTTCTGAAGATAATAGGACAAAAGTTTGTGTGCTTTCTGGAGGTGTGTTTCATACTTGAGCTTTTTCTTGCTCCTTGCGTAACATTCTTCTTAATAATTTTCCGACAGACGACTTAGGCAACTCATCAAGTATTTCAATTTCTTTTGGCACCTTATATGGCGCAAGATTTACCTTTGCAAACTCAATTAATTTTTCCGGTGTTACAGCTTCACCCGGTTTTACCTTAACAAATGCCTTTACTGTTTCTCCGCGGTATGTGTCAGGAACCCCAATAACAATGGCTTCCTCCACCGCTTCATGCTGATACAACACTTCTTCAATCTCGCGAGGGTAAACATTGTAGCCGCTGGCAATGATAATATCCTTCTTACGATCCAAGATAAAAAAGTATCCATCTTCATCCATTTTTGCGATATCACCGGTAAAAAGCCAGCCGTCTTTCAACACCATTTCTGTATCTCCAGGACGTTTCCAGTATCCTTTCATTACTTGCGGCCCTCGGAGGATCAACTCTCCAGCTGCTCCCACAGGCACATCTACAAAGCCTTCGGGGGTTTCTTCCACAATTCTTGCCTCCGTTCCCGGTAATGGAATCCCAACACTACCTAATTTACGCGGCAGAAATGGAGGGGTGGAAATCGCAGAAGGAGCTGTTTCTGAAAGTCCGTACCCGTCTGACAATCTAGTTCCTACTCTTTTTTCAAACGATTTAACCTGTTCAATAGGAAGCGGTGCGCCACCGCTGTTCAAATAATAAATATCGCCAATGCTGCTTTCTTCTAAATGCGGATGACTATTCAATGCGAATATCATTGTTGGTACCGCTGTCATTTGGAATGGTTTCTCCCGTTTAACTAGCTCTAACACTTCATTAACATCGAATCGAGGCAAAATGAGCTGGTTACAGCCAATTCTAATTGCCGAAAGTGCATTACAGGAGAGTCCATAAACATGAAACATTGGCAGGACACTAACAATTTTAAAGTTCTCCGGTTTCTCATCAACTGCATTATAGGTAAAATCGCATACCTGAATAATGTTGGCCAATAGATTATGATGGGTAAGCATAACCCCTTTGGATACTCCTGTTGTTCCGCCAGTGTATTGTAAAATTGCTACATCTTCATGGATGTCTATTGGAATTTCAGGAATGACATTATCATGGGTCAAAAAGTCTTCAAAATAGATATCTCCATCTGCAAGCGGAATTCTCTTTCCTCCAAACCCAACGACAATGAGCTTTTTCAGTGATGTTTTTGGCTGCACTTGTATTACTCTGGGATAAAGGGCTTCAAATACAACCATGTATTCTGCTCCGGAATCGTTCAGGACATATTCAATTTCTCTTTCCACATACATTGGATTCACTTGAACGGCAATACCACCCAATCGAAATGCAGCAAATAAACTTAAAATATAGTGCGGGCAGTTAGGGAGCATGATTGCGATCCGATCTCCCTTTTTCAGTCCTACTCGATATAATGAAGCAGAAAACCACTCAGATATCATTCTAGTTTCTTTATAGCTCCATGATTTTCCAAAAAATGATAATGCAGGCTTGTCATTATGAATATTTGCCGCCTGCTTTAAAAGGTCAAATAATGAATCGTACTCAATTGATACATCCTTACTAATTCTAGGATCATAAAACTTTAACCATGGCTTTTTTTGGTAAACCACATTTTTCCCCTCCTTATTTTCCCTTCCAATTCAATAAATAAAGTGAAACTAGAGTCGTTCACACTAGTAAACTTGGAAGAAGTTGTAACCACTTAAATTATTGTTTTAAAAAAGATTTTTGTAAATGCGCCAATTTCGACATACTTCATCAATTTTCATAATATTAAGTTTAAGAAGAGGAATATTACGTCAAGCAATAACAAAATACAACAAAATTCGATGAATTTTGACAAGTATCCCTGGTTTGTTCACAAAAGATTCGATTATTCCACTATCCTTTTAACAGGTAAATAGTTATAGCAAAAAAAGAATATTACTATAAATCAGTAGCTTACTGTGTTTACTATTTTGTATCAGTCCCAAAGAATTGTGACTGATTTTTAAAAGTTTGCAGCGAACTTACTTACCCTAATAAGCCTGGCGATAAATTTCAGCTAGTTCACTAATAAATGGCTGTTTTGGATTTGCAATCGTATCCTGATCGTCAAAGGCATGTTCAGCAAGTTCGTCTACTTTGCTCATAAATTCTTCTTTATTAACACCGTTTGCTTCGATACTCATCGGAATATCCACTTCCCCGGCAAGGGCAATAATTGCCGTAATTAAGCTGTCAATCCCTTCTTCAATTGAACTTGCAGGGAGTCCAAGCATTTTAGCAATTTCCGCATAGCGTACATCCGCAATAAAATGTTCGTATTTAGGATATGTCATGAATTTATTAGGTTTTGCCGCATTATAACGGATTACGTGCGGTAAAAGGATGGCATTTGCTCGTCCATGTGGGATAGCAAACTCTGCACCTAGTACATGGGCAAGGCTATGATTGATTCCTAAGAATGAGTTGGCAAAGGCCATTCCTGCAATAGTTGAAGCATTGTGCATTTTTTCGCGTGCCCGTTCATCGCTGCCGTCCCTGTAAGCCCTTGGTAAATACTCAAAGACAAGCTGGATGGCTTTTAATGCCAATCCGTCTGTATAATCATTAGCCAAAACCGAAACATACGCCTCAATCGCATGTGTCAGTACATCCATTCCAGTGTCTGCAGTAACATGTTTAGGAACAGTCATGACAAACTGCGGGTCAACAATCGCAACATCCGGTGTCAACTGAAAATCTGCCAGCGGGTATTTCATATTAGTCTTTTTATCTGTTATAACGGAAAAGGCAGTTACCTCCGAACCAGTTCCGGATGTGGTTGGAATCGCAACAAATTTTGCTTTTCCACGAAGCGCCGGAAATTTCACTACTCTCTTAGATGGATCAAAGAATTTTTGCGTTAAGCTATGGAAATCGGTATCAGGATGTTCGTAGAATAGCCACATTGCCTTTGCTGCGTCCATGACGGAACCACCGCCAAGGGCAATGATGCAATCCGGCTGGAACTTTCTCATTCTTTCTGCGCCCTTCATGACAGTTTCAATACTAGGTTCGGGTTCAATATCTGAAAAAGCTTCACACTGAATATGACTGCCATTCTTCTTAAGATAATAGAGAACTTTGTCGACATAGGCATTTTTTATTGAGCTTCCGCTTGTGACAATAAATGCTTTCGAGATGCCTGGAATCTGTGCTAGCATTTGGATGGAATTTTGCTCGAAGAAAATTTGTGATGGCACTTTAAACCATTGGGTCATCTTTCTCCTTTTTGCCACTTTTTTGATATTAATTAAATTTGCTGCACCGACATTCTGTGACACAGAGTTCCCTCCGTAAGTCCCACATCCAATTGTTAAGGACGGTAATGATGTGTTATAAATATCCCCGATTGCCCCATGGGTTGATGGTGTATTGACAATAATTCGGCCGGCTTTCATTCGTAGTGCGAATAGATCAACTAAATTTTGGTCAGCTGTATGAACCGCTGCCGAATGGCCAAGGCCGCCGTATTCAAGTGTTTCCTCAGCAATTTGCAAGCCTTCTGCAAAACTATTAACCTTATAGCAGGCTAAAAGCGGGCTTAGTTTTTCACAGGAGAGCGGATATTTCGGGCCTACTCCCTCTAGCTCAGCAATAAGGATTTTGGTATTTACAGGAACATTGACACCAGCCATTTTTGCAATCAAATGGGCCGGCAAACCAACAATCATAGGATTAAGTGCAGCGTGTTTAGGATCGATCGCAATCCGCTCAACCATTTGTCTTTCTTCTTCATTTAGGAAATAACAGTTGTTTGCAATTAATTCCTGCCTTACTTCGTCATAAATTTCTTTGTCGATTATAAGAGCCTGTTCCGAAGCGCAAATCATGCCGTTGTCAAATGTTTTTGATAAGATAAGGTCATTGACAGCTCGTTTGATATCGGCTGTCCTTTCTATATAGCAAGGAACATTTCCAGCTCCGACACCAAGTGCTGGTTTTCCTGAACTGTAGGCAGCTGTTACAAGGTTAGGCCCTCCTGTTGCAAGGATGAGGGAAATCTTCGGATGTTTCATCAATGTTTGAAATGCTTCATGGGAAGGTATTTCAATCCACTGGATGCAATTCTCGGGAGCACCGGCTTTGACAGCAGCTTTCCTTAGTAGCTCAGCTGCGATTGTGCAACATTTTTGAGCATAACGAGGAAAAGCAAAGATAATTGGATTTCTTGTTTTAAGTGAAATTAACGATTTAAAGATTACAGTTGAAGTTGGATTTGTAATTGGGATAATTCCAGCAATTACACCTACTGGCTCGGCCATCTCAACCATACCTTCATTCTCATTTTCACTTATTACTCCAACTGTTTTTATATCCCTAATGTTGTTATAGATACTCTCTGTCGCAAACATATTTTTGAAAACCTTATCCTCATAAACTCCTCTTTTTGTTTCATCTATTGCTAGTTTTGCTAAGTATTTATGATTTTCAAGTGCTGTTAGGGCCATCTGCTTGACAATTTCATCAACCATTTCCTGATTGAAACAGCGAAATTCTCCTAGTGCCTTTGCAGCGTTATTGGCTAATGTATCAATCATCGCCGGAACTAAATGCTTTTCTTGTACCATATTTTCTTTTACAGCCATACATAATCCCCTCCAGAATCAATCATCTTTCGCATGTTTATACGAATTAGGCTTCGTCCAGCAGTGACATATTTTTAAATTCACTCCTTTATTTCTATACTGGCTAAAATATACCATGTTGGTTCGGACAAAAATTGTCGAATTTTGCGTAGAAATGAATGAATACCCATTCATTATTTATTTATTCACAAAATGTTCAAAATTATAATGCACCGCTGTATAAGAAAAGCGCAAGCGCCCTGGTCAGCGGCGTATGGCCTCCTCGAAAAAGCTAATGGAGCGCTCCAACTTCCTATCTATTAAAAAAAGCGATAAACCTTTATTGAAAAGGTTTATCGCTTTTATAGGACTATCAACCAGTATTCCGTAACCCGGCAGAAATGCCGCTAATGGTTAGGAGGACTTCCGTTAAGAGTTCATCATTTGGCTCGTCCTGTTTTCGTAACTCTTGAATAAGGTTCACCTGTAAAAAGTTTAACGGATCCACGTATGGATTTCGTCTGTAAACTGAGTCTTTTATGTTTGGAGTGTGATCAAGCAATTCTTTATCGCCGGTAATTTTAAGAAGAATTGTTTTTGTTTTCTCATACTCTTCAAGAATATTGGCAAAGATCCTTTCGGCAATTGTTTTATCTTCAACAAGCAATAAATATTCTTTTGCCGTCGTAATATCTGCCTTCATCAATGCCATGTTTAGGTTATCAATGGTTGATTGAAAGAATGGCCACTTTTGATACATTTCCTGCAGCAGCTTAAGATTTTGCTCGCTTTTTGCTGCAAAGCTGTCTAAACCGGTACCGGCAGCATACCATGCAGGAAGAAGCTGGCGGCTTTGTGTCCAAGCAAACACCCATGGAATCGCCCTTAAGTCCTCAAATCTCCCTTTATTCTTGCGACTCATCGGTCTTGATCCGATATTCAAATCTCCTAGCTCTTTTAATGGCGTGGCTTCATTAAAGTAGGTAAGGAAATCAGGATCACCAAATACAAGTGATTGATATTTTGCTAAGGCAGCACTAGAGATATCCTCAATCGATTCCTCCCAAACTTGTTCACGTAAAGGCCCTTGTTCCTCATCTTTGGAAACATGTGCTGCCGCAAGAATCAAGGTAGAGGTCGCCTGTTCTAAACTTCGATAGGCAATATCCTCAAGCAGGTATCGTGAAGACAAAACTTCACCTTGTTCGGTAATTTTAACACCATCCCCGATTGTTTCCGCCGGTTGTGAAAGAATGCTTTTATTTAACGGACCGCCGCCGCGCCCTAATGATCCCCCGCGGCCATGGAAAAATTTAAGGCCTATCTGATACCTTTTGGCCATTTCATGAATTTCAATCTGCGCTTTATACAGCTTCCAGTTGGCCGTTAACGTCCCGCCATCTTTACTGCCATCTGAGTAACCAAGCATAATTTCCTGCTGGTTCCCCATGATTTGCAAATGATTACGGTAAACTGGCATGTTGAAAAGAGTTTCCATAATGGCTGGACCTGCTGTTAAATCATCGATTGTTTCCAGTAATGGTGCCACATGTAAATGACTTTCTAACATTCCATCTGCATGAAGTCGGTAAATTCCGGCTTCTTTTGCTAAAACAAGAACCTCTAACAAGTCGCTAGGTGATTTCGTCATGCTGACAAGATAAACAGAAATCGACCTTTTTCCAAATCCCTCATGTGCATCTTTAATCATTTGGAACACTTTAATCATTTCCTGTGTTTCCGTTGAATAATCTTCATTAAGTAAAAGAAGCGGGCGCGGATCAATGAGAATAGTTTGTAATATTTTTATCTTTTCCTCTTCAGAGAGGGCTGCATAATTTTCAGCAATGCGGACTTTGCGCAGGATTTCTGTCATTGCTGCCTCATGCTCACCGCTATGGTTACGGATATCCAGTGTGGCTAAATGGAAGCCAAACAGCTGGACTTGACGGATTAGTTTTTGAATAATTTTTAATTCGTGTGCCGTTGGGTGATGCTGTTTTAAGCTATTGTTAATCATGAACAAATCGGCTAATAATTCATCAGCTGATTGATAACCTAAGTCAGATTTGCCGACTTGCCGTATTCTTTCAATGATAAGGGCAAAGACACGACGGTATACTTCAGTTTTTATTGGCCATTTTTTTTCTTCTGTTAAAAATATTTCCTCTTTTTCCTTAAGGAATGACAGAAGCTCGTCACTGACCTCAACCCTTGTCGTGGAATGACTGTATCGTTTCATTAAATCAACTAAAACATTTTTATATTTTTTTAAGACAAGCCTTCGCTGTCTCTCTAATGTCTCCCAAGTTACATCATGGGTAACATTTGGATTTCCATCACGGTCACCGCCAATCCATGAACCGAAGCGAAGGAAGTTTGGAACCTCCCAAGAAGTATTTGGATAGTTTTTTTCAAGACACTCTGCTACCTCCTGATGAATTTCAGGTAACACCTCAAAAAGGGTTTGATCAAAATAGTACAATCCATTGCGCACTTCATCCAACACGGTCGGCTTATGTTCGCGCAGTTCATCCGTTTGCCACAAAATAGCAACCTCATTAAACAAGCTGTCTTCTAGCTTTTTTTGTTCTCTATTCGACAGTAATGGATGATCAAGCTGCTTTAATAAAACGGCAATTCGCTGCTGTATTTCAAGAATGGAACGTTTTGTCGCCTCAGTCGGATGAGCGGTGATGACTAATTCAAGAGACAATGTTTGTAGGACGTTTTGAATGACATCGTCTGTAATATCATTTTCTTTAAGTTTTAGAATGGCACTCTCAATGGAACCAGGTTGAACGATCGTGTCATCTTCAAGCTGATATTGTCTCCGCCTCCGAATTCGGTGGTTCTGCTCTGCTGCATTGATCAAATGGAAGTACATTGAAAACGCCCGTATGACTTGTTTCCGCATTGGCGAGCTTAAGCCGGCAATTTCTTCTTTTAAGGCAGTATATATCTCTTGGTCAAAGTGAGTCCTTAGTGTTTTGCACGTAAGTCTTATTTTTTCCACTTTTTCAAAAAGTTCCTCACCACCATGATTAACAAGGATCTCTCCTAGCATTTTACCAAGTAATTTTACATCGCGACGCAATGGAAGACTGCTGTCATTTAACTTCAAATCTGTTGCCATAATGATCACCTTCCCTTAATTCAAAAAATTCACTAAATTTTTTATATATAAATATAACATTCTTTATGGAACATGTTCAATATCTAATTTAAATTTACTTTATCACTTTAGACCAAAAATGGACAAATAAAAAACCATCCTGCTCCTATTTGAAGCAGGATGACATCGTTATTCCTTCCTATCGAAAACCAATACATACGTTTTCCGGTCATCATCACCGTTTGAAACGACAACAGAAATAATCGTTTTCTGATCGTCTTCCAACTGAATTATTTTACTGGTGCTGCCTTCTATTAATATTGTGGAGCTGTTATAACTCGCTGTTGGTTCAATGGTAATCGTCTTTGTATCATTCGAAACTGCCACATGGTAAGTATACTCACTAGCAGAAAAGGTACTGTCCCAAGTCCCACCAGAAACCGTTAGTGCGGAAAGTGTTGCCTTGCTCGTCTTTTGAACTTCACTGGAATTTTGCATCTGAGAGGCCGTTTGAACTGAATTCGTTCTAGTATTCTGTGCTGGAATAGCTGTATTAACTGCAGCCGGTTCAGCTCGTTCTACATGGATTGTATAGCTCTTTTTCATTCCGTTCTCCGCCGTAACGTTAATAAGGATGTCTGACTTACCGGTTGGAATTTTTACTAAAACCCCCTCCGCTTTCGCTAACACCCCATTCACTTCAACCGTTGCTTTTTGATCAACAGCACTTGGTAATACTGTTAGAGCAGACGTATCATTTTTAACCGGGACAGTATATTCTGTAATGGCAGAAGAAAATGCCGGTGATAGTTGTCCAGTTGAGAGTTTAATATTTTGCAGAAGATTATTAGCATTTTGCTTTCTTGTTATGGAAAGGGTGTAGGTATTTATTGAATGGCTGCTATCCTTAACAGAAATAAGAAATACGTTCTTACCAGTTTGAAGTGATAGTGGATTAGGGTTTGCATTTTTCACAGACGCACCATTTATCGTGATCAAAGAATCCGGATTACCACTTTCAACAAGCAGGTTAATAGATTGAACGTTATTTTCCACCGTTGCAGCATATTCATTTACATCTGCTAAAAAATCCTTATCTAACTTGATCCCTTCAATTTCTAATTTTGAAAGTAGGTTTGATGTTTCTTGCCCTACTGCGGTGGCAGTGCTTTCTGCATATGCAGTTGGTATGTACCACCCTGTTTGCATTCCGAGCATTGTGACAATAAGAATGGCGTTTAGTCCTTTTTTAGGTACCTTTGTGAACATAGCAAATACTCCTCATTTCTTTTTAGGCTAGTGGATTTGGGACTAAAAATACCATTCAATGCTTAAGATAAGCTTAATTTAAAGAGCTGCAACCTATAGTTTATTATGGTTTGCAGCTTGGTCTTTTTATTTTCTATTAAATTGCTCCAGTTTCGAAGAGATGGCAACAGCCACTTCTTCATCCCTTATTTGGATCGCCTTTTTAAAAAGTGAATTTGCTAACGACCCCATCGGCCCTGTTGCATTAATTTCGAGAAACCCTGTAACCCGTGTTTTATTTCTATTTAATGCTTTTGCTTCAAAATATCCTTCACCAATATACTTTTCGTTCTTCCTTTTTAATTCAAAGCATACCTTATTTGGCTCATTCCACTCCTTAATATCAATGACAAGAGTGACCTTTTTTTTCATGACGACAAGGTCGCTTTTAAATTCCCAACTGATTTGCCTGTCATTTATTTTTTCATGTTGAATATACCCTGGAACAAGTGGTGCCCAATTATTTTCGTCTCTGATAAAGTCCCAAATTACCTCAATCGGGATATCTAATTCTACATGTTGTAATTCACTTGGCATTGTTGTATCCCTCTTTCATTGTCAAAGTAAAAGACCTTCAAGGTGTGAAGGTCTTTTTTTAAATATATGATAAAAATTTGTTTATAGAATAAACATATCATCTTCATAATTTAAATTAACTATTGAAAAAAGTGACAGTGCATTTTAAGATATGTAGATAGGTTTTAATATTCAGAAAAATCAACAGGATAATTGGGGGTACACCGGGTTGAAACTCTTTCAGTATGTATTATTCTTTTTGGGGTTAACCTTTTTTGGCTTAGGTAATGCCATCGCCGTTAAGGTTAAATATGTTGGATTGCATCCTTGGGAAGTCCTAAATGTGGCACTCTATCAGCATTTTGGATTAACCATTGGTACATGGGGAGTGATTTGCGGGCTCTTCTTAATCATCATTTCCTTGTTTGTTGCCCGAAGCTATATAAGCATAGGAACCATCTTAAATGCCCTGTGTATTGGACCGATCATGGACTTTTTTCTTTGGGTAGATATTCTTCCAAAGGCTACCAATACATGGCTGGATTATCTTATTCTCCTTTCTGGGGTAGTGATTACTGGCATTGGCGGCGGAATGTATGTAGCAGCAGGAATTGGTGCCGGCCCGAGGGATGGTTTTATGCTTTCTATCTCTGATAAAACTAGGTTGTCGGTAAGCCAAGCGCGGATGATCGTTGAAAGTTTCGTCTTAGTGATTGGGTTCTTATTAGGGGGCCCTGTGTTTATCGCCACATTCCTTTATACCTTTATACAAAGTCCGGTTTTCCAACGCTCATTAAAACTATTTAAGGTGTTAGTGGAAACTATCAAAAAGAAAAAAAGCCCGGCTCCTGGAGGAATCGCCTTATGAGTCAAAAACCAAGCCCCTGTTTAAATGAGGGGCTCCTTAGATCACTTCCACTCTATCAGTGCAATATTCTTGATAATAATTTTGAACGTAGCTTGACAGATTCCCTTCGTAAATTAATTCTAGCGATGCCGACTCCTTAATATCATGTGGAGTTACAAGGGAAAGCGGCTTTTGCTTTTTTATTGGGATCCCTGACTCTTCAAGAAGAGCTGCAACAAAGTGGGAGCAAAAGAAGGCATTCTTTCGATCGATCTCCATGTTTAGCATCACTGCAATTAAACCAATCAGATTGTATCTGTAATCATCCTTATGCTCTTCCATTTCCTTAATTTTAGCGATGATCTTTTGAAATTGTTTTTCGGTGATGGTAACGCAATAAATGGCGCAATCGGCATTCCTAAAAAAACCACCCCGAATGTTCTCCTGTACAAACCCCGCCATGAAAGGATTCCTTGGATTTCTCCTGCCGAAACTATAAACCTTGTTAAAATGGTCATCTATCACAATAGAAGCATGGTTGTGGGGTTTCTTCGTATAAAGCTTGATTATTTTTGTAAAAATGGTGCCCGTGTCAGTTAAAAGGACATAGATCTTCCTGTTCATAACAAAAAACCTCCTGCGAAAATTCATTTTCAATTGGGAGGATAAAGTAAATTTCATACTTAAGCTGATTTCCTCTATAAAATAGTCTAAACGGCTGCCAATGGAAAGGAAACAATCTCAAGTTTTATATTCAGCTAAGACCTGAGGCTTAGATATTATTGCTTAATTTGATTGGTTAACTTAGAAACCCTATTTTCCCCTGATTAGAAATAAACTGTTAATCTAATTATAGTTGAGATTTAATAAGATTGGGAGTGTATCTAAGACAATATTTAGTATTTTTTTCCTAAAAAAAACAGGAGATGCCTAAGGCTCCCCTGTAATCAGACCACGTTTTTAGTTTTTAGTTATTTTTTACGGAATGCGAGAACAAGTGCAATAAGTGAGAGTAATGCAGCTGCACCTGATAAAATAAGTGGCAGTGAAACCGATGTTTCATTCTCTTTCTCAACCTCAGTTGGTTGAGCCTTATCCGTTTTTTCAGCATGTTCTGTCGTTGCTGTGTCATGATGATCGGTCGATGTCGCCGTCACAATATCGGTAATGGAATGCGGAGAATCAGAACCTTCATCACCTGTCCACTCGACAACACTTCCATCTTTGTAATATTGAAAAGCATCCCACGCTGCCTTTGTTGCCTTATCAGGGTTTTTTGCGACAAATACAAATTGTTGAAATTGGCCTGCTTGGATCCCATCACCAGTTGCTTCAAATGTGAAGGTTTTTACTTTTCCACTTGCATCTTTTTCACTAGAATAAGTCCACCCAGGAACAGGTTGATAGGACATAACCTCGACGCCTTCTGGTGCCTTTATTGTAACTTTAGTTGTGGCAACATCTTTTTCAACCGGAACCTTTAATGTATAGGTTTCCCATGCACCTGTTGCTGATGTTTTCGGAACAACTGTTACATGTGCGCTCGCGATACTTGAAAAGAAAAATAAACTGATTACTGCCGGAATAAATATTTTTGAAATCTTACCCATCATTTTTTTCATATAAATTCTCCTTGAATGTTTTTTTATTGGCTGCCAACCAAAACGTTAAAATCCGTATCGATACTTTCTAACGATTTCGTCAACACATGGACATGAACGTTCCAGTCGCCAACCATGATAAAATGCAAACCTTTTACTTCGTACTTGCCTTCAGCGACTTTTTTCAAATTGACCGTTTCTTTTCCCATATCCATGTCAAGCATGGTAAAGGTCAGGTGTAATTGTTCAATATCTTTGATTGGCTTCCCTTGACGGTCTTTTAACACAACCTCAAATAAATTTTCCCCAATGATATTGGGCGTCACTCTTAACGTAACCTGTTCACCCTGGTTCACTTTTTTTGTTTCCTTAAATGGCCCAGGTGATTGCATGGCAGTTGGCAAATTGGTTAAAACAACGGAAAGAATAAGGATTACTACTCCAATGGAAAGCTCGCCCCATAGTGAAGCGATCAGTCCTTTCTCCCTATGTCGTTTTCCTTTAATAAAATTTATTGCCGCAAGGATGAGCATGAACAGGAACAAAATTACTTTACAAACTAACACCTTTCCGTAGTTCGTTTGAACAAGAGAAGAAAGGTTTGGAATATATAATAGACTGCCAAACACACCCGTAAAGGTTAAAAGAATGACAAGGATGATCCCCCATTTAGAGAATCGTTTTATCATTTGTAGATATTCTTGCTTCGTTTCTTCGTTTTTACGCCAAGGTAACAGCGCTACAAATCCGATTAAACTTCCTATCCAAATCGATGCAGCCAGTAAATGGAGAAAGTCCATTGATATCGTTACTAATTGGTTGGTTTGGGCCGCGGCATGACTTGTTAGTGCCTTTGTCAGCAACAAAGTAATGCCTAAGCTGAAGCAGGCCCATAGGATGACCTTTTTAGTGCTTTCAGCCATTCCGATAAAAGAAGTTATGAGAGCAAGCGTTACCAGGATTGCTGCTTGGTAGATCCATGCTTGACCAAATGCCGTATTCGTTAAAACATTTTCAAATAATTGAAAGCTGAACACTTCACTCCAAGGGAGTCCAGATTCAATCGTTGTTTGCAATGGCAGGCTTAACAGAATGCTAATGAATATAAGTCCAAAACTTGCACTTAACAGTCTAAAGAACAACTTATTTACGGAACCATTTTGCCTATATCCTTTGGGCAAAATAACCATGTAAAAAAAGAGAAGCCCGACATAGCATGCGTTACTGATATATTGCAGCCAGCGGATGATGATAAGATCCGCTTTTGGGGTGTAGCCCTTTGTTTCTTTTTGAAAAACAGCTGAACCTTGATCTTCAGCACCAATTTGAAAGGGGATGACTCCTTCAACAGGATGACCGTCGCTTGAAACAACCTTCCATTTTATTCGATACGTACCATCCCGAAGGTTCTGTTTCAATCCGCTCCTTAGGATTGAAGGTTGTTTAGGATCAATACGTCCATTTTTCTTATCGACACGCTTCCCGTCCGAATCGAAAACTTTAATCGAATTAAAGGCCGGCTGGATGGTTTCATCAAATTGAATCATTATTGCTTTTGGCGCTTGTTCAAGAACCTCATTTTCTAAAGGCGTCGATTTTTTTATGTATGCGTGGGCAGAAAAAATAGACGGAAATAAAAATAGAAACAGGGAAACGATAACCATGAACATGCTGAATTTTATTTTCACTTTCAATCTACCACTCCCCTCAAGGATAAAATTGTTTATTTTTTACTCGAACAACATCCGGCACCGTTCATTCTTTTTGGAATTTCATCTATTGCCTCTTCAAAGCGCATCACAACTCCGCCAAATCCTTTTTGAAATTGTTCCGCTTGTTTTAAAGATTCAAATGTTAATACTTGTGGCTGACAACAATTCAAGTTGAAATCAGTGTCCATTAGGTAATAAGCCATTTTTGCACTAATGGTAGAATTCTGTAGGAAATCACGGCAAATAATTTGTGAAACATCCTTTTCGATGTCCTTGTACCTTAATAATCCACAATGCGGACAGCATAATTGCTCTACATTTAAATCATTGGTAATGATTTGAACGGGATGACGGCTATTTAATTCCTTTAAGCAGTAATTACAGGTATTTGCAGACGTCTTTGAAATTGGTGCTAAGGAAATGCCCCCTGAAGTTTTGATAATTACTCTTTCTACTAATAATGGTTTAATATCCCTATACACCGTCATTTCGGATACTTGTAAACGTCTGCTAATTTCAGCAATCGATAAAGCCCCCTCTTCTTTCAACCATTTTAACAACTGTTGCCTCCGCTCAATCGGTAACATTTTCATCCCCCCTTCATCATGAAAGCGGCTACCCATGGCTTTTAGTTTAATGGATGTAAACACTATTAACAATATAAATATATGAATAATTTGTGAATAATTGTTGAACTTTCACACTTTGAAACACAAAACTAACAACATTATTATCATGCCCCCTTACGAAGTTTATAGAATCAAAAAGGGCCACTATTTAGGAAATAGTGACCCTCATTGATTTTATAAAGCTAGACGGAGGAAGCCAGTCCCTGTTACACACCAGCAACCTTCGTGAATACGAATCATTCAAGGTTCGAATCCCTTTTTATTTTTGAACTTTATCCAATGCCCTTTGCGCTTCTTTTTGGGCTTCCTGTAATGCCTTTTCAGCGGAGATACCTTCTATTTCAACCTTATCCGCTGCCTTTACGAGGGCATCATAGATTTTTCCCCCGGTAGGATCGACAAATGGAGGTGTAGCCACTTGTGCCTGCTGAAGCGGCACTGCGATTTGCGGATTTTTTTCGGCGAACTCTTTATAAGCAGACACATCGACAGCAGATTTTCTTACCGGAATATACCCAGAGCTAATGGACCAATCAGCAGTATTTTCGGCATTTGTGAAAAACTTCAGCCATTTAAATGCAGCTTTTTTTTGTTTATCCGAAGCTAGTGCCGGAATCGCACCCATATGAGCGCCTGCGTGCGGTGCAGCTTGTTTTCCTTCCCAGCCAGGCTGTGGATATGCGGCAAGAATCGAAAAGTCCAAATCTCCTTGGTCACCACTTGAACCGGTATACCCTGCAGCACGTCCCTGCATTACATCATCAATCGTTTTATACCAATACTCCCAGCCCTGACCATCGTGATGAATTGCCATTGATTTATCTTCGTGAATTCCTTTTTCAAAAAATCCCCAAGCGTGCACCCATTCAGGAGAATCGATGACCACTTTTTTCCCATCCTCATTTAAATATTTCCCCCCATTGCTGAGAGCAGCATCAATCATATTGTCAGGACCCCACATCGGCTCCCATCCATACACTTCAGTATTGCTTCCATTTTTCTTTGTTAACTGTTTTGCAGCTTCCGAAAGCGATTCCCACGTTTTTAGCTGTTCGGGAGCGATTCCGGCTTTTTCAAACATATCCTTCCGGTAATAAAGCACTTGAGTTGTTCCGTAAAGCGGCAGGGCATACTGCTCCCCATTAATCGTTCCCTGCTGATAAAAGGCATCAATAAAATCTCCGGGATTAAAGTCCCCATCCTCTTTTATGTATGTTGTTAGAGGTGCAAGAGCCCCTTTTTTTGCAAATGCATTCATTGGGTCGTTCTTCAGAAGAACGGCGGCCGGTACTTTTTTAGCGGCGATTGCTGCCTGCAGCTTTTGAAGTGTTTCATCATAGGAGCCTTGGGCAACACCAATAACCTTTACTTCATTCTGACTTTTATTAAATTCTTTTATTCTATTTTCAACACCTTTTCCCAGCTTCCCGCCAAGACCATACCAAAACTCAATTTCCACCGGACCATTTGCAGATGACTTCGCAGAAGAACAGCCGGTAATCAATGATACTAGTAAAATAACAATTGCACTAATTGAAAAAAGCCTTTTAATAAACACGTATTTTCCTCCCTTATTATCCTTTTAATCCTTGGTCACTAATTCCAGAGATGATCCATTTCTGCACAAACACAAACAAAATTAATAACGGCAGCACGGCGAATGCACTAGCAGCCATAATGAGCGGCCATTGAATGCCATAGGCCCCTTCTTGAATAAAAAATTGTCGTAGCCCCGTTGTAATCAAATATTTACTTTCGCTCGTTGTAATTAACGTTGGCCAAAGATAACTATTATAATTCTGGACAAAGCTGATCAACGCAAACGTAATGAAGGAGGCTTTTGTTGTCGGAAAAATAATCTTCCAAATAATCGTCCAGTGCCTTGCACCATCGACCTTTGCGGCCTCGACTAATTCTCTTGGAACCTGCATGAACGCTTGTCTAAACAGAAATATCCCAAAAACACTTACAGCATTAGATAAAATCAAACCTGAATACGTATCTAACAAGTGAAAATCGGCTAAAATAACGTAGCTCGGTACATACGTCGCGGCAGTTGGCAGCATATATGTTATCAGAATGATGGAAAATAGCAGGTTTCTACCTTTAAATTTTAAATGTGTAAAAGCATAAGCGATAAGTGCCGAATTAATTACTTGAATGAAGACAATAGCGCTTGCCGTAAAAACACTGTTAAAAATATACTGGTCAAACGGAGCTATCGCCCATGCTTCTGAAAAATGATGCCACATAGGCTTTTCCGGCCACAATGTCGGTGGAAATTGCCAGATTTCATCCTTCGTCTTAAGCGCACTGATCACCATCCACAAGAACGGGAAAACCATCATTATGCTAATAAAGATCAAACAAACATGCTTCACCACAAATAAAGGTGTTTTTTTCAAAATTTGGTCCCCCTTTCTTATTGGTAATGAACCCAACGCTTTGATAACCTAAATTGAATGAACGAAAATGCCGCTGTAATGATTACTAACAGAATGGCCGTCGCAGTTGCTTTACCCATATTAAACTCTTCAAATGCTGTCTGATAGTAGAAATAAAGCAACGTCCTTGTACTTCCTGCCGGGCCTCCTTGAGTTAATACCTGAATTTGGTCATAGGCCTGAAGTGCATCGATCGAGGTAATCACAACCAAAAACAGCGTTGTTGGCGAGATAAATGGAATCGTAATATGTAAAAATTGACGCCATTTGCTTGCCCCGTCTAATGAAGCTGCTTCATATAGACTGATTGGTACTTTTTTCAAGGCATTCAAGTAAAAGATCATCGACCAGCCAACACCCTTCCAAATGCTGACAATGATTACCGCAGGCATTGCCCAGGTCGAGCTTGAGGTCCATTCAAGTGGTGGCAGCTGCAACAGGTTTAACACCCAATTTGCCAAACCGACTTTGGGCTCATAAATCCAAGACCATACAATGGAAACGGCAACGGTTGGTGTTACCCATGGTGAAAAAATCAATGTCCGATAAATTCCCATTCCCTTCCCATTTCCACTTACAAATAACGCAAGCAGGAGTCCCCCTACAACGCAGGGAATGACCACTCCCATGGAAAAAACAACCGTATTTAATAGGACAATGTAAAATGCCGGATCAGTTAAAAGATCGATATAATTACTAAAACCCACGTAACCATATTCAGGACTGACATAATCCCAATCGGTAAAACTAATAAGCAGTGACCTACCCATTGGATA
Organism: Neobacillus sp. NPDC097160; assembly: GCF_044762155.1. Taxonomy (NCBI): domain Bacteria; kingdom Bacillati; phylum Bacillota; class Bacilli; order Caryophanales; family Bacillaceae; genus Neobacillus; species Neobacillus sp. NPDC097160. The sequence goes on along the minus strand of NZ_JBIWDU010000017.1, from coordinate 51,963 downwards.
AATCCAAAATATGATAAGCGGAATTATGGCTGGTAGAATAAAGAGTAAAGGAGTTAATGAAAGCTTACCTCTAGATCTCTTTAATTCTAGTAAACTTTTATTCGTCTTTAGTTTTGCAGCAGGTGCACTCACTATACCACCCCCCTCTTTTCATTTTATGAATACATACTTACTTTATGAATTCAAATTTTGAATGCATTTTTATCTTACCAGTGGTTTCCTTTTATGTAAACAAAAAAAGGTAAAAAAATTGTCATATTTTCTGTTTTCTTGCCAAAGGACAAATAAAAACTAAAAAACCGCTTGGGGTTCCCAAACGGTTACTTAATGATTACTATTGTGACCAGACCTCTTTCAAAACTTCTCTGAACAGTTTATCCAACATAGGCGTGATATCTTCTTTCGAAACCTTCAAGGTCTTAGTATATTCCTCCAACCGAGTTATTTCTTTTTCCAAAAATTCATTAATAGCATTAACCTTTGGTTCGAGGTTTAACTCATCTCCTCTAATTTTCCTCTCTAGCAAGGTAAGGATTTCTTGCTTAAGTTGTCCCTCTTCGAGGAGTTCTTCGACCAAAATTTGAAATTCAATTGGGGAAACGGTATTATGCCTTTCAATCCACATACAGGCTAAAATTGGACGCAGGACATAAAAGTATTTCTTAATTTTCACTTGATCCCGATGAAGGTAATCACGAAAGTTCCCCTTCGCCATATTTAAATAGTGATACAGTGCCGATTGCGGTAAAAATACTTTCTCTTGAATGTCCTTCATTTTGTCTACTAAGGAATAAGCTTGATAATAAACAATTCCAGAATGCAACCATTCCATTAGAGGGGGATTTGACTTCTTAAAAAGCCTTAAGGCTTTGCGCAATTCCCAGCCATTTATATCAAGGAGTTCATCAATCGGAAGCTCAATGACATCTCGTTTTTGCTCAATCGACAAATACCAATCTTTTTTATGGACATATATAAATCGAACATCATAATCACTGTCCCTTGAAGGAAAGCCCCACGCCCTGCTCCCGGACTCTACTGCATAACAAACTTTCACCTCGTATTGCTGTTCAATTCGTTTAATTTCTTCGAGAATTTTTTCTTTCACTTGAACCACTCCTTAAACAATCATCATACCTAAGTTCATACCCCAAAGACAATATGTATTGAGCTGCAGCTGAAACGGCCAAGAATCCCCAGTCCAATGGATTGGGGATTCTTTTAGTAAAAGTAGGTTCGATAGTAATAAAGTTACGAAATCTTCTTTAATTCCTCTGTGAGTTGAAGGAATAATTCCTTGTTCCCATCCTGTAATGTTTGGTCGATTTCCTTGCGGATTTTCTCCCGCTTAAATTCAAGCAGAACATTGTTTAGGAACATCTCAGCAACTGCAGCATCTGTATACTCTTCAGAATGTTGTGGTGAATTTAGTAATTTCTTTTCCATGGAAATCAACCCCTTAAGCTTTTTTCCATTATACAAGTAGTTTTCTAAAAATTCAAACACTTTATTTTATTTTTTTAAAAAATTTTTTGATTCTTTTTGGTGTCAGGCACCATATAAAGACACCGTCCACCCATGACGGACATACCCTTACAAACTTACTGTTAATGAATCTGGCTTTCGAATAGTGTGTTTCTTTGGTTGAATTTCGTGATTACCTTGAGTAGGAAGCCATTGGCAATGAGCAGGGCTGCACCAATTAAAAGGAGTATTAATGGACTCAGGAAAAACAGGCCGCTCGCTTGACTGATAATGAGGCCAACAACTGGTAATACCATAAGCCCGCCAAATTGCTGTGCTTCCTGAAAAGACTTTACCCTCGCTGAAACGAGCACATTCAGGATGATATTAAATATCACCAAAGCTGGAATCACCCACAACATTAAAATGAGCCATGTCGAATTTAAAAACAAAATTTCTTTAAAATATGGATAGGTAATAATATTAACAATAATGGCGTTAAGTAAAAATGCCGCAAAGGATATGAGCAAGGATGGAATGAAAGAAGCGATTACCTTTCCTATAAATAATTCGCTCACAGAGATTGGGGCGAACAATAAGGTTTCAAGTGTGTTTCTTTCCTTTTCCCCTGCAAAGCTATTGGAGGCTGTTACCATCGAATTAATAATTGCGACCATTAAGAAAAAGGGAATCATCATAAAGTTTAAAAAGAAATAAACAGATTGGTATCCCAATGTCGGGAGAGCTGCAAGAGTGTTTCGCATGTGGTCATTGGGAAAACTCTTAATGAAATCATTAATTGGTTTTTCTAGATCCTTCGAGGAATCGCCAATTAACTCAGTGTAGATACCAATATAGGCAAAGACTGACGGGAAAATAATACAAAGCAAAAAAGGCAGAATGATCATCGGAACCCAAATCTTTTTAGATGAAAAGGTTGCCTTCAGATCCTTCCTAGCAATGGCCGCTATGATTTGTTTATTCATGGTCCTCACCTCTAATTTTAAAGTAAAGGGCTTCTAGACTCCTGTTCGTAATTTCGCAGGAGTGGATCCAAGACTCTAGAAGAATCCCCTGCAGCAGCGGAGTAATCTTATTTTTAGAAGGTAAAGTGAATTCAAGCTGTGTTGGACTTTTCCTTATGTATTGGAATCCCGCGTATCTGCTAGTGTCAACCGGTTTTAGTCCTGTTTCGACCAAAAGCTTTATCTCTGCTAAATACCTCTCCTCCAGTTCGTTTCTAGTACCCTTATCAATAATCCGCCCTTCCTGTAAAAACAAGAAAGAATCACAAATAGTTTCAAGCTGGTGGAGGACATGGGAACAAATGACAATCGTTACCTTTTCTTCTTCATTTACCTTCTTTAATAAATGGATCACATCATTGATCCCTTCCGGGTCTAATCCATTTGTCGGTTCATCAAGGAATAAAAGCTGAGGTTTATGTAGGAGAGCCTTCGCTAAGGTAATTCTTTTTTTCATCCCTGTCGAATACGTGCCAACCAATTGATCCTTTTTATCCACCATGTCAAATTGCTCAAGCAAATGGGTGATACGCTTCGGATCGTAGGCATTATAAATCTTAGAAAAAAAGACAAGATTGTCCCATGCACTCATGTCATGGTAAAGGGCAGCACTCTCTGTCACAATCCCTGACCTTCGTCTAATTTCATCACCTTGCGTTTTAGGGTCATAATTCACAACCTTCATCGTGCCGCTTGTAGCATTAATGACCCCATTAAGCAAACGGATCATCGTTGTCTTCCCTGCTCCATTTGGCCCTAACAGACCATTAATACTCCCCTCCTCAATCGTAAAAGAAACATCCTTCAGAATCGAACGACCATTAAACAGTTTGCCCACTTGAAAAACCTCAATAATATTCAAACCATCACTCCCTTATAAACGGTGTCAGGCACCGTAAAAAGACATTTATCTCAATTTGTCCGCCTGCAGTGGACAGTGCGCCAAAAATTAACAATTTTATTTTATTTTAGCAGATTTGTATATGTATTTTGTACTAATTATTCAAAAAATTTAAATTCACTCCTTTTTCCTATAGCTTTTGCCTCTATATTTTTTGGTGTAAGCTTTGAAAATTGGGGAACATTAATTTTAACCATTTTAATGTTGAATTTGGAGGAGGATGTATGGAACAAGCCGTATTTACTGGCTACCAGCCGATCAATAATATAAATATTTATTATGAATTTTATCCACGCCAAACATCGGAAAAAACGTTTGTTTTATTGCATGGTTTTCTTTCTTCTACGTTCACCTTTCGTCATTTAATTTCGCTTTTGAAAAAAGAGTATCAAGTGTTATCAATTGATCTTCCTCCATTTGGAAAAAGTGCGAAATGTCACCAATATGTGTATTCCTATAAGAACCTCGCACAAACTGTCATCAAACTAACAGAATCTTTAGGGTTAAAAAATATGACCTTTATTGGTCATTCGATGGGTGGACAAATTGTACTCAATATCCTGCACATGATGCCAGAAATAGCAGACAAAGCCATCCTGCTATGCAGCTCAGCTTATTTGAAACGTTCCAAATTACCATTAATAATAACCAGTTACATTCCGTATTTCCATATGTTTGTAAAATACTGGTTTGCAAGAACTGGTGTGAAGAAAAATCTTCAGGATGCGCTTTACAATCACTCCATCATAAATGATGAAATGATTAACGGGTACCTTCAGCCCTTTTTACAAGATGAAATTTTCATTGCTCTGACAAGAATGATTCGTGACCGTGAGGGAGATCTTCCTACAGAAGCACTTAAACAAATCAAAACCCCCTGCTTATTAATTTGGGGGGATCACGATAAGTCAATTCCGCTGAAATTTGGAGAACAACTTAATAAAGATTTAACTAACTCTGAACTGATTGTTTTAAAAGAAACCGGCCATGCGCTCCCAGAAGAAAGACCATTTGAGGTATATGAATCAATCAAACGTTTTGTATAGTATAGGGGCGAATCTCCGTAAAATTGATTGCGTGGAACGCTGTAATGTTTTTTTTTGAAATTCCAAACGGCAGCCAATTAGAAATGGATTCGGCTGCCGCATAAAATTTATTTTTTTCTTGGGACAAGATAAATGTAGGAAAGGACAGCACCACCGCTGGCACATAAAATCACAATTCCCATTGGTATTGCAGTTTGCTCTCCCCCCATCCCAACAAGCGGTGCTACCAGTGCACCCATGGATAGCGATAAAACCCCTAAAAGAGCTGAGGCACTGCCTGCATTTTTCCCTTGATTTTGCATCGCAAGTGAAAATCCAGATGTATTCACCACACCAACACTTGAAACAACAAAAAATAGTGGCACCAAAATAAGAAATAAACTTGCATGAAAATACAACAAAGCCAGTACCACGATTCCTCCGATTAAGGATAAACCCAATCCAATAACAAAAAGCTTAGACTCGTGAACCCTTCCAGCCAGCCTGCCTGTTGTTTGACTGGTAATCATGATCCCAATACCATTGATGGCAAAAATCAGACTAAATATTTGCGGGGAACCCCCATATATATTTTGCACAACAAAAGGAGAGCCGGATATATAGGCAAACATGGCAGCAAATACAAGTCCCTGAGCAAGAGCGTAGCCGAAGAAGCTGCGATCCTTAATAAGATTTCGGAAGGTAATGAATGTATTTTTTATGCCTCCTGCTGATCTTCTTTCATTCTGAAGGGTCTCCGGTAAACCGAAGAATACGACAAAAAACATAACTAATCCCACTAAACTTAAGACCACAAACACGCCTTGCCAAGGAACCATCTTTAGGAGTTGTGCACCGAGTACAGGGGCCAAAATCGGGGCAACTCCATTAACTAGTGCAAGCAACGCGAAGAATTTTGTTAATTCTGGGCCGGAATATAAATCGCGGACGATTGCCCTTGAGATGACAATCCCCGCAGACCCTGCTAACCCCTGAACGAACCGTAATCCAATTAATGTCCAGATCGACGGACTGAAAACGCACAATAGTGAAACAACAAAATAGGTCATCAAACCAATAAGAAGCGGAAGGCGGCGGCCGCGAACATCACTGATTGGTCCGGCCAATAACTGCCCAGAAGATAAACCAAGCAAGAAAAAAGTTAGACTCAGCTGAACAAGTGACTGACTTGCATGAAAATCTTTTGCCAGCTCGGGAAGCGCCGGCAAATACATATCAATGGACAACGGGCCAAACCCTGCTAACGTACCCAACACAGCTGCCATCCATAGCCTTTTTGAGCGAGAGATTCCCTCACTATTAATAACGTTATTTAAAGGTTCTCCCATTTAGTGAATCAATTCCTTTCAAGTCTTTCTAAATAGCCGAACAGGATTGGGGTCCATTACATCTTCATCCCACCAAAAAATAATATTACATTTTTCAGAAAAATAAAACCATTAAGTGCTGCAGAAATAAAATAAGGTGTTTTTACGGTGCATGACACCGTAAAAACACCTTATTTAAACCATCCTTTTTCTTTTGATTGAGTAATGGCCTCGATGCGGTTTTTTACTTCAAGCTTATCTAAGATAACGGAAATATAATTACGGACAGTCCCTGTCTTTATGCTGAGCTCTTCGGCGATTTCCTTCGTGTTTTTTCCATCCGCAACTAGCTCAAGCACTTCTTTTTCCCTGTCGGTTAGTGGATTTTCTTCACCGTACACATCGTCCATTAATTCCGGTGCATAAATCCGTCTGCCACCCATCACATTTCGGATCGAACTCGCCAATTCTTCACTTGGGCTATCCTTTAACAGGTAGCCGCTCACACCAGCCTTTAACGCACGTTGAAAATAACCTGTTCTGGCGAAGGTCGTTAAAATAATAACTTTACAGCCAAGACCTTTAAGCTCTTCCGCCGCCTCAAGGCCGCTTTTTCCTGGCATTTCAATATCCATAATGCAGACATCAGGCTGAAATTTCTTAACTAGCGCAACAGCTTCTGCTCCATTTGAAGCCTTTCCGACCACTTCCATATCATCTTCCAAATTTAGCAGTGAACCAAAGGCACCTAAAAGCATTTGCTGGTCTTCAGCAATAACGATTCTAATCATTTTCGCTCCCCTTCTCCAATGGTTTGACATCATTCGGTACTCTAATAATTAAAGTTGTTCCACCCTTTGTCAATACCTCTAGACTGCCATTAATAAATTCCAGCCGTTCTTTCATGCCAATCAATCCATGACCCTCAGTTAACATATCCGGTGCAACCTTAAAAACACCGTCATCACGAATTGTCATAACCGTTTCCTTCCACAATTGCTCGACAGAAATGCAACAAGATTTAGCCTCACTGTGTTTCACCACATTGTTTACGGCCTCTTTCAAACACATACTTAAAATATTCTCAGTTAACAGCGAAACATTTGCCAAGGTGAAGTCTCCTTCACTTACAAAATTAATTTGAGCCGCCTTAATCATTTGTTTAACCCGGATAATTTCATCCTTCAAGCGAATTCCGCGCATCGAGGATACCATTTTTCTAACTTCACTTAACGCTGTTCGTGCGGTTTGCTGAACATCTTTCAACTCATTTCTGGCCTGCTCAGGATCCTTCACAATTAATTTCCGTGCTAAGTCTGACTTCAAACCAATCAATGAAAGCTTTTGTCCAAGTGTATCATGAAGGTCACGAGCAATTCTATTCCGTTCCTCTATTTTGACTAGCTCAGAAATCCTTTTGTTTGCGTCCTCAAGTTTCTCTTCCAACTGTCCCCGCTCCTTGCGATTATGAATGCTGAACGGAAGAAGGATGACACTGATCCAAATGATGATAACAAAGGGCAGCTGTGTTAAAAATAATTTTTCATGAATGACGATGTTATAGTTAATCGAAGCAGAAGTACTGATCAAATGAATAAAATACAGGGTAAAAAAGGGAATACGGTCTTTAATATTACCGATAAAATAGGCTAAGAAGAAGGCGAAATAAACATAGCTGTATAGACTGGACGCTGTGATCGATATTCCAATTAGGATTAAAGTCCAAAGATACACTGGCCAGCCCTTTGAAATAAATGCAATCCGGTAGAGAATAAAGAACACAAAGGTAAGTAAAATCCCGACAACTATTTCAATAGTGGATTGGGATTGAAAAATAAAATAGAAAGGTAATATGCAAAGAATGGTCCATATATATGGTGCAATACCATTATTCTTTTGGAATGTCATATACCTTTTAATCATGGGCGAAACCTCGTTTTCAATTGAAATACTTTACACTACTTTCTTATCTAAATGTACCTTCGTTTTTTTCAATTACAATCCCTATTTTACCTAAAATTCTTACATCTTACAAAACCTTTCGTCACAACGATTATAAAGATGTTAAATATAATTTTTTTAAAGAAAACCGATTACTACTATTGCTTGTTGATATATGTATTTTACATATATAGGGTATAAAAGGGTTGCTGTCACTATATATTTAATTAATCAGAATATTATAAATGTTTACACATCGCAAATATTGGCAACATATAATTAAAAAAACCCTGGGAGGAATTAAAATTGGGAGAACTTTTTAAATTGAGCTCCGGTATTCCTTATTTGCGATTTGGCGTTGGAGAACCATTAGTATTTATTCATGGTCTTGGAGAAATAAAAGAGGGCTGGTCAAACCAGTTTGAATTTGCTGATCAGTATGATTTAATCATTCCAGATTTACGGGGACATGGTGAGTACCAATCACCCGGTGAAATTTCAATTAAAAACTTTGCCTATGACGTCATTACGCTTTTAAAAGGGCTTGGAATTGAAAGCGCACACATTTGTGGCTTGTCGATGGGTGGAATGGTAGCACAAGAAATTTATCGCCAGGCCCCGGAAATATGCCGGTCATTGATGCTTGTAAGTACATTTCATTATGCTCCAAAACAACTTGGCAAACTATTTTTAAAACTTCGCCAGACACGTGCTGAAAATAAATCCCCTGATGCACTACGAGAAACGGCGGCAAAGGTTTGCCTCTATTCTTGGACAAAAGAAAACTTTGAAGATTTTTATCAATTTTATAAGCCAAATAGCGAATTCTATTTCAAGTCAATGGAAGCCTGTCTTAAAGTGAATAACCTTCGTTTACTTCCTATGATTAAAGTGCCAACTTTAATTATTGGCGGTCAATACGACTCTGTTATTCCTGTATGGGTTCAATTTTTGATGCATAAACAAATTCCTCATTCGGAGTTTGTCATCTTTAGGAATACAGGCCACATTGCAAAGCTTGAGGCTAAAGATGCCTTTAACAACGTACTCCGCAACTTTTTAAATAAGCACAAAATAGCAAGCTAAAGGGGAAGGATGCACCCTCCCCCCCTCATTGCCCATACTTATTATCTATTTACTTGTCCTGAACATTATTACATAATCACGTTATAGCGGATTTGAACGGCTAGAAGCCCATTGGTCCACAATTTTTGCGAACAAACCGGAAAGAGCTAAACTAACATGCCCAGCTTCCACCGAGATATAGGTTTTATCCTCACTTGAGACTAAATCCATAATTGGTTTACTCTGCTCTTCTAAAATCAAATTGTCTCTAGACCCAGAAACAACAAATAAATTTGCGGTAATATTTTTTAAGTCAGCTTTTTTATTTCCAACCATTAATTCGCCTTTAACCAGCTTGTTTTCTTTAAAAAGGTCATAGGCTAATTGTCTATAGGCCTCACCGGCAAATGGAACCTGATCAAGTGTCCATTTATTCATTCTGCGCCATTTATCCACGTACCGTTGGTCATGTGCGCGGCTTAGTAGCATCGTATAATTTGTAAAGTAAATCGGCGCTCCAATTGCCCTGAACATGCCATCCACTAATTGAGGCGATACAATCCCGTAAGTATCAATAAAACGTTCGATATTTATATCACCATTTCGCATGCCTTCTGCCCACTGATCCGGGCCGATAAATGGTTTGAAATCAATTGGAACCGTGGCAACAATCAAATTCTTTATCGGTTCTTCCGCAATCGCTGCGTAGATAGACGCAATCGTACCTCCTAAGCAATAACCAATAAGAGTGGTTTCTTCCGCACCAGAATGGCGAATCGCCCTCTTTACAGCGGTCTTCAAATATTTTTCAATATACGTATCGAGACCCATTTTTTTATCTTCATAGCCCGGTGAACCCCAATCTAATAAATACACCTCGTAGCCCATATTGGTAAGGCCCTCAATGACACTTGCTTTAGGGGCAATATCTAAGATATATGGTTTATTAAATAGGGAATACACGAAAAATAAGGGGATTCCGTATTTTTTCTGTTTTGCCGGATAATGCCATAAGGTCGATTTATTTTTCCGCCATACTTCATTTCTTGGTGTATGGCCAACTTTCGGCTCCGGTTCACTTAAAACCTTAAATAGGTGGGACCATCGCTTCATTTCTTTCTCAACATCCAGTTCTGGAATTAACCCCTTTAAAGGTGATTCTGTCGCCAAGGTGTTAACACTCCCTCCCATTAATTTCCTGAACCTGCTCCAGTTAATACCGGTTCCGCTGCCTTGTCTCCTTTAAGAAGATCTTTTATCGTCTCAAATTCCTGTTTAAAATCATTTAGTTTTAAAAGTTCAAATTTCATATCTTGAAGTTCTGCATGTAAGTCCTTTGTATCCGCCAGGTCTTTTTTTGTTTTCACTAACTCAGTTTTTAATTGCTTTGTTAGTTTGATAATTTCCTTGGATACTTCAATAACACTTTCAATTTCTTTACTTTGAGACTTTACAGAATCCTGCAGCTCCCAAATTTGCTCCTCAAGCGCTTCCATTTTTTCTTCTGCTTGAAGAGTTAAGTTGGCTACATTCGTCACATCATTTTTTGTTGGCAAATTTAACATACTTGCCAGTGCCTCTTGATTTTTTTTAAACGTTTCAAGAGAGCGTGAATGGAGTTCCGTCCCTAAATGAGACAATTTTACAAATTCTTTATTATTTGTCCAAAGATAGATAAAATCATTGATCTGTTTCTCCCACAATAAACCAAACTTATGAAGGGATTCATATGGATCATAAGGTTTATTACCTGACATCTACATTCACCTCGTTAGCCTTTTGTTATTTTTTTCAATATCCACCATATCAAATTCATGATTAAATAATGCTCTTAATTCCAGTAATTCCTTTTCAAGTGAATTAATTTTTTTATCACGTATTTCCCTTACTTCACTTTTTCAAAAAAGTGAACAATTCTTCCCACGATTCATGAACCATTTTAAGCTGGAGTTGATTCCCTTTCAGCATTTTGTTGATCAGATAAACAGTGTCATCCAGAAAATCTATCTTTTCTTCGCAATCTACGAGTCTGATAGAAAGGGCAGCTATTTCATCCTTATTCGCAAGCTCAAGAAGTTTTAACCACTTGGTTGTAAATCTTCTGTGAATCCTTACCCTTTTCAGATGTGTCTCCATCGCCCTTCCAAAAGCAATCGTAAAGGTTCGGGAATTGGTGTGGGCATGGATTCTTTTATTCAATTCTGCTTCAATTTTTTTGTATGTTAAAACTGAATCATGGAGTTTAGGATCCATTACTATTCCTCTTAACTAACCGGTTGGTATGTTTTACCTAAACATAATAAAATCGAGGATTTAAGTCAATCCCTTTATTGAGTTAAAGATGAATATTTATTGAACTCTAGCCAGATCTTTCGTAAATAGCTCTTTTTATTTTCAACGCAACCCTAGTATTTGGTTCTTCCAAAGTATCTATCATCATATAATCTACTATTATCTGAAAAAAAATCAGCGGGATTTAGTAGCAGAAGACATACAAAAACCAATAGAATTACCAATCCAGCCATATGCTAACATGCTGCAGCTTCAAGCCTGCCTGGCCCATGATACCTCAAGTGAAATTGACCAAATTACCGCTCCGACTTTAGTCATTCACGGAAATGAAGATAAATTAGTACCGTACCAAAATGGAGTTACATTAGCAGAAACCATTCCCGGAGCAGAATTTTTAACCATTCAGGGTCCCGGCCACATCTATGTAACGGAAGCAAATGATTTAGTGAATAAAAGAGTACTAGAGTTTTTAAAAAATAAATGAGTAATAGAAAATGCCCGATCAATAGTTAAATGATCGGGCTTCTTTATTTTTGAAATAAAATAAAAACTGAAAATCTTGGTTAACTAAAATTTCGACAAATAATTAGTATTCCTTAATAGAAAAATCAATCGTTTTATATGCGACGAAAAAGGTTGCCAATGAGTAAATGGCCTCATATAAACCGAATATGAAAATTGAACTTCCAAAAATGAATAAATTAAAAAACAGGACATATTGTCCAATCGAAAAAGGGGAACGTTTACTAAACAAGATAGCCAATACCTCTGTCCCATCCAAACATCCGCCATACCGAATCGTGATACCGACACCTAAACCTAAACTGAAACCGCCAAGGATAATCACTAAAATGGGGTTATGAGTAAGAACAGGAATCGGTTCAAGCAGGTATGTTCCTGCTGACAGAACAAGGATGGCGAAAAGGCTGAGCATGAGAAACCTTCTTCCTAGATAAGAATAAGCAATGATAAAAAAGGGTGTATTCAATAGTAAAAGAAACAAACCTACTTCCTCCCGGGTGATATATGAAAGAATAATGCTTATTCCAATGATGCCCCCGTCAATCACATAATTTTTCACTAAAAATAATTGCAATGAAATTGCGACAAGCGATGCACCAAAAAAAATAAAACAACTCCGCTTATAAAAAGACATATTTTCCGCCCTACTATTGTTTATGTAAAACCTAACCCTTGTCCAATTCATAAAACTCCCCTTTTACTTAAAATACAATCCCTAAGTATGATTAAATATATTCACACAACCCAGAAAAATACTCTACCGCACCACCCGAAACATAAAAAGATAAAAAAACCACTAGAAACAAAACCAAGTTTGTCACTAGCGGTAGGTTAACAATGGTGACAGGCACCCTTTACACTATGCCTGCGATGTTATTGGATGTTTAAATTCAGCTGGCAGTGTGATGTTTGTTTGGTTCTTGATAAAGAGGGGATTATTCGTTTGGTATGGCTGTTCAGTTAACATTACTTCTTTATCATCGGGATGAAAGTGGAATATCGTTTTATTAATATTTGCTCCGGCGATTTTGCTCAAAATACTATAAACATTTACATCCTCCATACAAACCACATCATAAAGGTGTAGAATATCGTCTTCTATTTGGAAGATGACTAGTGCCTTTTCCTGTTCAAGATAATAGAGGTCATGACTGAAAACCATCATACAATAAAACATCAAAAGCTCCTCACTGCTTGTCGTCCCAAAGGTCCTAGAGCCTGAGACCCTATCAGCTGCTAAGGAAAAGATGAAGGCTAAATCCTCAGAATTGCCGCCGTCTAATTTTTTTATTACGGGTGGATTTGGTGGGAACTTATGGCTGTAGTCCATGGCAAACTGCACTTCCTCCACCCTCTGAAAACCAAATTTCGGATAAAAATCCAATACTGATTGATTGGCAAACAAATAAATAAGGTCAACATGTTTGAAATCCTCTAAGACCCTATCCATCAGCAGTCTCGAAAGCCCTTTATTTCGATAATCAGGATGCGTCATCACCGTACCAATTTGAACGGCCTGTTTTAACTCACCATTGATCACCAAGTTTAAGAGGTTAACAGAAACATTTGCTACTACTTTACCATTGTCTATGTATGAATATGGTTGATATTTTTCAGTCCAATATCCGTGCTGATACCAGGTTTCAAACTCTATACCAAACGTGTTTAATGCAAGTTCATTAAAGCTGTTCCTTAATTGTTCATGATCTTTATAGTCTTTAATAAAGGTTAAATTCCCCATGTAAAACCATCCCCCTAAAAACACAACTTTATTCTAGTTCAGGTTAATTTTAATAAGGACGAGCCATTATTGACCCGCCCCCTCCTATTATTGTTTTAACATATTAAATACTTGCTCAACGTCTTTATCACCGCGGCCTGAGAGGTTCACAATTAACACATCATCCCCTGCCAAATCCTTTGCCAGCTTAATAGCATGTGCAACAGCATGGGAACTTTCCAATGCCGGGATGATCCCCTCCATTTTACTCAGCAATTGGAATGCCTCCAACGCCTCTTGGCCTGTGACTGTTACATACTCAGCCCTGCCGCTGGTTTTCAAATAGCTATGCTCTGGTCCCACACCAGGATAGTCCAGGCCGGCAGCGATTGAGTAGGTTGGCTTCGGTTCCCCTTTTTCATCTAGCAGCGTTAAACATTTAAAACCATGGATGACGGCGGGGACACCTTCAGTTAATGTTGGTGCTTCCGCTGGTTCAGCTCCGATTAAGCGGACATTAGGTTCATCAATATAATGGGCAAACGCTCCAATCGCATTACTGCCGCCGCCTGCACAGGCAATCACAGCTGTTGGTAGTTTCCCTTCTTTTTCTAGGATCTGACGCTTCGATTCTTCACTAATAATCGCCTGGAAATGTTTGACCATTGTAGGGTATGGATGCGGCCCCACCGCTGAACCTAGTAAATAAAAGGTATTATTATAGTTTTGCACCAGGTCGCCCAAGGCTTCATCGACGGCATCCTTTAAGCGGCCTTGGCCTTTTTCAACAGGAACGACTTTGGCTCCTAATAATTCCATGCGAAAAACGTTTAGTGCTTGACGCTCGGTGTCTAGTTTACCCATGTAAATTATACATTCCATCCCGAACATGGCGCATGCTGTAGCGGTCGCAACACCGTGCTGTCCGGCCCCCGTTTCCGCAATAATCCGCTTCACACCCATCCGTTTTGCTAATAAAATTTGTCCAATCGCATTATTAATTTTATGTGCACCTGTATGGTTTAAATCTTCACGTTTAAGATATATTTTTGCACCGCCAATTTGCTTAGTTAAATTTTCAGCAAATGTTAGCGGATTTTCCCGCCCAATATATTCTTTTAAATAATATTTATATTCTTCAATGAATTCCGGGTCATCCTTGTACTTTAAAAACTGTTCCTCAAGCTCATTCATCACTTGTTGCAAATCCTCTGGGATAAAACTACCGCCAAACTCTCCAAAATAACCTTTGCTCTCTACACTCACTTTTTCCATCCTCGACTCGTCTCCTTCTAAACTATCATTTTGGATCAGTTAACCGATAACAATTAACTGAATATTTCACGAATTATCTTATCATACCGTTCCCTTTCTGCCAACATTTCAGCAACGATCCAAGGCTAAAAAAATTGAGGCACCATATGATCTGTGCCTCAAGACAAAATATTATTTTCCGCTATTCATACCGAAGCGAATCAATTGGGTCAAGCTTGGCGGCTTTGTTGGCCGGAAGTAAGCCGAACAAAACCCCAATAACCATCGAAAATAAAACGCCGCCTAACACCACTTGCCATGAGATCAAGGACGGCCAGCCTGCAAAAAAGCTTACCACTGTGGCTGTTCCCCAGCCGAGAAAAATCCCCAGAATACCGCCAATTAAGGTCAATGTCATAGATTCTATGAGAAATTGCGTCAATACCTGGCCGCGGGTTGCTCCAAGTGCCATGCGGATACCAATTTCTCTTGTTCTTTCTGTTACCGATACAAGCATGATATTCATGACCCCAATACCACCAACAAATAAAGAGATTCCGGCAATGCTCCCGATAATCAAGGTCATGATTTTTGTAATCTGCCCGATTCCTTGGGCGATTTCTTCCATATTGATAACCTGATAGGATTTATCCGTATTATGCATATTATTGAGAAGCTTAGCAGCCTTTTTACCAGCGGCCTGAAGTTGTTCAGCAGAAGCTGCTTGAAGCGTAACCTGGGTAAAATCGCTGCTGCCGTAAAAATTTTTCCATGTTTGAAACGGAAGATAAACCTCCATTGAACCAAATGAAAGCAGACCTGACGGCTTTTCCAAAACTCCGATAATTTCGATTGGCTGGTTTGCAACCATCAAAACTTTACCGACAGGGCTTTCCTGTTTAAATAATTCTTCTTTCAATTTATCGCTAATGAGTCCAACACGTCTGCCGCCAAGAAAATCAGCAGAAGAGAAGCTTCTTCCTTTTGCAACCTTTAACTCATTCAATTGTAAGTAGGCCCGATTAATACCAGTTGACGAGACATCAGCAGTTTCTTTTTGAAACCTGGCTGCCGATAATTTCGTGCTTGAAGCAACAACTCTCTTAATTTCCGGTATTTGTTCGAGGGCACGTATATCCTCTTGCTTAAACGGAGCCTGCATAAAAACATTAGGGTTAGCTCGCATTTCCTCATCAGAAGGCTGATAAAACATTTCAATCGTATTCCCCGGTCCGGTAATTTGTGATTTCAACATCGCTTCTCCACCCTGTCCGATGGCCACAACGATAATGACTGCACCGACCCCAATGATAATCCCAAGCATCGTCAGAATACTGCGCATCTTATGTGCTTTAAGGGAGCTTAATGCCATGGCGAGGTTTTCCATAAAACTCATAACGATCGCCCCCTATCCATTACAGAAGGGGACTGAATCATTCCATCCCTAACCATAATCGTCCTGTTTGCATATTCCGCCACTTCAGACTCGTGGGTAACAACGATAACCGTTACCCCCTCCATATTTAGTTCTCTAAATTGTTCCATGATATCCTTGCTAGTTTTCGTATCAAGTGCTCCTGTCGGTTCATCCGCTAAAATAAGCTTAGGCCTATTCACAATGGATCTTGCAATGGCTACCCGCTGCTTTTGTCCTCCAGATAAGGCATTAGGAAGGTGGTCCATCCGATCTGACAGTCCTACTTTTACTAATGCCTCTTCAGCTCGAGCCTGGCGCTCTTTTTTGGATATACCAGCATAGATCATTGGAAGTTCAACATTCTTTAATGCAGATAAGCGCGGCAGCAGATGGAATTGCTGGAAGACAAACCCGATGGATTGATTTCTAACCCGCGCTAATTCCTTGTCATTATAGTGCGAGACATTTTCTCCTCCAAGGTAGTACTCTCCTTCGGAAGGCTTATCTAAACAGCCGATGATGTTCATCAAGGTCGATTTCCCTGAGCCTGATGGTCCCATAATAGCAACAAACTCGCCTTGCACAATCTCAAGGCTAATTCCATTTAATACATGCACACTTTCTTTTCCAAGTAAAAACGATTTAGTGATGGAATCGAGCTGGATCATTTGACTGTCACTTCCAACCCGTTCTTAAGATTATCGGGTCCAATAACAATAACTTGGTCGCCCTTTGATACACCTTCAAGGACTTCAATCTTTTCACCAGATGTAATCCCCGTTTTCACTTTCTGCTTTTGGGCTTTTCCATCCCTTACAATAAACACATAAGGCTTGTCACCATCATCATGCACCGCATCGATTGGCAGCACCATAGCAGTCCTTTTCTCTGTTTCAATTTCCATAATCACCTGGAAACCCGGTTTTAAGCTATTCGTGTCACCTGAAATTTTTACAGTGACGGGATACTGGACAGCCTGGCTCCCATTTTGCATAGCCGCTTGGCTTTGCTGTGGGAGAATAGCAATTTTTGTGATTTCACCTTGCCACTCTTGACCCGGAACTGCGTCAGACTTTAAAATAACCTGCTGCCCACTGCTAACTTTTAATGTGTCATATTCAGATAAAAGTCCGGCTGCTGTCATTCCTTCCAGCTTACCAATATGTATAAAAGGTTCAGCCATGGTTCCTTCCATTGAAGAGGTTTCCGGTTTCTTCGCAGATAACACCACACCGTCTATTGTACTCTTAATCTCTAATTCAGCTTGCCGCTTGCTGATCATATCCTTTTGGAGTGAAGTTTGCTTCAAATCCAAATTAGCTAATTTTTTTTCCATTTCAAGCTGTTCTTGTTCGGGAGCAAGCTGTTTCTTTGCTTCCTCTTTACCAACTTGGTCTGCCAAAGTCTTTTCCTTGTCCTTTAACTGTTTTATTTTCTTATCCATTTGGTTAATCTTCAAATTAGCCGATTCAATCGCCAATTTGTTTTGTTCAATTTCTAAGTCAAGTTGTGGATTTTGAAGCTTTGCCACAACCGTTCCCTTCTTGACCGTCTGTCCTTCTTCCACAAGCAGTTCCTTCAGCTCTCCCTTGTCAGGGGCGGCATATACCATTTGTTCCTCTTGAAGTTTTACTGTACCTGGGATCATCAATAGCGAAGATATTTCCTCCTGTTTGATTACAGCTGTTTTGACGGTAGGTCCTTTTGCAAAAACTTGCCGGTAAACACTGACGGAAATCATGATGATGACTAGACTAATTACACCAATTGCAATCCACGTTTTCTTTTTCATTATAGTTTCGGCGCTCCTTGTAAGAGCGTTCCAATCAATCCAAAGCCAATTTGAAGTAAGAAGATGGCAATCGCAATCGTCCAAGCCAATCCTTTAGAAAATTGCGCTGTTCTATGAAGTCCCAAAGCGGTTAATATCACGCCCCATATCCCAAATACTTCAATTGAACCAAAGACACCTGCTTTTTCTGAATTTAACAAACCTGCTAAACTGGTAATATAGATTTCCGGATTTCCACCAATTCCAAATCTAATCGCCATGTTTAAAAGGAGCCCGATTGCTCCGATCATCATGATATAGGTATTCATTGAAAATAACTGTTTAAAAGTAACCTCTGCATTAGCTATTTTAGCAATAATTAATTGGATGACACTGCTAATAAGCACACCGAATATGGGTATAAATAATCCCATCACCGCCATCATTACCTTTGTGAATCCTAAAATAAGATCTACTTGATTTTCTGGAACCCCTGTACCAATTAATGTGTCCGTATCCATAGAAAGTGCCATTAGCGTCGTTCCAACTGTATAAAGAATAGTAATAATGATCAGGGGCACCCAAATTTTCGGATTTCCCTTAATCCTTTCAAACTGCAGCCCAGGACTCGCAAACATCCCTACTAAACTCGGACTCTCTTTCTTCACATTCATCTCTTTTTCCAATTCCATTTTCAACACCCCTATTTCCACATATGTAAAATATTCCTATTAAGTATACGATAAATCGGAGTAAAAGTTTCAGTATTTTGGAAAAAGGTTTCTTGCTCAAAACATGAACTAGGGTTCACATTTTCTTTGACAAAATATATGGTTTTATGTAATAATTGAACTATAGTTCATATTTAAACAAGTCAATATAGTAGATGACTAATTTTCTATAAAACCATTATTACGACTGGGGGTGTAGGTCTTAACGATGTTAAGGCCAACCATTTGGACATAGTTAACCTGATCATCATTGCCATCTTCATTGCATTAACTGCGTTTTTTGTAGCGGTAGAATTTGCGATTGTAAAAGTAAGAGGCACACGTATCGATCAACTGATTAAAGAAGGAAAAAGTGGGGCAAAGGCTGCCAAACATGTGGTAACGCACTTGGATGAATATTTATCAGCCTGTCAGCTCGGAATCACTGTTACTGCTCTTGGTTTAGGCTGGTTAGGAGAGCCCACTGTTTCAAAAATACTACAGCCAGTATTTCATCTATTTCATTTAAACAGTTCCCTCACACATATTTTATCGGTCATAATTGCCTTCGCGCTCGTAACATTTATAAATGTGGTTGTCGGAGAATTAGCTCCCAAATCCTTTGCCATCCAAAAGGCGGAAACGATTATGCTCATTTTTGCTAAACCGATGATTTGGTTTTACAACTTGTTTTATCCCTTCATCTGGGTGCTTAATGCTTCATCGAGAAAGTTAACAGGGTTATTCGGGTTGAAACCGGCCTCTGAAAACGAGATGGCCCATTCCGAAGAAGAATTGAGGATCATTCTTTCGGAAAGTTATCAACGCGGTGAAATTAATAAATCAGAATTAACCTATGTAAATAACGTTTTTGATTTTAATAATCGAATTGCTAAAGAAATAATGGTGCCTAGGACTGAAATAGTAGGTGTCTCTATCGATGATCAGCCTAAAGATATCCTTTCACTAATTAAAGAACAAAAATATACACGCTATCCCGTTATGAACGGTGATAAGGATAACATTGTTGGTATTGTGAATATCAAAGATATTTTAACCACAAAAATATCACATGATATAGTAAGTGAGAAGCCGATAACGCCTTTCATCAAACCGGTCATTAGCGTAATTGAAACCATCCCTATTCAAAATTTGCTGCTGAAATTGCAAAAAGAAAGAACCCAAATGGCCATCCTTTTAGATGAGTTCGGTGGTACTTCTGGTCTCGTTACAGTTGAAGATATCCTTGAAGAAATTGTAGGGGAAATCCGGGATGAATTCGATGCGGATGAAGTTTCTGAGGTACGTAAAATCAAGGACTTTCATTATATTGTCAGCGGGAAGGTTCTCATTGAAACCGTCAATGACCTTTTGGGAACATCGATTTCAAATAAAGATTTAGACACCATTGGCGGTTGGTTCCTTTCTAAAAAATTTGATGCTAAAATTGATGAAAACATTGAAATTGACGGTTTTTCATTTAGAATAAAGGAAATGGAAGAACATCATATTTTATTTATGGAGATACAGAAACTGGCTGAGCTGGAGTACGCGCCTCCTGAAAAATCTGTTTCTTAACCATTAAGCAAATATTAAAACGGGCTGAATCTGGAATTCAGCCCATTTTCTATATTTACCATATGATTTAACTGTTTTGTAAACCCTTAATTATTATTTTAAGGTACGATATTCCCGGCAGCTTTGTAAATTTGGTACCATTCTTCTCTCGTTAAAGTAATTTCGGCACCTTTACATGCGTCTTTCAATCGCTCAACATTGGTTGTACCAAGTACTACCTGGATATTAGCCGGATGACGTGTAATCCAAGCAGTAGCGATGGCAGTATTCGTTACACCATACTTTCCGGCAATAGTATCTATTACCTCATTCAACTTTGGAAAACGTTCTAAATCACCTAAAAACGACCCTTCAAAGAAGCCGTGCTGGTATGGTGACCATGCTTGCATCGTAATATCTTGCAGACGACAATATTCCAAAATACTGCTATCGCGGTTAATCGCTTGGTCATTCTTCATATTCAATGCAATACCGGAGTCAATCATAGGTGTATGCGCAATACTAAATTGGAGTTGATTTACAACCAATTTATACGGAATATATTTTTGTAAAAGTTCAATCTGTGCTGGATTATGGTTTGATACACCAAAATACTTTACCTTGCCGTTAGTATGAAGCTCCTCAAATGCCTCAGCCACCTCAGCAGGATCCATTAATGGATCGGGACGGTGAAGTAGCAAAATATCGAGATAGTCGGTTTTTAATCGCTTTAAAATCCCATTTACCGACTCAATGATATGCTCTTTCGAAAAATCAAAATACCCTTCCGGCGAAATAATACCGCATTTGCTTTGCAGAATCATTTTTTCACGGATGCTCGGATTCATTTGAATGGCATCTGAAAAAATCTCCTCACACTTACCCTTTCCATAGATATCAGCATGGTCAAAGAAATTAATCCCCTCATCCATTGCTGTCCGGATTAACTTTTCAGCTTCCGGCAAAGAAAGCTGTGTTAACCGCATGTTGCCCATAATCATGTTTGAAACGTTTAATTCGGTGTTGGCGATGTTTATGTATTTCATTCAGAACCCTCCTTGTATAATCATCATTATCATTATACTCTTGAAGTGTAAACAATAAAAATACAACGCTTACTCGAAAAGCGCTGCATTTGTTTAACCATTTTTATTATTTTCGTTCTAAATCTAGAAGTTGTGTCTTCATCTCTAAACCACCCCGATAACCGGTCAGCGAGCCATTTTTCCCGACCACCCTGTGGCATGGTACGGTAATTAACACAGGATTAGCTCCTATCGCCGCTCCTACTGCACGTACTGCGGCTGGCTTATTGATATGGTTTGCGATGTCGGAATAGGACTTCGTCTCTCCAAACGGAATCTCACAAAGTGCGTTCCAGACAGCAACTTGGAACTCTGTCCCATGGTAATCAAACGGAACAGTGAAATTCTTTCGTTTTCCACTGAAATACTCTTTTAGTTCTTCTGCATAGATGTTTAGCTTCTCATTGTTTTCCACTAGGTGGCTTCCTGGAAACCGTTTTGCTGCCCAATCAGACAGTTCCTCAAACGGCTTGTTCTGCGCCCCCACGTAACAAAGCCCCTTCTCTGTCGCAGCAATATATAAATTCCAATTTTCATTATTGAACAGTGACCAATAAATGAGTGTCTTTTTATTTTGTGCTTTCATTTTGTCCCCTCCGATTCATGTAATTGACGAAAATGGGCGGGTGTTGCTCCCGTCATCTTTTTAAATAATGTAATAAAATAGGGCGTATTAGAGATGCCAACCTTCATTGCTATATCTGAAACCGTTCGGTCCGATTGAAGTAAATATTTTTTAGCTGTATTTATTCTGGCTTGCTGGATATATTCAACAGGCGTGATGCCGGTAATCTTTTTAAATGTCCGGTGCAAATGATACGGACTTCCATGACCTATTTCAGCTAATTTTTCAAGCGTAAGTTTTTCAGCGTAATTTTTATCAATGTATTCTATCATGATTGCAACCCATTCGTTATCCGGTAAGCGCTCGTTCGTGGGTTTACACCGTTTACATGGACGGTAATTGGCAGATATGGCTTCTTCAGCATTTTGAAAGATGCGCACATTTTCCTTTTTAGGAACGCGAGATTTGCATGACGGCTTACAGAAAATTCCTGTGGTTCTAACCGCATAGAAAAATTGATTATTGTACGACGCATCGTTGCCGATAATAGCCTGCCATTTTTCATCGGTCATGATTTCATTACTAGAATCCCCTTTTTTCATTTAAACCACCTCTAGTTACTATTATAGCTCCGAATCAAACAGAAGGTAGGTTTTCATGGATAAAAAAGCAAGATATTGAAATTCAATTGCTATTTCGCATCATGGAAGATAATCCCTAATCCATACCTTTCCCCAGAAGTAATCGTACTGACCCCGTGACGAAGTGTATTTTTGTAATATCCTTTTTTCCCCTGGGAAGGCCGATAGTTTGTAGGAAAAATAATCGCACCACCTTGTTCAACTGTTAGGACATGTCCCCTGCTTTGAGCCCGTGGTATTTGCTCTACGAGGAGAAATTCCCCACCGGTATAATCTTGCTCTCGCTGATTGAGGATAATGACAACTTGAAATGGAAAAAATACGTCACCATAAAGATCCTGATGCAGACAATTGTATCCGCCTTTTTCATATTTTAATATCAAAGGTGTTGGTCTAATTTGCTCCTTTTCTTCACAAATCTTTAAAAAATCAGCATGTGACTTCGGATATTGTTCCGTTTTTCTCAAATATCCCAACCAGCGATTAGCGGTCTTGGCCAACTCTGGATAAAACGATTCTCGTAACCCTTGAATTAAATCAGGCAATGGATAGGAAAAATATTTGTACTCCCCGCTGCCAAAGCGGTATCTCGCCATATTAATCGTTGTTCTGTACGACTGTTCATCATTATAAAGCTCCATAATTGATTCACATTCTGCTTTTGTTAAAATTGGGCCCAGCTTCGCAAAACCTTGGTCATCTAATTCCTGTTGAATGGCTTCCCAATCTAAGCTTTGTACACGGGATTGGATATCTTGAACCATGGTGATCCCCTCCAGTTTTTTGATATTATCAATATAACCTGATTTCATTGGAAAATAAGCTAATAAAGAATATAGCCGCAAGATAACGAAATTAATTTTTGTGATAATAATAGTAGAAATAGACCTGGAGGAAATGAAATGAAAGAAGTTCAACAAGAGTGGCGGGAGATCAAAGAGAACATCGTCATCAACCTGCCAACAGATTTTAAAATAAATGCTAATCTTGGCTATTTAGAACGCAATAAAAATGAGTGTATGTTTGAGGTTGAGAATGAAATGATCACGAGGGTGATTGCCCTTGGTGGAACGCGAACCCTAGTAAGGATACACGTAAATGAACATAATCAAATGACCGTATCATTTTTAAAAAATTCAAGACCTCAAAAACGCGCGGAGCTTGAAGAGGTGGCCAAATACGTTCGAGAATGGTTTGATCTTAATCGCGATTTAACCCCATTTTACGAAATGGCAAAAGCAGACCCGCTGCTGAAAAAGCCTGTCCAGGAATTTTACGGATTACGCGTAATCGGCGTGCCTGATTTATTTGAGGCACTTTGCTGGGGTGTTTTAGGGCAGCAAATTAATCTAGCCTTTGCCTACACCTTAAAAAGACAGTTTGTTGAAAAGTTTGGTAACTCTATTGAATGGAATGGGAGAAACTATTGGATTTTTCCAACCTATGAGAAAATAGCCAAATTAACCCCTGCAGATTTAGCTGATATTAAAATGACCGTGAAAAAGAGTGAATATATCATTGGCATTGCTCAATTAATGGCTAGCGGGGAATTATCAAAAGACAAATTATTGAAAATGGATAATCTAATTGAAGCCGAAAAAAGTTTAATTAATATACGCGGGATTGGTCCGTGGACAGCAAATTACGTATTAATGCGCTGTTTACGATTTACCTCGGCTTTTCCGATAGCTGATGTCGGCTTGCACAATGCTATCAAGCATCTAACCGATTCGAAGAACAAGCCAACCAAAGAAGAGCTTTTAATGCTTTCATCAAGGTGGGAGAATTGGCAAGCCTATGCCACGTTTTATTTATGGCGAGTCCTTTACTAACAGAAATGGTGATAAGATGAACCACGACTATCAATTGCTATACAACCAATTATTTGAACACTACGGCCCACAAGGCTGGTGGCCAGCAGAGACTCCGTTTGAAATGATGATGGGTGCAATCCTCGTTCAAAATACGAGCTGGCATAATGTTGATAAAGCATTATTTAATTTAAGGCCCTTTTTGGAGCCGGAAGCGATTGAAAAATTAACGCTCGATCAACTTGCTCAGCTCATTAAGCCAAGCGGCTTTTTCAATATCAAGGCAAAGCGGATCAAGTCCTATATGGACTGGTTTAAAACCTATGATTATGATATTGATTTGATAAAAAAAAGAGACAGGTACCAACTGCGAGCTGAACTTTTAAACATTAAAGGCATCGGCCCTGAAACAGCTGATGTTATTTTGCTTTACGCATTTAATACTCCGATTTTTATCGTTGATGCTTATGCAAAGCGCATTTTTTACCGTTTAGGATATGAAATGCCCGCTTCCTATGATGCCTTTAGAAAACTTGTAGAAAAAAAATTACCAAGAGATTTGAAACTTTATAATGAATATCACGCGTTGCTTGTTGAACATGCGAAGCAACACTGTAAAGCAACTCCGATTTGTGAGGGATGCCCGTTATTGCGAGTGTGTAATCGAAGGCTTTAATATACAACAAAACCTTCCGACAAAGTACAACGGAAGGTTATTTCGCATATACAGTGATTCATGGAAGACAATCTGGAATGCCCTTTGATAAGAAATTTTACGGGAAGTTATTATTTACTCGTAAAAAAGGGACACCCCCGTTTTGGAATGGGACCCTCACTCATTTCTATTAACCTATCCTTTAGCGTCTGGCACCCTAATGAAAAAGGTGCTTCCCTTTCCAGGCTCACTAGCTACTTTTATCGTCCCTTTATGGGTTTCCACTATCCATTTCGCAATCGAAAGCCCCAAGCCATGACCACCTATTTGCCGGGAACGAGATTTGTCCAATCGGTAAAAACGTTCAAAAATACGAGTGAAATCCTCTTTTTTGATTCCAATCCCCGTATCTTGGACCGCCATGCAAAGATCTGGCCCCTCTTTTGAAAGAAAAACCTTCACTTTCCCACCGTTTGGTGTATATTTAATAGCATTGTCTAAAAGAATGTATAATAGCTGAGATAATCTTTCGGGGTCACCAATGGCCATAAGTGATGTCGGTGCATCCAAGCTGGTCGTTATCTGCTTTTCATCCGCAAGCGGACTGACAGACTCCAAAGCTTTATCTGCCAGCGGCCTAAAATCAAACGTTTCCACTCTAAGGTGAATGGTATTGGAGTCGGAACGGGCCAATGTTAATAATTCACTGACTAAATGGGTCATCCGCTTTACTTCCTGCCTCATATTCGTAAGCATCCTGGCAGCAAAGTCCTCCTTCTTGGGCTCAATTGTCATTTCCATTGCATCAATGGAAGATAACAGAACACTTAAAGGTGTCCTTAATTCATGGGAGGCGTCTGCTACAAATTCCCGCTGTCTTCTAAATGCACCGCTGATGGGGATCATGGCCCGTTTTGACATTTTTTGACTAATAAATACAGCAACAACAAAAAACACAAGACCTAACACAGCAAGGATCACAAGGACCAGTTTAAATAATTGATAAGCGAACGAAATATCTTTACCAATATAGAGCTGCCCAATGAATTGACCTTTATAGTAAATCGGCTGGCTGGCAATCATTAGGCGGATATCCTGAACGGGTTCGGAATGGAGAAATCTCCCCTGTTTCCCTCTACCATTGGGATTGCCTTCGACGTGTAGCGTTTCATTCAGAATTTGATTATCCTTTATCATCCTAATGTTTAACAGGGTTGTTAAAGCCGGCCGCAAACGGCGGTCCGCCTCGTTGCCCAGAATAATTTCTCCATTCGAATAAATGACGTAATAAAAGGCTTGATTCACCCCGGCAAACACAATTTCTTGACTTTGCACACCGCTGAGGTCTCTCTTATCATTATCTAGTAAAAAATTCTCAAAATAGCGTGTTTCTTGAGCCGCAAGCGATTGCAGTTCACGTTCTTGATTTTTAAGAATTGTAACATATAAAACCACATAGACAATAACAATGAAAAGGAGGAGAAACAGAATGAGCAGTCCACTGTAAATACGAGCCAATCGTCCTTGGGTATCACTAAACACATCTTTACCACGCAGCGTAGTTAAGTTGCGTACAAATGAAAGAATGCTAGTGTTCAAGCCTATACCCCACCCCTCTAATGCTTTGAAGCAAATCTTGTTTTCCGAATCGTTCCAACTTCTTTCTGATTAATTTCACAGTTGCATCAATCGTTTTGGGAGCCACATCGGAATCATAACCCCAAATACGATCAAGAATCACCTCACGCGACAGTACTTGCCCCTTATTTTGTACCATTAAATCCAATAGCTGAAATTCCCGAGGACTTAGTTGAAGTTCCATGCTTCTAAACCGAACCATATGGCTCATTCGATTCAATACCAACTCCTGAATCTGAATCTCCTCTTCTATAATAGGGGCATAATTGCGGCGGGAAAGTGCCCGTAATCGGGCCAAAAGCTCATCGATTTCAAACGGTTTGACAAGGTAATCATCCGCTCCTGAATCCAGCCCTTCAATCCGGTCCTGAACAGTATCTTTGGCCGTCAACATTAGAATTGGACCGGAATACCCTTGTTTTCGCAAGCGGCGGCAGACCTCCACACCGTTCCCATTCGGCATCATCCAGTCAAGAACTAACACATCGAAGTGAGAGCTTATAGCGTAATAGTAGGCATCTTCCCCCTCCAGTACCCACTCCACCTTATATTTTCCTTTCTTTTTTAGCATATATTCAATTAGTTCGCCCAGTCTTACATAATCTTCGGCTAACAAGATATTCATGGTCGTGTACCCCTTTAAATTTGAGTTTGATAGATATGCAGATGATTTCCGTACCGGAAACACCCCCAACCACTCAAATCCTACCATCTTACTCTTAATGTAAACTTAAGATATTTTTTACGATAAAGTATCCTGGTTAATACTGAAAAAGAAGCACCTAACCTGATCTGCCGGTGCTTCCTTTCTATCATGAATCTATCCTTAAACAAGGACCTCTTTTTCACTTTTTAGCTTCTCTAACTCCCTATTTAAGTCCTCTTCATTCACATAGTTGCGGTAGTATACATCATGCTGTACCGAAGCATTGGCAAACTGACCGCCAGCTTGTACCTCAGCCTCCATTAATAAAATTCGTTCTTCCGCCCGAGCAACACCTCTTACGATATTGTCTGTTTGGAAGGAATTGGTCGCTTTCTGAATCTGTTTAATAGACTGAGCCACATTCGCCCGTGATGCTAAAAGTAATTTCTTATGCTGTAATTCATTGTATATTTCTTGGAGCTCGTCCAATTTTTCTTTGAGAATTTGCGTTTGTCCTTTAATCGCTTCGTTTTGCTGTTTGTAGAGGCTCAGTTGCTTTTCGTGAATCATTTTTTCTTGATGAATCCAGTCATTGGTCTGGATGTATCAAAAGGAGAAAGTCAGGTTCAAGCATTTTTAGATAAAGGCAAACCTTATCGTAAGAGTTTTAAAGTTTCTCATACGCTTGAAGGTCTTAGTTCACTTGTAGAATTTCTGGAGATAGTAAAGAAAGAATCAGGACAGAAACCACCAATCATCCTAGAAGCAACAGGACATTATCATTCTTCAGTTGTTCAATATTTAGAAGACCGTGGATATTTATTGATAATCATTAATCCATTAATATCTTATAAGGCTAAAAGTTCAAGTCTTCGGAAAGTAAAAACAGATGCGGTCGATGCGTACCATCTCTGCGAGATATTTTATAAAGAGGATCTAGAGCCTTATAAAAAGCGAGGTGTTCAACTTTTAAACCTTCGGAATCTTACAAGACAGCACGAAAATATTACGGGGGTATTGATCCAAACAAAGCTTCAATCTCAAGCAATCCTAGAACAGGTCTTCCCCGAATATAGAGGGGTATTTGGTGACCTATATTCAATGGTATCACTCTTAACTCTTTCAGAGTTTCCCTCATCTGAAGATATATTAGAGGCAAGAGTAGAAACAATAACCGATAAAATCGCTGAATTATGTAAAAGTCGATCATATAGATGGGCTACTGAAAAAGCTATTCAACTCAAGGCTGCAGCAAATCGAAATCCATTTGAAAAGACTGTCTATCAGAGTCATATTTTAAGTCTTGGTATGTATATAGAAATCATTCTTCAATACAAAGACAAAAAGTTCCTATCCCAATCGAAGAGAAAAAGCCGTCGTTTGGAAATGTCGCTATGGTGAAAGAGATTGATAAAAAGAAAAGAAATAAACAGTTAAGGAAAAACGAACAACAATTGGGTAATTATTAAAAAAGGAAAAAAAGGGAACAAGGTCATTTTAAAACCTTATTCCTTTTTTTATTCCTATGGGCAAAAATTTATTTATAAATATTTAACATTGATTCTATTTAATTACATCTACGTCAAGCCAGTGGGTCAGGCACCGCTTTAAAAGAATTGCGGTAAGTATTTCCTATGGGCTTCCAGCATTTCATCGACAATTTGTATTGCTAATGTATCTGACGCTACCAATGGATTAATCGTTAATGCAAAAATGGCAAGATTACGGTCTCCAGTTACTGCTGCTTCTGAGGCAACCCGTTCAAATGATTTGATTTGTTGTACCAGCCCGCGCACAGGTACCGGTAAGTCGCCCATTGCGATTGGTTTTGGACCATCCTTTGTAATGATACAGCTAATTTCAACAGCTGCATCGTCAGGAATGATGGCAATCGCCCCATTATTTCTCGTATTAACTGCTTGAATATCTCCTTTGTTATTATTAATACTTGAAATCAGCCGTACAGCTGCGTCAGAATAATGAGCACCGCCTCGTTTTTCTAATTGCGGCGGTTTCATATCCAGGTTAGGATCCTTGTATAATTTAAAAAGTTCCTTTTCAAGTTTACGAACAGCCTCAGCTCGTGTTCCTTCGGTTTCAGCTTCTTGTTTAACTTGTTCAAACACTTCCCTCGATTTGTAATAATAGTTATGATAATTACAAGGAATGGCATTTAAGGCTTTCAGGAATTCAGGTTCCCAATCAAAACCTTGAATATTTTTTCCGAGACTGCTATCTTCAATGTCTGTTGCCATTTCAATTACTCTATCTTTTACACTGACACCATCTAAATAGATATCTAAATCCATACACCATATGATTTAGTCCGGCGAAATCAATTCGGACTCTGGAATGATCCACCTCTAATAAATCCGCGACGGCCCTATCCATACCAATTGGAACAATACATAGTCCAACGACTTTATCAATATTTGAGTATCTTAATACTGCCTCTGTCACCATACCGGCGGGACTTGTAAAGTTAATCAGCCATGCATCCGGGCCAGCTCCTCCATATCTTTACATATATCCAAAATAACCGGTATCGTCCGTAATCCTTTAAATAACCCGCCATGCCCATTCGTTTCCTGGCCTAATACACCATATTTTAGTGGAATCCGCTCATCTTTTGCCCGTGCATCCAGCAGGCCGACGCGTAATTGGGTTGTAACAAAATCAGCATCTTTTAACGCCGCTCTACGGTCCAATGTTAAATGAACAACTACTGGCAACCCTGCCTTTTAAATCATCCGTTTTGTAAGATTACCAACAATAGTTAAATTCTCTTGTCCTTCTTCGATATCGGCCAGCCAAATTTCCGATACAGGTAATTCATCATAACATTTAATAAAACCTTCAATTAATTCCGGAGTATAACTGGAACCGCCGCCAATTGTTGCAATCTTGAGGCCCTTTTTCACTTGAAATCCCTCCTGCGTGTAGTTAAAATTATAATTTCAATAGTTGCCATTATTTGCCGAATCTTTTATACATTTCTATCATTTCTTTCACCAATTCGGTAATTGTTTCGGTGCTCATTAATTGGTCTTCAGCATGCATAAAGAGCAAGGAAAATTCAGTTTTGTCTCCGGCAGCTTCTTTTTGAATTAAGGAAGCATGTACTTTATGTCCTTCAACAAAGTATTGTTTGGACTCATCCAATTTTTCTTCTGCCAGGGCAAAATCCCCATCCTTTGCTGCATAAAGGGCTTCCATTACTAAACTTTTTGCTGTTCCAACATTGCTGATTATTTGAAAAGCGATCATTTCTAAACTTTCATTAACCATTTTCATTACACATCCCTCTGTCAGCAGCGGCGTAACTGCTGAATTTTTTACATAAGAATTGTAAAGGGAATATTAACTCTTAAGTTAATACTCCTCACAAACGAATTTTCAAAGCCTGATTATTTAGTATCAATTAGTTTTAAGGCTGCTTCTAAAACTTTTTCACCGTTCATCAGTCCATAATCTTGCATGTTAATGGAGTCAACCGGAATGTTTTTTCCTTGAAGTTTCTTTTCAAATTGAGCTTTCATATAACGGACTTGCGGGCCAAGCAATAATACATCGATGTCCTTCTTTCCCAAAATACCATCAACTTCTAAAGCAGAAACTGCAAAAATATCCGCTTCAATTGTTTTGGCTTCGGCTGCTTTTTGCATTCTTGAAACTAACAGACTAGTACTCATTCCTGCTGTACATACTAACATAATTGTTTTCATGCTATTCCCCTCCAACGGATTATTTACTATGAATCGCTTAATAATAGGTTATGCTTTTTCCATTAGCAAACAGAAAGTGTGAAGGTTGACCAAGGCTTAAAGGTAATCCAATAAAAAGACGGAATCCTTTTTAAGATGCCCGATGACATTCCGATTTCCTTCGTTTTCCATATCCTTTAAAGCGATTTGGGTTTCCCCTTTGTATTAGCCAAAATCATCATTGCAAATTAAAATATCGCCTTTTTTAATTGATTCAGTATGATGCACCGGAAAACTTTCATCTTTATATTTAATCCGTGTCATAGTGGAACGAATCATATATTCCGAGCGATCCCCTCTATAGGGGTCGAAATAACGGTCAAAGTACTGATATAATAGAGATTTAAAAAAGCCATGTGTAAGATATGTGTAATATGTTCTGAATGAATAAGTAGTTGGAAAGTTTTCCTTTCTACATTCTAGATTCTTCACCTGCTCCCATAATCAACATGGCTCGAGTGGACAGATTGAATGTTTTCGAGCTGTTCGTTCTCGGAAACATATCCACAGTATTTTTTGCACAATCGGTAAGTGGAAACATATCAACCATTTACTACTTTTCCGGTGGAAGCCATCCTTCTTCGTAGGGTATTGAATTTAGGAAGGTCTTTCCGTTTCCAATAACTAAATAAGGCTCATCATCACGGATTACAAAAGCTTGAACTTTCTCTTCATCCGCTAGCTTAATATCAACCGCTTCTTGGATTCGTATGTCGCAACAATGTAAATTTGCGTATAGAGAACTTTCCCGCAGCCCCATATTCTGTAAGAATAGCTTCTGCATCAAGTACCACCATCGAATAGTCACAATTGTAAAAGAGCTTTATTGCATTTATATGGTGTTCTTGCCCTTTGTTGTCCACCGACACAATGTGGTCATTACAGCCGATTGTAATCTGATAACATCCAGTGGAGAAGTCTTTAAAAAGGCTCAACGCAAGCCTATAACGCATTTGCTTAGCTTCTTTATCCAAATACTGTCCTTTTGCGACATTACGGTTCTGCTTTAAGAATTCCAAATTAGATAACCGCTTGTACAATTGGAAACATCATTATCCACACACTGCTCGGTCAACATGTTATTTTTTCCGAAACGTTATTTAATGAATATGGCAGTTTAGCTTCAAAGGTACCTTGCCCATTCGCTCTGTCCATAGAACTTTTTGATGCTGAGATGTTGTTTGATCCATTTGAAAGACAATTCAATGGCCCAGCGAGATTTGTTCATTTCTGAGATTTCCTCGGCACTCAAATCAAAACCTTGCCGCCGCCTGAGATATCCAAAACCGAAGTTTCTGGAAATCCCTCTTCAGATAGACGGGGCCATCAAGGACTTGAACGTCGGACCAAAAGATTATGAGTCTTCTGCCCTAACCGACTGAGCTAATGGCCCCAATATTGTCTTAATACTAAAATATTGAAGTAATGTAAATAGACCCATAGTAACTCACGAAAAAATCAAACCGAAATGGTGCTGCTGCCTCATAATAAAAATCTAACCAAGAGAAGTAGCTCACATTATTTTTTAACAAAGGCTTGCCCAGCACTAAAGTTTTTAGTACTGGACAAGATATGTGTCTTAAAAGCTTTTATTGAAAAAAGTTTGGATAATTAACGCCGGGTGAAACTGGAAAATTTCTATGCGCTCTCAGTTCGGAGACTGTCATAAAGCCAAAACCTCTACTTCGAAGTTCATGTACAATTTCAGGAAGAGCTTGCATTGTGTTAGTTTGGCCGGGTTGATCATGTGATACGTAGATTTGACCGTCTGTTAATCTATTATTACCAGTTTGAGTGAGTATTCTATTAACTAAAAAGGAAGCTGAATTGTGAATGTTCCAGTCATCCGTTGCTAAACCTCGCAAATTAGACAAGCCAAATTCACCAGCTACCATTAAAGAATTAGATGAATGGCTAGCATACGGTATACGGATCCATTGCGGATTTTTTCCGGTAAATTCACGGATTAAATCCTGATTTCTCTTAAAGTCTGCCCTCATCACATCGATGTTAGCATTATTGTCCCAACGTTCATGCTGCCACGCGTGATTGCCAATTTCATGACCTCCGGCAATCATTCTATCGACTGCCCTTCTAGAATCTGGGTTCGTTCTCGCCTTTTCAAGATTAATTCCGCTTGCAAAAAAAGTAACCTTGATGCCAAGTTGATCTATAACATCCAACAGAGCGTTTGTATTTGAGCTGAATGTATCGTCATAAGTTAATGCAACAAATTGGGTAGGCTCCGGATATGGCACAATTGCGGTAGTCGCCGGGAAAGTACGGGTAAGTACACCCGAGCCAGCTTCGTGTGTTACTTGCATAGCGGCATTGTTGGTGCCGGTCGGGTAATAGATTCTGAACCAGTTTGCCGGTACGCCGCTTAGGGTCCAGCCGCGTCTTGGTGTCAATGTTATGGTTGCTGTGTATTCAGTATCAGCTTGAAAAGTAGAATGATTGGGATTCCATACTACAGTTCCGGAATACTGACTTGAAGTGGTGATAGATGTTACAGGCGTATTTCCGGTCCTCGGAGGTATGATGTCCATAATATTACGAGAGTTGATTGTAACGGGAGAAAAGACGCCGTCGCCTTCAAGATAAATCTTCTTGATTCTTACAGATTCACCATAAGCAGGTAATCCGCCAACTCCTCTTAATCTTTCAAGATCCCAGTTGCCGGCAGAAGTACCAGGACCACCATCACTACTGGTTCCTTTCATCATTCTTATTATATTGGTATGACTATTGCTGCCCCATCCAGCATCTTGATCAATAATGAAGCGTAATATGCCGCGAAACCAGCCGGAAGGAGCTTCTTCCAATTCCATAACCACACTGTCATAACCTCTCATGTCAACGGTATTTTCAAATACAAATCTAAATGCTATGTTTCTACTTTCAACACCGTTATAAATATGAATTAAACCATCTTCATAAGCCCATGTAGAATCGCCGCCGGGTGTATGAACAGTTATATCACCAAGTTCAGCTGCCCACTGTCCATTCTCGAACAATACCGGAAGTGTAGGTCTTTCCTTAAAGGAGACTATGAAACACGCTCCGATTTGTGTATTGCCTTTCGTGTCTACAAAGATTGTGTAATCACCAGCTTCAGTTCTTATGGGATATACTCCCTCCGCATTATTGCGAATCATGAAGTCTTGGGTAGTTATACCGCCGCTATCGGTTATTGTAATCCATAATCTGTTTGAATTGCCCGTTAGTTGGTCGACCGTTGCGGTGACAGTAACACCATCTACTGTAATAGCCGGCGGTGGCGAGGAAGCAGAGGTTGGAACAACAAAGAGCGTCACAACCATGATGATGCTCAATAGTAGGGTTAAAACTTTTTTACCGATTTTCATATTTTCCTCCTAAAATATAATGTTGTTTTCTCTTTTATTATGGAGTTGAGGTTCTCCATTTCAAGTTCGCTATGATATATCCAACCTCTGGGACATGGGGTGCATCTTCCCCCCTTGCCACAGGTAAAACCTAATTTAGATATCCGAAAGCCATTAACTGTTTATATCCAGGTCTTACAATAGGTAATATGATATGCCACAACGTTTGGAATCTACTACAACCATCGATAGCAGAAGCTTTTTCAAAGCTTTTTGAAAAAGAAGTAAAATAACTTTGCATCAGCCTTATCACTTCTTTGTCTGGAGGATAGAACTGTCTTGGTAAAACCTATACAACATAGTTTTTCATGTAGCTCCCATTATTTCACGATAATGGAAAAGTAGAGTCCTCTTCCATAATCCGTGGCCTTAATTGCATTCTTGGTCGCGGCAACAGCGATCTGTTCACTGTCTCCGGTAACGCTGAATATTATTTCCATGCCCTTCATTTCCAAAAAAGTGAAGTCTACCCCGTCAAAGGTATTCCCGTCCAATAGTTCCTTTATCTTATCCGCCATCAGCGGGGTCTTAACCGCAATATTCATAGTTATTTACTCCTTACTTTAATAACTTTTGTCCCAGCGAATCCATCAAACCCAGAACGTCCTTCCGAATTGCCGAATGTAGTCAAACACATAAACAAGAAGGGTATAGCTGAAAGCAAGTATATTGATGCCGCCTTAATCACGGAGCGCATAGCTAGCATGAGCTTACCTACGTAGAAATTCTTATCCGTTTTGACATTGACGACGCGCATACCGAATACCAGTTTACCTATAGTCACCCCAAAAAACACCAGCATTAAAGCCTCGTAGACTACCCCTATGCATAATGTGATTAGAAAACACTCTTGATAGAGCTTCATACGTTCCACGACTAGCGTATCTGAAGCGGTTAACCCCCTGACCGCCTCCTGAGTCTGTAAGTAGTGTTTCCAATCGGGTATGCCAAATATGGCAAACACAATTTGGCACAAGAGCATAATGACAATAAAATCAATTACCAGCGCGAAAAATCTGTTTCGATAGAAGTTTTTGGGGCGGCTGTGTTTGAAAGACTCTACTGCCTTGTTGCCATCATCCTTTTTTTTCATAGCACTGTCTCCTCAAAATCCCCTGCCCTTAAAGTGCAGGGGATTCTTCCATTTCTTTTATAGTAAATTAAGCTTCTCCCGCCTCACGTTTCAGGTTGATTTTATCCCATGCGCGGATGAAAGGCAGATAGATAATGAACGATGCGGAAAAACAAATGACTTGAGCCAGCACAGCCATTAACCTGCTACCTATATCACCTGAGGCGGCAAGGAAACCGCTAATAAAGATGGGTGTCGTCCATGGCACGATCTTATCCATTATAGGGAACAGCCCGATTGATGTGCCTCCATACATGATGGTGACGATCACGAGCGGAGAGATTATGAACGGTATCATAAGCATAGGGTTCAAAACGATAGGAAGACCGAACGTGACCGGCTCGTTAATATTAAATATACCAGGTCCTATGGAAATCTTACCGACATCTTTGAGTAGCCTTGACTTAGCAAATAACAACATATAGATAACCACAGGCAATGTAGCGCCCGAACCGCCGAGCCATACGTTGTTTTCATAGAATGGCCATGTGATGATGGAAGTCGTTCCGACATGGGTAACGCTGATCCAAAGTGGCTCGAAGAAAGGGAATATTATTATTGCGGAACCATGCAGACCGAATGTCCACAACAAATGCTCGATAAAGGATCCAAACATCATGAACGGATACGAAAGACCGAAATTGGTCAGCCAGGAGAACAGACCTTCATTCAGCCAATGAGATATAGTTTGATAACTGGTATACGACATCGGTACGGCAATGATAAGCCACGAGATACCAAGGATAGCCAGACCCGGAAGCAGTGCTGAGAACTGTCTTGAAACGGCTGTTGGTACGGTGTCTGGCAGCTTGATGATCCAGTTTTTTTGGACGAACAGACGATAGATTTCAGCAGTAAGTATAGCGAAAGCCATAGCAACAAAAAGATTTTCAGAACCCGTGCCGTCGCTTTGGGTAACAACAAAGAATGATGCTATGGCGAGAATGCCCGCGGGGATACCGTCTACTGAGGTGCCATCATTCTTTTTGTAGCTGCCAGCCAACGAGCTTGCGACGCCAAACGCGGCGATTACTGCCATGATGCCGAACGTTGCGTCTATCAAGATGTCGATTTTACCGCCCCAGCTCCAACCGGCAGACTCCATAAGGGCTATCCAAGCAGGAACAGGGAAGTCTATAACTATCATAGCGAAAGCGCCTAAAATCAACAGCGGCATTATCATGACAATGCCGTCACGCAGAGCCAGCAAATGCCTTTGACCTCCAATTCTTGCCGCGACGGGCACAAAGTTTTCTTCCATAAAGGTCGTGAGTTTCGATTGTTTCTTTGTTTCCATAGCTACTTACCTCCTATGATTACGATATTTCTTAAAGCAGAAAAACCATAGTTTATATTGAATTTTTTATTGACAAGAATGCTTGTCGACATACCTAAATTGCAAATCAGAGAAACGGTAAGCATGTTATCCCCCTTCTTGACCTAACCGCTGTGTCAAGCCGCAAGACAGAATCCAACAGCTAAAATTCAGGATAGAAAGCAGAGGGCAATCATAAAAAGATTGCCCTTTGACTTGTTAATCGTTAATTATTAAAGAGCAGTTTTTTTGAAATTAATTAAATCATTTCCACTCTTTTAATAGGTCCTCTATATCCGCTGTCAACTTTTCTTTAGCCTGCGCTGATATTTTATCCTTATGGGCCTCATTGTTCATATGCTTGAGGAAATCATTTAGACTTTTTACAGCCTGGTCACGTTGGCCCTTCTCCTCATGGTGAATGGCCTGTTGCAGGTTATTTCTAAGTTGATCGGTTAATGGTGCAACAATTTCATTAGCTGAGATATTTTTCTCCAGTTTCTCCTGGATTGTATTGAGACTTACCGGCTCAGCGTATACTTCGAACGAAGCAATATTAAAGCTGGTAGAAGCAGGTGTTGCTCCTAAACCAATCACACCATTGCCTGTGCCTCCAGGACCTATCTGCGGACCTGCTGGGCGTTTTCCGGACATTGTCAGCTTAATATATCGCTTTGTTACAGAATCAAACTGTAAATCACTTACAGAGGAACCGTTAGGATTTGTTCCATTGTAGATTGGCTCCCAGTTTACGCCATCATCAGAACCTTCAATGACCATGTTCCGTGCATAGTTGGCATAATCCCATCTGATAATCGTTCTATCAAACGTCGTCGGCTCGCCAAAATCAACTTGGAACCATTGCGGGTCGGCGCCTGTGGTAGCATTTGTTGAACTCTGCCACTTTGTATACATAGTGCTGTCTAATGCTCTATCTGCTGTATTTGAACCTTGTGTTGTTGATACTTTTGCTGTCTTTCCAAAGGCTAAATTAGCAGAAGTCGGTAATGGTTTATTCTTCGATGTTAAGTTATTATAGCTGTTTACCTCAACTACAGGAGCAGCATTACCCAAATCAGATAATTTGTATGTCGCCGAGAGGGTTCTCTTCTCCCCAGGCAGCAACATAAAATAGTTATCTTCCATTCTTACCGGGGCAACCAGGTCACCATTAGCACCTTTCTTGATTTTGGCGAATACGGCATAGGCAATTGCATTGCCTTTGTTTTTAACCGTATAAGTAATGGTTTGCTCTTGACCATTATTAACTGTTGTTGGTTTTCCTTCAATTTGGAACTCAACCTGACCAAGTTGCTGCAAATGGGTGAAGTCTGCAAATTGATCCTGTGGTGTATAGTTCCAACCGTGATTCTGGTACCTGACTAAGTCTTTTTTCGTCGTTTGTGCATAGGAGTTAATACTTACAAGATTATCTTTGGCGTCTCTTAATTCTAGTCTTATAAAATAAGTAGGCG
This sequence comes from Neobacillus sp. NPDC097160, assembly GCF_044762155.1. NCBI lineage: Bacteria > Bacillati > Bacillota > Bacilli > Caryophanales > Bacillaceae > Neobacillus > Neobacillus sp. NPDC097160. The sequence goes on along the minus strand of NZ_JBIWDU010000017.1, from coordinate 13,837 downwards.
ATACTTGAAGGTCACCTTCAGTAATTTTGTCAATTACTGTAATCCCATTTGCCTTATCAATTTTGCCATTGAAATTGATTGTTTGATAACCAACCTGTTTTGGTTGGCCGCCTTTAGATGCTCCTGCGCCATCCGCAGTCACGGCAAGGTTTTTAAACTCTTTGTCGTACGCTTTCTTGCTATCGATATTGTACACTTGAACCTTCGCTTTCAAACCGGAGTAATCCTTATTCGTGCTGTTAAGAACTTTAACTTCCTTGGACTTATAATCAAACATGATATGAAGTGGCTCATTTCCTTTCTTCGCTCCGAAATATGAGCCATTCGGGTTAAGATAATAGTCAAACAGGTTCCAGAACATGCCTGGCCATGCATTGTTAAGCATCCACTGGACCCATCCGGTTGCCTTCGTATATTTGTTGGCATTTAGCGCTTCAAATACTGCACGCTGTGAGTCATATTGCTGAACCTGAGCTTTAATGTTATATTCTTCAAGATTATGAGATTCACCGTAGTGGTTATCCATCGCTAAGTTAAATTTCGATAGCTCCCTAAAACTTCCCCTAGCATTGTGGAAATTCCACTGTTGGAAATTATCACCACCAACATTATATGGCCATAATGCACTTTCTGGCAGAATCTTCTTCATCGTCTCAACAACCGGTATACTAGGACCTGGACCAGCTTCCGAAGTAAATCCGAAGGCACCGCCTTGATCCATATCCTCAAACCACATGGCAGGAGGTGCATAATCATAGGAAGCATCCATATGCATTCCACTAACAGTTCCGGTCAGCTCAGCAACCTTTGCAGAGCCGCTGGAGATGATGGCTCCATATTGATCCCAGTGCAAACGATTTTCGATGTCTAGAAATGACTGCTCTACTTCTTTCCCGCGAACAAGTGTCCCGCCCGCTGGCATCTCATCTTTATAAGATGGAGGATTGTCACTGCCGTTCATCCATGCGATCATACTTGAATGGACTCTTAATTCGCGTAGCTGGGAAATCAACGAATCATTTGCAATTTCCAGATCCTTATCACTATATGCTGCTGGTTGCTGCCATTTACTGCAGCAAGTCCATCCACCCATATACATGAGACCGTTTTCATCTAACAGATCAATTAACCGGTCATCAAAGAAAATACCTTCATCCCTGATCGCGTTTAAACCCATATCTTTTAGATATTGGACAACCGCAATATTTGTATCCATATCACGGCGTAAATACAAGTCAGTTGGAGAATATCCTCCTGCTTTAATAAGGACAGGCTTGTGATTCACATAGAATTGCACCATGTCTTTAAGTGGCGGGTTGATCTTTGTCGATGGCGAGACATTCATCTCGGTAGTAATTTCACGGATACCAAATCTTTGTGAGATACGGTCGCTAACCTTATTATCGTTTGTGGTAAACTTGAATTCCACCGTGTGTAGCAATGGTTCACCCATACCAATTGGCCACCATAGTTTAGGGTCTTTGATTTTTAACCCTTTATATTTTTCTGCTGTAAAAGCAATTTCCTGATCCTTTGCACCTGCGCTCAAGGTTACAGGCTGGGATAGAGTGGTTACAACTGCACCATTAGGGTCTTTAATAGTTGCATCTACTGTTCCTGAAACTGGACTATTGGAATAATTCGTCAAGTCTACATAGGCATTTAAACTTGCGCTTGAAAGGTCTGGATCAACTTTAGAGATAACAAATGGGTTGCGGGTCGTTACAGCACTTGAGGTAGTGATAAATACATCACGCCATAAGCCCATATTGTTATCAGACGGCCTTGGAACCCAATCTACCCAATACACTGAAAAGTCTTTACCAAAGTTGGATTTCGTGACCTCCACTGCGATTGTGTTTTTTGTTTTACCGTCAGCAGTGACATAATTGGATATATCCAATTCATAGGTTCTGAATGAGCCGATAATATCCGATTTATTTGCAATCTTTGTTCCATTAATCCAAATGTCGGCTTGATAACCAATCCCTTGGAAGTTAACAAATATTTTCTTTCCCTGCTCGGCTGATGGTAAGGTAAATTCTGTACGGTACCACCATGGAACATTATATCTGGATTCATCCGTACGGGAGATACGATCGTGAATAAACGGATCTTCAATATCACCTGCTTCAATCAGTGCCCCCATGACAGTGTTAGGAACAGTGGTATTAAACCAACCATCTGTTTTAAATCCCTGTTTAGAAATAATCGCTCCATTATCGGTAGATACAGCTGAAGATTGGATTTGCCAATTTTTATGCAATTGATAAACGTTGTCATATTTTATCGCTTGCTTTAATGAATAGTCTTCACTAGAAATAGGTGAACTAGCATTGGTGTTACTGGAATTGTTTGTTTTGGCTTTGGTGGGTGAGCCTGTTGCAACTAAACCGTAAGTAGAGATCAAAAGAGCCATCGAAATATTAAGTATTTTTTTGAATGACCTGCTTAAATGCAATCTTCCTACCTCCCTCATTCTTTTCCTTAACTACTTGACAATTACTCGTTTGACATAGAAAATGAAAAAAGTTTCTCACCCCCTTTAATAGCCATTCTTTAGGTTTTTATATACCTTCTCTCTCTTATGAAAGCCTTTGGCAATTACTGTCTCATCAATCGTTTCTTTCGTTACCGCTATCGGTTCAAGCAAAATAGTCGGAACGTTGATTTGCCCATTATTTTCTGTAGCATTTGTCGTGACTTTTTCACCTTTTGCCATTTTTACCGCAACTTTTGCTGCTGTTTCCGCCATATCCTGGATTGATGTATACACAGTCATTAATTGCGTTCCTTCAACAATCCTTTGGCAGCCCTCAAGTTCAGCATCTAAACCGCTCACCGGAATTTTACCAGCCATGTTCTGTTCTGCTAATGCTTCAATAGCCGCTCCAGCGGTAGCATCGTTCGCCGCTATAATCGCATCAATTTGGTTCTTATTTGCTCTTAATGCATTTTCCGTATTTGCAAAGGCATCTGCCGGATTCCAATTTTTTGTCCACTGTTCGTACACAATCTCAATATCCCCCTTTTCAATCAGCGGCTGCAATACGTTCATTTGTCCTTGTTTATATAAGTGGGAGGAATAGTCTGTTTCCGCACCTTCGATTAGTACATATTTTCCTTTTGGTACATGGTCCACAACCGTTTTAGCTTGAAGTTCACCGATTAGGATACTGTCGAATGAAATATATAAATCAATATCGGCATTCTTGATCAAGCGATCATAAGCGATCACCTTGATGCCAGCAGCATGCGCCTTTCCTACAATCGCGGAAGCTGCATCGGCATTATGCGGAACAACAATCAACACGTCTACGCCTTTACTAATTAGAGTTTCAGCTTGGGCAATCTGCTTTGCATCATCTCGTTCAGCTGCTTCAACGAGTACTTCAACACCAAGCTCCTTCCCTTTCGCAACCAAATAATCACGATCACGCTGCCACCGTTCTTCCCGTAAAGTGTCCATTGAAAATCCTATTGTTATTTTCTTTTTTTGTTTTATGTCGTTTTGTCTATTTCCATTTTTCTCCCTAGCTATTTCATTGATCTTATTAGTAGGAGCGTTAGTACACGCTGTAAAAAAAATCATAAAAATCAAGGACAAACAAATGATCCTGCTGGGTCTCCACAGTTCTCTCATTTTCTATATACTCGCCTTTTTTCGAATTTTTCAAATTTATTATATCAATTTTAAAGCGCTTTCAATTATGGTTTTCTTGTACATTCTTGTTATCTATAGGACTTTTTGGTGATTTAAAACCAATTTTTTCCTATATTCAATAGGTGAAATACCATGGCCTTTTTTAAATACTCTGCTGAAATAGCTTGGATCATTAAAGCCAACGTCAAAAGTAATTTCTTTTAAGCTTTTGGCAGGGTCGATCATTAATTGCTTTGCCTTGTTTATTCGGCATTCAGTTAAAAAATCGATAAAGTTTGTGCCGCTTTGTTCCTTAAATAACTTGCTAACATAGTAAGGGCTTAATTTTACATGCGTGGCTACAGTATCTAAAGTAATATCCCTATGGGAATTTTCTACAATAAATTGTTTAATTGTTTGAAATATATTGGGAGAGATTTCATTTTTTATCGAAGTAAATGATTTGAGTATTTTTTCAAATACATTTTGGCTTTCAGTTTTCAATTGCTGATAATTGGCTGCTTGAAGTGAGAAAAAAGGGGTTTCAATATCAATACCAATCTCATTTAAGAATCTCGATATTAATACTACAATTCGGAGCAGCCTTTGATGTGTCTCAGAAATGCTTTTTCCAGTTGCCTCACAATGTTCAACGAATGACAATACTAGCCTAAGAACGACTTCCTCGTTTCCTTGGCGCAATTGATCAAGGATGCTTTTTTCTGTTTCAAGCGCCCGGCGGTTGCCTTCATGAAACTCTTGAAGCAACTTTTGAACCTTTATTTCCTCCTGATGTCTGATGTTTCTTTCGTTTTTTTCCCTCTGAATACGTGTTGTTACAATTTGAACCGTTTCAATAATTGTGTCTATTCGACTTGGTTTTAGCAAATAATCTTTTACTCCCAAACGTAACGCCTCTCTTGCATATTCAAATGTTTCGTATGCGGAGACAATAATATATTGAATGGCCGAATTCTTCCTGCTAATTTCCTTAATTGCTGCCAATCCGTCCATCCCCGGCATTTGAATATCCATCAAAATAAGATCGGGCTTCAGCTTTTCAGCTAATTGAATAGATAGCAGGCCATTTTCCGCCTCTCCCACAATATGAATATTTTCAATGCACTGCTCGATTATTTGTTTAAGTGCCATTCTTTCAATACGTTCATCATCCACAATGAGAATATTAATCATCCTATTCTCCTCTCTGTTTTGGCAACCGTAAAATAATGCGTGTCCCATGATTCACACTACTCTTAATTTCAATAATGTCCTGAATACCATAAAATAACTGTAAGCGGCGGATGACGTTATGAATTCCAATGCCTGTGGAATTCCCTTTATATTCATTTTTGGGGTATCCTTTTATTATGGATTGGACGGTATCATACGGAATACCTGGTCCACTGTCTTCAATTTCAATTGTGTTATGTATTCCCTTATCACGAATTCGAATGGCAATATTTCCGCCTTCTGGAAATGGTTCAATTGCATGGATTAAAGCATTCTCAACAAACGGCTGCAGTGTGAGGCTTGGCAGAAGAAAAGAAAGACATTCCTCATCAGCATGGATTGAATATTGAACCCTCTCCTCAAAACGCGCTTTTTGGATTGTAAGATAATCTTCCAAACCTTTTAGCTCATTTTGTATCGTTGTTGAAATATCCATGCTTTTTAAATTGTAACGAAGCAAATCTGAAACCGAAACAATTAAGTTACTCGTTTCCTTAGCATTTTCCAAATAAGCCTTCTTCGCTAATGTATTTAAAGTATTAAATAAAAAATGGGGGTTAATTTGGCTTTGTAAGGTTTTCAGCTCGCTTTCTTTTAAAAGCAGTTTATGTTCATGCAATTCACGTTCCACCTTAGCCTTTATTTGCATTTCCGCTATCAGTTTTTTGAGGTTAATCCTCATCTGATTAAAGGTGCTGCCAAGAAAGTTCATTTCGTCATTTGTTTGGATCTCGATATTTCGGTCAAAATTGCCACTGGATATCTCCCTTGCAGCATCGGTTAACGTTACAATAGGGCGGGTAATATCGTTTGAAAACTTAAAAAAAATCAATAAAATAGTGAACGATGTAGACGCTAATGTCAAAAAGCTTAACATAATAGATTCTTTGCTTTGCTGCATCGTTTCCTTATAGAAATTGACATATGTTTTTAATTCTCCATTAATCAGTAAGAGCGCAGTTTCAGAAATATACGCTGATGTCTTCGCAGCCTCATTAAAATGAATGGAGGACTCCGTAACGTTCTTCTTTTGAAAAAACGATTCTGCAAGTCTCATGGATTCTAACTGGCTTTTAATCATGTTGTCATAATTCATAAGAGAAATGAAATTGTTTTGATTATTTAACCTATTGAGTTTTCCTTGGTTTTTTTTCATTTTTTCACCAAAGGCCAAATACTCATTTTTGTGCTTTTCTGCAGAGTTAATAAAATACTGGTTCAATGCGTTAATAGAGTCCTGACTTAATTGTGAGGCCTCCTTTATTAACAAATACCTCTGTAAAATTTCATTATAATTTTCAATAGTCTTTTGATTGGAATAAATCATTAATAACCATACAAGCGATATCATGACCCATATAACAGCAAACAAAAAAATAATCTTATTTCTTATTGTTTTCATGCTATTTCACCTATTTTCAAGCAATTGAACGTTTGTATAATAATTTGTCTCCAGAGGGAGCTCAATACCGTTTAGCCATCTGTACATAAGCCTTGTGCTTTGAGAACCGATTTCTTCGGGATGCTGCATTATAGCGGCTGACACCACTCTATTATTAATGAATTCTGAGATTTCCGGGTTCTGATCAAAGGTATAAATCGAGTAATCCTGTAGTTTGCCTCTCCCTTTGATAGCTTGGACAATTCCACTTGTCGCTTCTTCATTCAATCCGAGCAGAACTCTGCATGCAGGAAATCTGTTGAGCAGCTCCGTCGTTTCGTCCAAACCTTTCTTGTTCGCAGCAGAATCCTTAGGGGCTTCTAAAATTTCTATGTTATGAAACCTAACAAGAGCAGTTTCAACCCCTTGCTTCCTCAATGACAAATAGCTGGTTGACGGCCCCCCGTAAACAATACCTACCTTCCCTCTGCCTTCTAACTTTGAAGCTATATGTTCTCCCAGAATTAGCCCTTCTTGAAAGTGATTAGGGCCAACGTAGGTTTTACGTAAACTATCCGGTGCATCGGTAAAAACCGTTATGACCGGAATCCCTTTTTGCAATGCTTTATTCACAATTTCGATAAATTCAGGGTCCTCCTTTCCTTGCACAATAATTCCATCTACTCGTGAAGAAATGGCCCTGTCGATATTTTTTAAATATCCAAAAATGTCTGCTTGAAAGGTTTCCTGAAACTCTATCGCCACTTTATTCTTGTTTGCCTCTTCTTGGGCTCCTTCTTGCACCTTATTCCAAAATGGGCTACCGGAATCCCCTGTAATAAATTCGATTCGATAAATACCTTTATTATCAAATTGGGAATAGGAAGAGATCCTAGGCTGCCCTAGAACGACTTTAAACGTAAAAAAGGTAAGTACTAATAAAGTTAATCCCCCTCCAAAATATAGGAATGTAACAATAGGCGTTGGCTTTTTTATAATTCTTCCCCCCTCAAAATTGTCTTACTGTATCTTTGATTTATTTCTCCTCAAAGTCATATAAACCCTCCTGTTATTCAAAATATTTTGATTTTTACAAAGAGAGTCTATCTGAAAGAGAGTTAGGAGTAAGAAGCAGTCGTCAACAATAGAATCCCAAAGGATGTAAACTTAGCGATTTACTTAGAATATGATATGTCTAAAACCGCCAGTATTGGCCCAGGGAAAATTCATTATCCATTAATGGAGGGAACCATATGACTACCTTAATTATTTATGCCCACTCAAATAAGGATAGCCTTAATCATGCGATTTTAGAGAACGTCATGAAAGGGTTAAAGGAAGCCAAACGGAAATTTGAATTAATTGATTTATACGCGGAGAAATTTGATCCTGTTTTAGTCATCGATAAGCAGCATAAACCAAGTGATTTAATCCATGATCCATATACTGAAAAGTATCGAAAAAAAATTGAGCAGGCTGACCAGTTAATTTTCATTTACCCGATTTGGTGGTATGGTGTACCAGCCATTTTAAAAGGCTTTTTTGATCGCGTGTTTGTTTCTGGATTTGCGTATCAACACAAAGGAAAATTTCCGAAAGGCTTATTGAAGAATAAATCGGCATGGGTTATTTACACCATCGATGCTCCCTCTTTATTTATTCGATTGTTTAGAAAAAATGTCGAATGGATTGTAGTAAGAGATTACATTTTAAAATTCTGCGGCATTAAAAATATCAAAAGAACTCGATTAACGTTTGTTAAACATTCTACCTATAAATCTCGGCAGAAATGGCTTCAAAAAATCTATCAGCTCGCAAAAGTGATTTGAACATATGGGATTGCACGTCTAAAATAAGTAAAGTTAAAAAGGAGCACAAAATTTGTGCTCCTTTCTTAGTAAAATTGTGACTAATTGTTTTGATCTTTTTACTCTCATTAAATAAATGCATATTCATATTGCTATATGAATATGAATACATAGTGAGTTTTTGAAAGAGGGTGGGTATCATGATGGATCGGGTAAATGCGGAAATCAACCGAATCACCGATCAGCTCATTAAGGACCAATCAGCTGACGGGTCCTGGCAATATCCCTTCGAGACCGGAATCGCAACAGACTGCAGTATGATTATACTATTACGGACATTGGAGATAAATGATGAGGAGTTCATAAAAGAATTGGTGAAACGTATCGCAGGAAAACAGCAGGAAGATGGGTCGTGGAAGCTGTATCATGACGAAGAAAAAGGAAATCTGACAGCCACAGTGGAAGCTTATTATGCCCTTCTTTATTCTGGTTACCGCGATCGAAAAGACCAGGAAATCCAGGCTGCAAGAAGGTTTATTATGGCCAATGGAGGGGCTACGGAAGTCCATATGTTTTTGAAAATCATGTTGGCCATAACAGGACAATGTGAGTGGCCGCACTTCCCTATTAATATTGAAGTGATGCTTTTACCAGACTCCTTTCCCATCAATCTTTTTGACCTCTCCGTGTACGGAAGAGCGAACATTATCCCTTTTTTGATTCTCGCCAATACGAATTTTCGTAAGAGAACGCCTCGATCGCCCAATCTCTCCGATTTATTTCAAAAAAAAGATATTCGTTTTTTTACAGAGGATCAGGCAGAAGAGGCCCGCTCAGTGATCAATCTGATTAAACAAGGGATTCAGAGTCTGAAATTCCATGGAAACCTTCGCGAATTGACATTATCTCGTGCAGAAAAATATATGCTGGACCGAATCGAACTGGACGGCACCTATTTAAATTATTTCAGCACTACTTCTCTCATGATTTTTGCCTTACTGGCGAGGGGGTATCAAAATACACATCCGGTGATTACTCGTGCCGTACAAGGATTAAAAGCGATGACCTGCCGCATTGAAGGAGAACTTCACTGCCAATATACGACGGCTACGGTATGGAACACGACGTTAATTAGTTATGCACTGCAAGAATCCGGTGTCCTCTATTCGGCGGATACCGTCCAGAAGGCAAACCAATATATCCTCTCCCGTCAACATATCAAATACGGGGATTGGGTCATTCATGAACCGAACATGTTGCCTGGAGGCTGGGGCTTTGCGGACATGAATACAATCCATCCTGATATTGACGACACAACGGCAGCACTAAGAGCGATTCGAACTTTGGCTATCGAACAGGTAGAGTGTCGGCAGGCATGGGATCGCGGAATCAACTGGCTCATTTCCATACAAAACAATGACGGTGGCTGGGCAGCATTCGAAAAGAACGTGAACAAGAAAATATTGAACCTGTTACCGATTGAGGGCGGAAAAGATTTGTTGATTGATCCGTCAACGGTTGATTTAACAGGAAGGACATTAGAGTTTTTTGGGAACTATACCCATTTGGATTTTCACCATCCCATGGTGAAACGTGGGATTCGTTGGCTGTTAAAGAATCAAAATTCGGATGGTTCTTGGGTGGGGCGCTGGGGCGTCTATATTTATGGCACATGGGCGGCTGTGACGGGATTGGTTGCGGTTGGGGTTTCCCCTAATCATCGATCCATTCAGAAGGCTGTAAACTGGTTAAAAGCCATTCAAAATCAAGACGGAGGTTGGGGAGAATCCTGTAAGAGTGATATCGATAATTGTTATGTGCCGCTCCGCGAAAGTACCCGCACTCATACAGCATGGGCCCTTGACACACTTATCTCGGCCGCGGCAGATGTCACACCTGAAATTGAACACGGTGCAGCTTTTTTAGTGGACGGAAAAGAAAAAGATTGGACAAAGACCTATCCAAAAGGAAGGGGAATGGCGGGATCCTTTTATCTTAATTATCATTGTTATGAATACGTTTTTCCATTACTGGCCCTGGCGCATTATAAAAATTTAGCTGAAGGGAATTAAAAACAGGGTGAGTTGGCAGCTAGGGTTGCTAGAAAGAGTGATAAAACATATAGGCTGGCATATTTATATATCCTGTCCCATACAATGAACAAAAATACATTCATACAAATTCTAGGTTAAATACAAATTCTTTCTAACAAGCAGGAGGCAAAAGATGCTTGAAACTTTACTCCAATTTTTCGACCTTCATACAGTCATTTGGTTGTTCCCTATCATCTTTATTTTCCATGACCTAGAGGAGATCATAACCATTGAATCTTCCATGAGTAAATACAAATATAGTTCTCAAAAACCTCCCTTCGTCGAACTAACATTAAAAATGAGGCGAAAACTAGGTTCGACCGCTGCCCAACTTTCTGTTTCGGCTACATGGATTTTGCTAATTATCTCATTCACCACATTGATGACTGCCCATTTCTCCTTGAACGGACGGGGCTTTCTCTTATATACAGCAATTCTCAATTTGTTTATTCTGCAGGCGACCATGCATATTGTTCAGTCTATCTTTTTTAAAGGCTATACACCTGGTATCATAACGGCGCTGTTCCTCCTCATCCCTTACTGTCTTATTGCCTATTACAGTTTATTCGAACGCGGCCTGATAGACGGGCATTTAATTTTCGCAAGTATTCCCGTCAGCCTATTAATGATCCCGATTTTTCTTGTTGGCAATCTCTTAGGCCGTTATTTTATTCACTAACTGGGCCTCACTCTTTTATTTACTTTGTCAGCATTTCATTCTCGAATAAAATGGCTGCTTTTCCTCATTTAACCAAAAAGGTAGTTGCTGGAGGCGAGTAAATTGCATGTTGTCTTAACGGGAGGAACCGGGTTTATTGGTCAAGCCTTAACACACCTGTTGACTCAAAAAGGCCATCGGGTAACCATATTAACACGACGTCTTCCTGATAATAATAGAACAGATGAGTTCGTTAATTATGTTGAGTGGCTTTCTGAAGATAATCAGCCTGAAAACGAACTTGAGGATGTGGATGCAATGGTCAATTTAGCCGGGGAATCAATCAATAGCGGGCGATGGACCAAAAGTAAAAAGGAGGCTATCTTGAATAGCCGTCTCACAGCCACAAAAGAGGTAATTCGAATTCTAGGACATCTTAATCCCAAGCCAAAAGTTCTTGTTAACGCCTCAGGTTTAAGCTACTACGGGATGTCAGACTTCAAGACGTTTAATGAGACCTCACAAAGTAATGCAAATGATTTTTTAGCAAAAGTTGTAAGGCTGTGGGAGAATGAAGGGGCTGCGGCCAAAGAATTGGGCATTCGAACGGTCTTCGCACGCTTCGGGATAATTCTTGGTCAAAAGGGTGCCTTACCGCTAATGGTACTGCCGTATAAATTTGGTATTGGGGGGACAATCGGCAATGGAATGCAATGGATTTCCTGGGTTCACATTCAAGATGTGGTTGAGATGCTTTACTTCGCCATAATTAAACCCGAAATAGATGGACCGTTGAATGTGACCTCGCCTAATCCCATTCGCATGTCATCATTCGGAAGGGCAATTTCAGACGTCCTTCACCGTCCACATTGGCTCCGTGTGCCTGAGGTTTTTTTAAACGTGGCCCTTGGTGAAATGAGTCAGGTTGTATTAAAAGGGCAGCGAGTACTTCCTCAAAAAGCACTTCACCACAATTACTCCTTTCATTTTACAGATGTAAAAAGTGCACTTTCTGATATTCTAGGTTAACGATTGCTCTATGTACTTACATAAGGCATAGACAACGATATGACGATACTTGATTTCTTTGTTTTTCAACTTTTCAAATAGCAAATTCTCGAACGTATAACGGTCAAGCGGAATTAAAAACCGTTCAGTCTCTAAATTACGGATCGTGCTTGGAGCAGTACGAACGCCTTTCACGTTTTAACCACTGGTATTATCGAAATTGCGGAATGCTGTAAGGGAATTTAAAAGCTTTGATGCCTTAACCTTGTTGGTGGATAATGCAGCAGCTAACCAATAATGACTAAACCGCATTATTTTCGCATTCCCTGTGCCATTTCCTGCAGTTTCTTTTCTATTCATTTCAGATGATATGAGCATGAGTAGAACTTTTTCTAAATCGGTCATTTTGGCCAAATATCTTTCATTTTTAAATAACGATTGATAAACTTTGAAAAAGTGTGATTGTTTCAATTTTCCACCACAAATTTCACTTTTTTATGATAAGCCCTTCTCTGGTTTCTTATCAAACTTTAATTTTTTGTCTGAACCTTTATTTCCTGACACTGCATCCAACGTTCGAGCATTTCTTTTCTAAAAAGAATACGGCGGCCTAACTTTTTTTTTATGTTTTTATACTTTCTCAGTTCTTTTAGAAGATAAGCCGGGATTGATACCGTCCTAAGGGAACTTTTAGTTTTAGGGATGTTTAGTTTACTACAACAATATAGCCATTAATTAAGGGAGGCGGATGAAAGAGCAGCAAAAAAACTTGAAAACAAGAAAAAGCCCTTGATAAACAAGGGCTTTTGTCTTTTCTGTATTAATGACCTGTGAGGGGTTCGAACCCCCGACCTCAACCCTGTCAATTTTGTTTCCTTTGTTTAATCTAATCAACTTAAATTAAATAAGTATGGAAAACACTGATTTATTGAATTTTTTTGATGAGGTAAAATCAAAACCGTTAAATAAAATTAACTCAGAAAAAATAATTATGTTAGCAAATATGTTAGCAAAAGCTAGCAGGTGGTCTGCTAAAAAGTAATATTAATGTTCCCGCAATCCAAGTGTGAGGAGTTGATAGTGTATACAATTAAAAGAATCTATAAGAGTAGCACTTGCCTGTATAAAAAGAACCCAATTTTGAGTTGGGTTTAATGCTACTCCTCAGTTTCAAGTGCGATTAGATTTCCTTCTTAAACTAAACTGCCCCGTTAGTGGAACAAGAAAAAGGGTTACCGCAGTAATCCTCGATGTTCAACTAAAGCACCCGATAGTTGAAGTAGATTAATGATTAGTCCCTTTATAAGGGTTTCTCCTGAACAGGAAAAATAATATAGAACCTATTATTGTGTTAATATAAACGAACACCAAGAAAGAAGTTCCAGGGGATAATTGACCATTAATTACTACGATTAAAGTCCCATATAAAAATCCTAATAAAGCGAATAACAAACAACCTAATGCAATGTTTTTATTATAAGTGATTTTTAAATAAAGCCATTCTCCTAATAAACATCCTGGTATTATTAACACGGAGCCAAAAATTATTATACTCGGTAACTCTTTAATAAAAATCATAAAACCTGAATAAAAATGTTGAACAGATTGTATATTGTACGAATTTAAAATACAGTTAGTAATGAAAAAATAAATAATAACTGTTGAGTATGGTCCTATACAACTTCGGAAAAACCTCATAGTATCCCTCTATTCAATTTTGATACTTAACTAATTCTATCTAACTAACTCTGAATCCTTGTTCCACTATCCTGCCCCATTAGCATTCCTGTAGATGGTTTAATTTGAACTTTGAAAAAAACAGAGCCCCTCAGTAAGATATGAGTATAGACACCACTCTAACTCAAAATCTTAGGAGGAACCCTTACTATGAAGTTTAAAATGCAAGACAAGCAAAATAAACTAATAGAAAGAATTTCCGATAAACACCTCGTTGTTGGTGTGGACATTGCTCAACAATTTCACGTCGCTCGAGCAGTGAATTTCCGTGGAATC
>NZ_JBIWDU010000016.1:0-155410 GCF_044762155.1 Neobacillus sp. NPDC097160 | reverse complement strand
TTCCCGTTTATATGGCGCGCCCGGAAGAAGTCGAATCCACAACCTTCTGATCCGTAGTCAGACGCTCTATCCAATTGAGCTACGGGCGCATTATTTGAAACCAACTTTTAAAGTTTATCACAATCAATTTGGTTTGTCAATAAGTTTTTTGGTGCGGCCGAGAGGACTTGAACCTCCACGGGGTTGCCCCCACTAGGCCCTCAACCTAGCGCGTCTGCCATTCCGCCACGACCGCATATAAATTAGCGACAAAATTAATCATAACATACCAATCAACATATGACAAGTGGAAACATTTGGTGCGGGTGAAGGGAGTCGAACCCCCACGCCTTGCGGCGCCAGATCCTAAGTCTGGTGCGTCTGCCAATTCCGCCACACCCGCATGTTAATATTTATAACTCATTAAAAGAAATGGCTGGGCTAGCTGGATTTGAACCAACGCATGTCGCAGTCAAAGTGCGATGCCTTACCGCTTGGCTATAGCCCAATGATATTCATAATGAATAAGAAACAGGAAATGAATCAAAGTCACTCCCCATCCCTGATGACCCCTACGGGATTCGAACCCGTGTTACCGCCGTGAAAGGGCGGTGTCTTAACCGCTTGACCAAGGGGCCAGATTTGTTATGGCAGAGAAGGAGGGATTTGAACCCTCGCGCCGGTTACCCGACCTACACCCTTAGCAGGGGCGCCTCTTCAGCCTCTTGAGTACTTCCCCATATGGCTCCGCAGGTAGGACTCGAACCTACGACCGATCGGTTAACAGCCGATAGCTCTACCACTGAGCTACTGCGGAATAATATCATACAATAAGGCTATTGCCCTATCGACTCTTACCATTATAATGACGAAATAACAGAAAGTCAATATAGTTTTTCGATAAAAAAGCCTTCCAAAATCTGACGTTATTCCAAGGTTATTTCTTTAATCTTCGTTAATTTGCCTCTGCATTTCCCGCAAACATATCTACTAGTATCAATACTTCTTTTCCGATTATAAGAAAGCTGGCATTCTGTGCATTGATATAAAAGTATCTTCTTTGAGGAACGCTTTACCTTTCTATCGGGAAGTTGTGCGCAATAGCGAGGGGCTCCTGTCTTTTTAAGCAAAAGTTTAAAGTCTTGATCTTTATGCTGATACCCTTTCCCTTCTAGATGCAGGTGATAATGACATAACTCGTGCTTTATGATTCCGACTAATTCCTTTTCGCCGAGCTGCTCTAAATACTTTTTATTGATTTCAATATTGTGTGTACCTAGAAGGTATCTTCCTCCCGTCGATCTTAATCGTGGATTGAACGACGCTTTATGCTTAAACAGTTTTCCAAATAAATCAACAGATATCTTTTCAACCACTAATTGAAGATCTTTTTGTTCCATTTTAGGGATCCCTCACCTTCCGTGCGAACGTGACAACCTATTATAGCATATATTGTATATACCTTTAGAATGTTGAACTTTTCGGGAGGTTTTCCTTATGCCAACTTGGTTGCAAAACCAAATGAAAAGGGCTTTTTATGAGAAGGACCGCTATCAGATCAAACTGTTAAATCAGTGCTGGTTTTTTTACAGAAAAAAACACTGCTCTTAGAAGCAGTGTTCCCAGTAAGTAATGCGCCTTTAATTCGGAGAATGCTGTATACCGAATCAAAGGCGCTTTCCGTAATTCTATGATGGCGGCAGCATGGTTAAGGCGACGCGGCCTTTTTTCATATCAACTGAGTCCACCCAAACCGTGACAACATCACCAACAGAGACAATGTCTAACGGATGTTTCACAAATCGATTGCTAAGTTTAGAAATATGAACAAGCCCATCCTGCTTTACGCCAATATCCACAAATGCACCAAAGTCGACAACATTTCGAACCGTTCCTTGCAGTTCCATTCCAGCTTTTAAATCCTCTAACTTTAAGACATCCTTTTTCAGAAGCGGGCGCGGCAAATCATCGCGCGGATCTCTTTCAGGTCTAACTAACGCATCAATAATATCCTTTAAAGTTAATTCACCGATTGAGAGCTCTTCAGAAACAGCCTTTAAATTAAGACCATTAAGCGCCGTCATTAACTCTTCCGTCCCCAAGTCATTACCGGTAAAGCCCAGGCTGGACAATATTTTTTTCACTTCATCGTAGTTTTCTGGGTGAATTCCCGTTCGGTCAAGGGGCTGCTTTCCATCCAAGACACGCAAAAAGCCGATTGCCTGCTCAAAAGTTTTTGCACCAAGGCGCGGCACTTTTTTCAATTGAACTCTGCTCGTAAATTTCCCTTCTTCTTCACGCTTTTTCACGATATTGTTCGCGGCCGTTTTATTTAGCCCCGCTACATACTGTAAAAGCGAGGAGGAAGCCGTATTCACATTAACGCCAACTCTGTTAACCGCCGTTTCGACAACAAAATGCAAGGATTCTGATAGCCGCTTTTGAGAAACGTCATGCTGATATTGACCGACTCCAACTGATTTTGGGTCTATTTTCACTAATTCAGCAAGCGGGTCCTGCAAGCGGCGGGCAATCGAGACTGCACTTCTTTCCTCGACCTGGAAGTTAGGAAACTCTTCTCTGGCAAGGTCCGAAGCAGAATAAACGCTGGCACCCGCTTCATTGACGATTAAATAGAAAATTTCCTCATCCATTTCTTTTAATATATCAGCGACAAACTGTTCCGTTTCTCTTGAAGCCGTACCATTTCCGATCGCAGCCATTTCCACTTTATATTCGCGCAGTATTTTAATAAACTTTTCGCGTGCTTCTTTTGTTTTTGAAACCGGCGGGTGCGGATAAATCACGTCAATTTTCAAGACTTTCCCTGTCTCATCTACTACCGCCAGCTTACAGCCTGTACGGTATGCAGGGTCGACACCGATGACCACTTTTCCTTTTAACGGCGGCTGCAACAGTAAATTGCGTAGATTTTCAGAGAATATATGTATCGCTTGTTCTTCGCCCTTTTCCGTTAGTTCACTGCGGATTTCCCGTTCAATCGATGGCTGAATCAATCTTTTATAACTATCTTCCATCGCCTCTAACACAATGGGAGCTGCCGGCGAGTGCTGATTGCGGATCCATTTTCGCGATAGATAGGACAGGATGAGATCGGCATTCATTTTAATCCCGACCCTTAAAATATCTTCTTTTTCACCGCGATTTAAAGCTAGTGTTCGATGGGGAACGATTTTGTTTACCGGTTCTTCATATTCATAGTACATTTCGTAAACGTTTTTCTCGTCTTTTTCCGCTTCTTTCACAACGGATGCCACTGTACCCGATTTAAAGGTCTCTTTCCTAATCCATTTACGGCTTTCGGCATCATCTGAAACCCATTCTGCGATGATATCTTTAGCACCAGCAATCGCTTCATTAACCGCAAGAACTTCTTCCATTAAAAATTGCTTTGCTTTTTCATCGATGTTCTCCTTAGGAAAAGTCATCAGCCATTCAGCAAATGGTTCCAGCCCTTTTTCCTTGGCGACAGTTGCTTTTGTCCGCCTTTTTTGCTTATAAGGCCGATATAAATCTTCTACCTCTTGAAGTTTTTCTGCCTTTGTAATACTTTTACTTAGCTCGTCTGTTAATTTGCCCTGCTCAGCAATAATCCGTAAGACCTCTTCTTTTCTTTGTTCAAGGTTTTGAATATACTGCCAACGTTCTAAAACATTTCGAATTTGCACCTCATCAAGCGCGCCCGTCATTTCCTTCCGATAGCGGGCAATAAAGGGAACTGTATTTCCTTCATTCAATAATGAAATAACACTCTTCACTTGTTTATATGATATCGCCTGCTCAGCGGCTATTTTACTTAATAGCTGATCATCTTTTACGACTGTATCATTCACAAAAGGTCCCTCCATTCGTTTTACTATATTGTACCAAAATTATAAATAGGTCACAAAAAAGAAAAGCAAGCTAGATTAGCTTGCTCATAGGCAGAATTTAAAAATGAGGTCAGGTATGTATGAAAAAACGCTCTTTTTTAAAAGAGCGTACTTAAAAGCTAAAATTCGATGAGACCTAAGCTTACCTGCAAGGCTTCATCCACTTTCTCCATCATTTCGTCATCGAGATGAGTGATTTTATCGGTTAACCGCTGCTTATCAATTGTACGAATCTGCTCTAACAGAATGACCGAATCTCGTTCAAAACCGTAGCGCTTCGCATCAATTTCTACATGTGTAGGAAGCTTGGCTTTTTGAATTTGAGCTGTAATCGCAGCAACAATCACTGTGGGACTAAACCGATTCCCGATGTCGTTTTGGATGACAAGTACAGGACGGACGCCGCCTTGTTCAGAACCAACAACTGGGGATAGGTCCGCGAAATATACGTCACCACGCTTGACAATCAAAGGTTTATCCTCCGCTTACAAGACGTTCTACAGTATGTTCTGCCTCATATTCTGCCAGAAATGCTTCTGATGCAATTCTAAGATTTATTTTTGCCATTTCCATGTATCCACGTCTCATCGACTCGCGAATTTGTCTCTTTTTTCGTTCGCGCAAATACATTTTTGTTGCTTGGTAAATAAACTCGCTTCGGTTTACATTTTCTTGCTTAACGAAACCATCTAACTCAGTTAAAAGATGTTGCGGTAACTTCACTAAGATTTCCGTAGTTGCGCCGGATTCAGACACAAACATACACCTCCACCATCACTACACACCATTTTTAGCTAACCAGAAATTCATTCTGACGCATAAATATATCGCCTCATGAAGCGGCCCTTACAGCACGCCATTCGACGAGTTTTATCTGTACCAATTTTAATAATAACACTAATCGAGCCCAAATCATAGACTAAATATTTCTACTGTATTATAAGCCAATAAAAGATGCTTTTATGCACTAATTACCGCAATAACATAAATATGTTCTAATTTCTCTATTTACGCCTGCTAATTGTTAAGAAGATAATTTTTTATATCGACAATTTTTCCGCCTTTTTTATATATCCGGGGAACCCGATTTGTAATAATACATGGCACTTCATAATTAATCGTTTCAAGTTTAGCGGCAATTTCATTAACCGATATGAATTGATCCTCCTGCCGGCCAATTAATGTGACCTTTGTCCCAATCGGCATATATGAGGGGAGACGCACCATACATTGATCCATACAGATCCTGCCAACGATCGTCGAGCGCTTTCCGCCCACTAGCACTTCCTGACCTTGCAGCTTACGGATCCATCCGTCTGCATAGCCAATTGGAATCGTGCCAATCCACTCTTCTTGATCACTTTCGTAGGTTGCCCCGTAACTTACTTTATCGCCCTTTTGGAGCTTTTTCACATGGACAAGCCGGGATTGTAATGAGAATGCTTCCCTTAATGGGAAAGGAATTTCCTTTTCCATTTCGATAGATGGCGTCAAGCCATACATGGCAATTCCCAGCCTGACCGCATTAAAATAGGATTTAGGGAAACGAATGGCTGCCGCGCTATTGCTGGAATGAACATACTTTGGCCGTTTTGTTAGTGCGCTTATGATTGTTTCAAATAATGCTAGTTGCTGTCGGAAATAGGTATCATCCAGCGCATCCGCCGTGGCAAAATGCGTATAGATCCCTTCTAACTGGAAACGTTCATCCGCTAAGATCATTTGCTCGACGGACTTTAATTCTTCGCTGCTCCGAACGCCAAGCCTGCCCATGCCTGTATCTACTTTGATGTGCAATGATACACACTCATCCGTCAATAAGTATTCTTGCGCTTTCTCAAGCCATTCCTTCTGAAAAACAGTAAGGGTAATAGTAAATTCTGCTGCGGCTTTTACATCCTCAGGCCTTGATGCACCTAAGACAAGAATCGGAGCTTTAATTCCTTTATTCCTTAGTGCAATCGCTTCATCCATAAAAGCAACTGCCAAGTATGACGCCCCTGAAGCAAGCGCCGTTTCCGCGACTTGTATATCCCCGTGACCGTAGGCATTTGCCTTTACAACCGCAATGACATCGACTCCTTGCGGTAACTGTCTTTTTACAGAGGTGACATTTTCAGCAATACAATCTAAATCGATCTCTGACCAGGTATCACGATAGAAATATCCTTGTTCTTCCATACTTCCACTTCCTAATTCGATTTGAACATCATTTATTTTACCATAAAATTAAAAAAACAGGCCCTTTTAATAAGAGCCTGTTCGTAGTTTAGGATTATTTTACTGCCTCACCTTGAACTGATTTTGCAATCTCAATCATTTCTGCCCTGGTTAGGTTTTTCGAGGCAATCATGTAATCAACCCCGTCGTTTGACCATGAAAGGGAGTGATCGGACACCGCCCCAATTGTCACACCTAAATCGACGATATCACCTTCCATATTGGTCGGAGTGGCGGAGGCAGCCTTCGCGGTTACTTTTTCCTGGACAAGTGTAAAAGATTTTTTGCCGTCATACGTGAGAACAACCCTTTTCCCATCTTCAATCGTGACCGGTTTTTCTCCCACGAGCTTTGTCCCTTTAAGCTCATAGGTCGGATACATAACGGTAAAGGATTGATCGCCGCCATTCGCCATTGCCGGTAAATTAAGCTGGGCACGTGTCATATTCTTTTTCATATCGAAATCGTCCTTGTCAAAATCCGCTTTAAACTGAACTTTCGTAAACACGACCGTCACAAGGGCATTTCGGTCAGGATCCATCACTTTTACAACAGCGGGTGACAAATCACTTTTATTCAGCTTAATTTCTTGGAATGGAAGCATGCTATTGTTTTGATAGCGGGTTTTCGTTTCAAATATATAATGGTCTTTTGTCGAAGAGAACTTGGCCTCTTTATCCGCAACAATATCTTTAATCAACGATTCGTACAAATAGGCTTGGCTGCTGTTTTGCGGCCAATCGCTTTGAAAACGGAAACTCTTATTCAATGCTGGAGTAAGAACAAATACCCCTTGGTCATTTCGCAAAATCATTTGGCTTTGATCTTTTTCTGCATTTTTCAAATTGACGCGATAGAAAGTAGGATCCTTATGCCAGATTTCTACGTTATACACCTGTGAATCAGACCCCATTTTTAACGTCATTTTTGCATTCACCTTATAGCTGGCTAAGTCACTCTGTTTCCCCTTTAACTCCTTCACCACATCGTCTTGTGACTTTGAGCCACAGGCAGCGAGCATTAAGATAACCATCAACCCCGTCATAAGGAGCAACCACTTTTTCCTCATTCCTTCAACCCCTTCTTGTCTCATTTCATATGATAATCAAAGAAGAGAAAGGCAGGAATCAGGCTTCAATCTAACCATGCTGACCTTGTCTCTCCTATTTCCCTATGAATATATGAGACAACCTAGGGGAATATGCGAAAAAGGTTATCAAAAAAGTGTAAGCACCTTGACTAGATGCTGAAACTAGACAATTTCTCGAAGTTTAATTTTCCTCTATGATAACTTGTGCGACGGCATACTCCCTGCTGTGGGAGATGGAAAGATGCGCCTGCAGCTTTGGCATTGCAATCAAAGGCTTTCCGAAGGCGTCCGTTTCAATTTCAATATCTAAAAAGGACAGTTCTTTCCCTATTCCTGAACCCATCGCTTTGGAAAAAGCCTCCTTCGCCGCAAATCTTCCTGCTAAAAATTCCACCTTTCTCACATCGGATAATTCCTCAAACCTATTTTTTTCATTCATCGTTAAGATCCGGTCGACAAATTTGCTTTGTCTAGTGATGAGTTCCCGAACTCTTGAAAGTTCAATAATATCAATACCAATCCCTTTAATCATCGTTCATCTTCCTTCTATTTAAAATATCTTTTGCATAATAGTGTACAATACAGAAATTCTGTTTATCATGGTATGTGAGAGGAGGTTTTAATCTTGTTTACAAGAACCGAAAGCTTTCGTGAATTTATCCGCTTTTATCCAATGGTTTCTATTATTGTTGCCATTCACTTAGTATTATATCTTTTAACCGTATTTCCAATCTTCCCAAACTATTGGTTCTTTGAAAACTTTTCC
This sequence comes from Neobacillus sp. NPDC097160, assembly GCF_044762155.1. Classification (NCBI taxonomy): domain Bacteria; kingdom Bacillati; phylum Bacillota; class Bacilli; order Caryophanales; family Bacillaceae; genus Neobacillus; species Neobacillus sp. NPDC097160. The sequence continues at coordinate 147,462 of NZ_JBIWDU010000016.1, read as the reverse complement.
GGCGTCAATCTTTATATTATGGAAGGGGAATTTTGGCGGCTGATTACCCCAACGTTTATGCACAGCGGTTTTGCTCATATGCTGTTTAATAGTTTTTCCCTTGTTTTATTTGGGCCGGCACTAGAGCGCATGCTTGGCAGCGGCAGATTTTTATTCATTTATCTCCTATCCGGACTGATTGCTAATGTCGCCACCTTGTTGCTCGAGCCGTTAACCTATACACATGTAGGCTCAAGTGGTGCCATCTTTGGGCTTTTCGGTTATTATATTGCGATTATTATCTTTCGGAAACATATGCTGTCCAAGCAGAACTCACAAATTATCCTAACTCTTTGTGTGGTCAGCTTAATTATGACCTTTTTACAGCCAAATATAAATATTACCGCCCATCTGTTTGGCTTACTTGGCGGCTTCTTACTAGGAGCGATTCCTTATTATAATAAAAAAGATCTTTCGGACTCCATTAAAAGCACAGCAAACTGGGCCGGCAACCGGAAGAAAAGCATTTCCTTTCAATCCCCATTAAAAGTTTTCATCTGGGCAGCGATTATCATCGTTGCTATTCTCGGTTTTTTTTCACAAAGATAACAGGTATAGCACCCGAAATTATTTTTCGGTGCTGTACCTGTTTTTCGTTCCCCTGAAATACCTTTCAGTAACCACGATAATAAATTTTTCTATAAAAAATAAATTTATTAAAATATGGGAAATCTAACAAAAACTTCGTGGAGTGAAGCGGTATGTCGATTTTCTCAAAGTCCAAAAAGCAGGCGCAGCCTTCAAAGGAAACCTCCGATCATCAAGTGTTTCTTGGCGAGGATTATGATGTTAGATTGAAATGGTTTAAAAATACCTTTCAGAAAAGTGATGATATAAGTTTTCATGAAATAACGGCTAATCAAACCCGCTGCGGAATTGTTTTTATACAGTGCATGGTTGACCAAGAGGTATTCGACGAGCAGGTATTAAAGTATATTGTTTCACCTCATTTCGCTTCATCACAGAAGGAATTACTTCATAAAATACTTGATCTACAATCGATCAGTACGATGTGTACCAGTATTCTCACCGATATGAAGGAGGCAACAGACCTTGTCTTAGACGGAAAGATCATCATCTTTTTCGAAGGTGACAGTCGAATGCTTGCCATTCCACTAACGAGCGTTGAAAAGCGAGCAGTAAGTGAAACAGCTAATGAGAACGTCATTAGAGGTCCAAGAGAAGCATTTGTCGAGGATATCCATACAAATATTACCATGATCCGTCGAAAAATTAAGTCTCCTGATTTAAAAATGGAACAGCTGCTGATTGGAAGATATACCAAAACGAAGGTCATGATTAGTTATATTGAAGGGCTATGCAAAGAAGAGTTACTCGCAGATGTTAAACGAAGAATAAACCGAATTGAAATGGATGGTGTATTAGCAAGCAGCTATATCGAAGAGTGTATCGATGATTGGCCACTATCACCGTTTCCGCAATCGCAAAAAACGGAGCGTCCTGATGTCGCTGCTGCAGCCCTATTAGAAGGAAGAGTAGTTATTTTTGTAGATGGAACACCGATTCCACTGATCGTACCTGTTACCTTTTATATGTTCCTTCAATCAGCAGAGGATTATTATCAACGCTATATTTTAACTAGCGTGGTCCGCCTGCTTCGCTATGCCTTTTTAGTCGTTTCACTGCTTTTCCCATCTTTCTATATCGCGGTTACGACCTTTCATACGGAAATGATTCCGACCAAATTATTAATTTCTGTGGCTGCGTCTCGAGAATTTGTGCCATTCCCTGCCATTGTGGAAGCATTTATTATGGAATTAGCGTTTGAAGCCTTGCGTGAAGCCGGAGTCCGCACGCCGAAAGCGGTCGGTCAGGCCATTGGCGTTCTTGGCGCCTTGGTGATCGGACAAGCTGCGGTACAGGCAGGAATTGTATCGGCACCGATGGTGATCATTGTCTCGCTGACAGGAATTGCCTCCTTTATCATTCCTGGCTATGATTTAGCGTTCTCCATTCGGCTGCTCCGCTTCCCAATCATGATTTTATCAGGTACATTCGGCATCTTCGGATTGATGATTGGCTCGCTTCTGATCTATGTACACGTAGTACATCTAAGTTCATTTGGCCAACCATATCTTTCCCCTACAGCGCCGCTTAAGACTAGCGATTTAAAGGATACGTTTGTACGCGCTCCATGGTGGTTATTGAAACGACGACCATCGTTTGCCGGAGCTGCCGATAAAAATCGGTTAACGATTAAAAACTCATTTCCTGAGGATGATGAAGATTAATGAAAACGTTAAAATGGTTAATCGTCATGTGTACATTAGTATTATCAGGATGCTGGTCAAGTGTCGAAGTCAATAAGCGGGCTTTCATCGAAACCATGTACGTTGACAAAAGTACAAATGGGGAAATGGAAATAACGCTGTCATTTCCACTTCCCCAACGATTGATTCCAGGGAGCGCCGGGGCATCGGGCGGGAATCCGTATGCCCAATTGTCAAGTACAGGAAAAACCGTGACAGATGCTTATCAAAAAATGCAGGCAGATCAATCGCGAGAACTCAGCTGGGGGCATACAAGAGTGATTGTCATCAGCGAGGAAATGGCCAAGGAAGGCATTGGACATATTTTAGAGTTCATTGTCCGCGAACCGAAATTAAACATCAATAATGCCATTTTGGTTGCACCGGGAAAAGCCAAAGATATCGAAGAATTAGTTCCGGTTTTCGAAGCATATCCCGGAGAAATCATCCGGAGATTTACCCAAAATAAAGTGACGTTATATACCACTCCAAAAGACTTCCTTGAAACGGAAAATGGCGATATGATCACAGGGCTTTTAACTAAAAAAAGGAAGAAAATGCTTAGTGAGAAAGGGAAGAATAAATTGTGGGTTGGCACCGGAGGAATGGCACTATTTCAAAACTATAAAATGGTCGGCAAATTAACTCCGAGTGAAGGACGCGGAGCATTATGGCTGCGGAACTCGATAAGTAAGGCTGCGGTAACGATAAAATCCCCCACCGATGGGAAGCTTATTAGTTTATTAGTCTTACAGGCACATACGAAAATCCGCCCATCTAAAAAGGAACCATACACATTTAATGTATATGTTACGGCAGAAGATGATATTTCAGAATCACAATCTAACATTGATTTATCGAAACCAAAAAATATCTATCAATTGGAACGAATAGCCGAAAAGGAAATTAAGGACCGCATCGAAGCAGCATTTAACGTCTCTAAAAAGGTAAAAGCAGATGTTTTTCAATTTGGTGAATACTTATCATGGCATAAACCAAAAATATGGGAAAAATCCAAAAAGGATTGGCCTGCCATTTATCAAGATAAAGTGAAGCTAAATATCCATGTTGATTTGAAGATTAAGCGTCCTGGCAGTGAAAATAATCCATTTTGGATAAAGGAATTACATTCATGATCATCATTATACTTTGTTTTCTACTGATCTTTTTTAACGAATGGGTATATTTAAAGAAAAAGAATCGTAAAAAAAGAACGTATTGGATTGTTTTTTGTATTATGGGTGTCTCATTTTCGTACTGTATTGCCACGGTCGTATTTAAGCAAATGCCGAGCCCCAATGACTTGATCCTATTCTTTTTTAAACCATTGCAGCAGAAACTACTAGGTTAGGTGGATTTCCTTGAAAACGGAGCAAATTACCCAAAATCAACTGATACTTTTCCTTATCGTTTACTTTTATTCCACACTAGTTGGTTTCGCTTCTGCGCATTTAATCCACTTATCCCAATACGATACAGTGATTGTGCTAATGATCGGCGGCTTAGGAGGGTGCATTTACGCTTTTATTACGATCAAGCTGGCTAAGCGGCGGCCGACTGAGTTTATTAGTCATTACGGAAAGGAAATATTCCCTTATTGGATTCATGTCATTTTCATGGGTTTCTATTGTTTTTCATTCCTCCATATCAGCGCCTTTATTTTAAGAGAATACGAAGACTTTTTCGTCCAAACCTATCTGCCCGAAACACCGAACTGGGCTATAGGCATCATACTTGGCTTCGTTGTTGCGGTAACAGTACGCTCAGGAGTGGTTACGTTGTTCCGAACCGCGCAGGGATTATTTTTTCTTGTGATCCTGGCCGATATCGTAATTACCGCCTTTATTGGAAAGGAATTAAAATGGGACAGGTGGATGGCCTTTGTCACAAACCACAGCTGGCAGAACATTTATAAGGGTAGTTTTTACACCATTCCCTTTTTTGGAGAGGTCGTGATCTTGGTCTTTCTCTTTCCGTATTTAGCCAATAAAAATAAAACACTTACATCAGTTATATGGGCTGTTTCACTGTCAATGCTTTTCATCATCATCACTATGGTTTTTTTGTTATTACTCTTTGGTCCGAATCTAGCCAGTCATACTACCTATCCAATGTTAGAGATGGTACGTTATATCCGCATTGCTGATTTTATCGAAAACTTAGATCCCTTTTTAATATCAATTTGGTCAACAACCATTTATTTGAAGATTTCCATCATGTTTTATCTTTCTGTGCAAATACTTGCTCACTTATTCCACCTTAAGGATCACCGCCCGCTTGTCTTTTCGTTAGCGGCGGTTATGGTCGCCTTATCTCTACAAATGCCAGGCGGCACATCGTCTCTGACAAGCTTTTTTACGGAATCATGGGCAGCCTATTCCTATTTTATCGAGTGCATCCCAATCTTGTATCTACTCACGGACACCCTAAAACGTTTTATTAAAAAACGGTCTGCGAAAAAGGCAGAAACCAACTAAAAAGAGCATGGACAGTGTTGTCCATGCTCTTTTCTTTGAAAATTGTCCAGCGCTTGCGCTTTTCTAATTATTGGTGATTATAGCTTCTTGGTTTTGATGATTTGCCGCCGGTTCTTTTTTCACCGCTTCTTGGCTTTACCGGTGCTTTTTTTCTGTTACGGTCTCCGCCATAAGAACCTCGAGAATCATCTTTTCTGCGACGGTCGCGGTCAAATGGTTTTCTTTCTCTCTTTTGCGGAAGCTGCTCTTCTGTCAACTTAACCGGTGTGGTATCAGGTTCTTTTGTTAACATCTTCAAAACTGCTGCAATAACAGTTGAAGCATCATTTTCTTCCAGCAATTCTTGTGCTGCTGCTTTGTAATAATGTAAATTGTTTGACTCAATCGTTTGGACGATTTTATCCACAACTGCTTTTTGCTGGCCTTCTAATGCTTCATCAAGCGTAGGAGCCTTCATTTTTTCCATCTTGCGTTTTGTTGTCTTTTCCACAACAGCAAGATATGATTTTTCACGCGGTGTAATAAAGGTTAAGGCAATCCCTTTTTTACCGGCACGGCCTGTACGTCCAATACGGTGAACATAGCTTTCAGGATCCTGCGGAATATCAAAGTTGTATACATGGGTTACGCCAGAAATATCCAGACCCCTTGCAGCTACGTCTGTTGCAACAAGGACATCAATTGTTCCTTCTTTAAACTTACGAAGGACAGATAACCGTTTTGCCTGGCTTAAATCGCCATGAATACCTTCTGCCGTATATCCTCTTAATGTTAAGGCTTCTGATAATTCATCAACACGGCGCTTCGTACGGCCAAAAACAATCGCCAATTCCGGTGATTGAATATCCAAAAGTCTTGTTAACACATCAAATTTATTTCTTTCTTGAACCTCAAGATAATATTGTTCAATCGAAGGAACAGTCATTTCTTTCGTTTTAACACGAACGATTTGCGGATCCTTCATGAACTTTTCTGCCATTCTTTGAATTGGCCCCGGCATGGTGGCTGAGAATAGTAATGTTTGTCGCTCATCAGGTGTAGAAGCAAGGATTGATTCAATGTCTTCTATAAAGCCCATGTTTAACATTTCATCTGCTTCATCAAGGATTACCGTGTTAACCGTATCAAGACGCATAGTCTTTCTGTTAATATGGTCTAAAACACGTCCCGGAGTACCGACAATAATATGAGGGGCTTTCTTTAACGAGCGGATTTGACGGCTGATATCCTGACCACCGTAAATTGGAAGTACGCGCACTCTTTTTCCTGAGCCAATTTTGTATAGCTCTTCAGATACTTGAATCGCTAACTCACGTGTTGGAGCAATAATAATCCCTTGGATGGCATCCATTTTCGTATCAACTTTCTCCACCAACGGAATCCCAAATGCAGCTGTTTTACCTGTTCCTGTTTGTGCCTGACCGATCAAATCTTTATTTTCTAGGCTCAATGGAATCGTTTCTGCCTGGATTGGTGTCGCTTCCTCAAAACCCATTTTGAGGACAGCTTTTAAAGTGGCCTGACTTAGACCTAATTCTTCAAACTTTGTCAATGTTTTCATTCTCCTTCATCTATTTGAAAATGTTTTTACTATAGTGCTGAATATACACACGCATCAAATGCGGTAATAGGTGCTTCTTTATTTTACCAAAAAAAAGAACATTCCCCAAAAGAGTATGCCCTTAATTAATCGTTCTTAAGACACGTTGATGATTATCATACCACTTTCGATAGCATTTTGCAATAAAGACAAGTTTAGACCAATTCTAAAATTGTTTTACCGCTCCATCAAAAAGTCCATCACTTGAGAAAACAGGGCAGTTCGTTCCTCACAGTGGCAAATATGATGTTTCGAATCCTTTATGAAGGTGAGCCTTTTCTGTTTCGCACCAATGGTTTGGTATAAGTATTCAGCACTTTTAGGCGGCACAATCCCGTCACAATCCCCCTGTGCAATCAGCGTCGGTACTTTCACCTGATTTAAGAACGGCTTACTAAAAGAAACTAGCCTGCGGAATTGCATTGTTGCAGCTAAAGGTGTCTCTGTTATTTTTCTTTTATAACGGTGAAATAATTCATTCTTTTGTAAGTTTCCACGAAAAGAATCGAAAAGAATCTTTTTTATATCGACTGCAAGCTGCCTTGGATTAATATAGTATGCAGCAGCACTTAAAAGAATCAGCTTGTCCACAGGATAATTGGCGGCAAGAAAACTGGCAATCAGGCCGCCCATTGAAAAACCAATTACATACACCACATCACAAGTTTCAATGAGTTTTTTCAATTCCGCCTCGGCATGATCAATCCACTCTTGATAGCGGACTCCTTTTAATGTATCTGGTTCACCATGCCCTGGCAATGTAGGAACGCTAAAGAGCCAATCCGTTCGTTCCTGTAAATACTTGGCCAGGGGCTCAACTTCATAAGGAGCACCCGTAAAGCCATGAATAAGTAAGCAGCCAATCATCCGTGTCACACCTGCCAATTATTGCAAATTGTTTTACTCTTTTTGTAATTCTGTTACGATTTCCTCTAACCTCATACCGCGTGATGCTTTCACAAGTACGAGTGTTTCTGGATCCACGAAAGCTTTTAACTTCTGAATGAGTTCTGCCTTATCTGTAAAAGCAAACACTTTTTGTTGGCCTAAGACCTTCCTTGCACCTTTCGCGATGTCCCCGCCAAGAGCACCATAAGTAAAGAGAAAATCAATTTTATCGGCACTTAAACCTTCCCCAATTTGCAGGTGGTATTGCTCCTCCTCCGGACCAAGTTCTAACATGTCACCGAGGACAAGGATTTTCCGATTATATCCTTTAAGATTTGACACTAATTCGATGGCAGCCATCATTGAAGTAGGACTGGCATTATAGGCATCATTAATAATTTTTTCCCCTTGCTGCCCTTCGACCAGCTCCATCCGCATATTTGTCAGCTTAATATCTGCTAAGCCTTCATTCATTTTTTCAAATGGAATCGAAAAATAATCAGCGATTAGCATGGATGCAAGCGCATTTAATATATTATGAGTACCCAGAACAGGAAGATCGAAACTTTCATCTGAACGATTGGTTATAAAGGTGTTTCCTTGATCCAATTGAATAATTTCTGTTGGAAATAAATCATTGGTTTCCTTTCTGCCAAAGGTCTGAATATTGATATTTCCTTTATATTGGTGGATCCGCTCCATTAACAGCGGCTCATCACCATGGAGAACTGCTACCCCCTCCTCACGAAGCCCTTTTAGAATTTCCAGCTTGGCTTCCGCTATTCCTTCCCTTGACCCAAGATCAAGAAGATGTGATTCCCCAATATTGGTAATCACCACAGCATCGGGACAGGCAAGTTTTGTCAGGAATTCAATTTCACCCCTGCCGCTCATTCCCATCTCGAGTACCGCTATTTCAGTATCCTCGTTCAAGCCTAAAACCGTTAATGGAAGGCCGATATGGTTATTATAGTTCCCTTCCGTTTTTTGCACTTTATATTGGATCGATAAAAGACCGGCAGTCATATCCTTCGTTGTAGTTTTCCCATTACTTCCCGTAATCCCAACCACTCTAACAGGTAATTCCTTCCGATATTTTCGCGCCAGTTCCTGTAACGCAACAAGACAGTCATCGACAATGACAATCGGCAAATCGGCCGGGGGATTTGGGACATCCTTTTGCCACAAGGCAGCCACGGCGCCTTTTCGGATCGATTCCTCTACATATTTATGGCCGTCCACCTGCTCTCCTTTAAAGGGTATAAACAAATTTCCGGCATTTATTTTTCGGGAATCAATGGTAACCCCCTCAACGATCAAGTCTTCGAAAGGGGTGATAGTATTGGCTGCAGAAACCATTTCAGCAATCTGCTTCAATGTTCGTTTGATCAAGTTGATATCCTCCTTTTTCAATATTAAACGTAAATGGACACGGCATTTCAGCCGTGTCTCCGTTGTCTTACTCTCTCGTCAGTTAAAAAGTATATTTAATATTTTGTTTCTCCGCATGTCTTTCTTTTGCAAGATTGACAAGACGCTCAATTAATTGTGGATACTCTACCCCAGTGTGCTTCCATAAAAGCGGGAACATACTAAACGGAGTAAAGCCCGGCATCGTATTAACCTCATTAATTAGTGCCTTGCCGTCTCTGGTCAGGAAGAAATCAGCCCGAACAAGTCCTGAGCAATCCAATGCTTTAAATGCCTGAATCGCCATTTCCTTCAAGCATTCGTATTCTTCTTCTGTCACATCGGCAGGAATAATCAGCGCCGTATCACCATCTTCATATTTCGCTTTGTAATCATAAAAGTCCTTTTTCGGAACAATCTCACCCGTTACGGAACATTCCGGCTCATCGTTCCCGAGGACAGCAATCTCAATTTCACGGGCCGTGACACCCTCTTCAACGATCACTTTGCGGTCAAATTGAAAAGCTTCCACAAACGCTGTATCTAATTCAGCGCGGTTCGTACATTTGCTGATTCCAACACTAGAACCAAGGTTGGCAGGTTTCACAAAACATGGATACCCGAGATTTTCTTCTACCTTTGCATATGCCTCTTCCTTCGCCTTGGCCCATTCACTTTTAATAAAAGCAACATAATCTACTTGAGCCAACCCGGCTTGCGCAAAGACATTCTTCATCATCACCTTATCCATTCCAGCTGCTGAAGCAAGAACGCCGTTTCCAACGTATGGCAGGTTTAGTAATTCCAATAACCCTTGCACGGTTCCGTCTTCGCCATTTGGTCCATGAAGCAATGGGAAAATTACGTCAAGCGGTGCCGCTTCCTGCTGCTCAGCTTGGAAAAGTGCCGGAGCAAGCGATAGTGGCGATAATGGATTAGCGTTAGAAAATTCAAGTGCCTTAACGTTTTCTACTGGCGCACTTAACTGCGGCCCTTTAATCCACTCGCCTTCAACATTTATGTAAATAGGATGAATTTCAAATTTTTCAAGGTCTAATGCTCGAATCACTGCAAGTGCTGTCTGCAGAGATACCTGATGCTCGGCGGATTTCCCTCCATATAATAAACCTAGTTTTGTTTTCATACAAAAACCTCCATATTCTCTTTCACGGTTTTATTTTAACACTTTATTAAATAAGAAAGGAAATGTGGCAGACGTGTTTTTTAATGTTTTTTCCTCTTCAATATTTTATGATACATATGGCTTGCTTCAAAACAACCATTTGGCCTACGATATAGAAAATCTCCCCAATATGGAGAGATTTAGATGACATTTAGCTTCCATTCTTTTGTTTTTTTATCAAAGATGATTTTCGCATGGAAGGGTTTATTGGAGATTTGTTCGTATTCCTCCACCATATCATCCATATTCGCGAAATCGCCAACCACCCAAATCGGTATTTCAATCCGGCCACGCTGGTGATCAGCATCTCTTAAAGAGATACAAATTCCTTCTTTTATGAAGGGTGTCAACGAAAGCAGGATTTCTTTATTTACTTGTGGATAATCACGTTTTTTCCGAATTCCCAGGATTGATTTTTCCAGCCTCATCTCACCTAGCTTGCCGGCTAGTACTTCACTTAATAAATGGAAGAAATCCTTGAAGCTGCGATAATAGATTTTGTTATACCAGCCATCATCATGGGCCAAATACACAAAACGGTTTCCCAATTTATTATAAAAAGGCAATTTTAAATGCTGCTTTTGATGGCCTAGATATAATAATTCAGCTAATTCCTGACCTGAAAGCTCATTCAATACTTCATCTTCAATAAAGTCGATCCAGCAGAAGTTTCCGTAACTGTATACATCTTCTGCAGCTAACTTGTTAATTCTCTCTTCCGGACAATATTCGAGCAGCGTATGCATATTAAAATCAGCATCATCAAAGCGGTGCTTTAGTAAAAGCAGATGATTTAATGAACCTGAAAAAGCAGCAGCAAATTCAGCGAATTCGATACCGTAGGACAGTACATACTGGTCTGTTTGATTTAAATGAATATAGATGAGATCCCGTATGTCTTGATGATGCTTTTTCAAAGCCAAACTCCTCCGTTCAACTGCATTTAAATAAGTTTTCAGGATAATTCCCATGAAACTTCCAAATGCTTTTATAAATACTTCCTTATTTTATCAAATAATAGGTCAATTAGCATATTTCATTTCGTTTACAAAAAACTATCATGTGTTACACATACTATTTTTATATCCACTTGAATATTATTGGTTCATTTATCTAATTGTAGACAATTTTTGTCATCCATGCACCTAATGAAAGGAGCACAGCAAACCATGATTAAAGATATGACTTCAGATGAAATAAGCCTTTATATAATAAAAACCTTAAAAGAAAACAAAAAGGTTGATTTTGAAGCGATGCTCGAAGAACTTCAACCCTATGATGTAGCAAAAATTTATGAAGAATTACCGGAAAAGCATAAAGGAAGGTTTCTATTATTTTTAAAATTTGACGTCTTAGCAGACCTTATGGAAGAACTTGATAAGGAGGAACAGCTCGGTTTATTAAACATTCTCGGCATCGAAAAATCCAGTAAGGTTCTAGATTTAATGGATAATGACGATCTGGCATTATTATTAAATGAATTGTCCCCTGAGAAAAAGGATTCGCTGCTTTCGGGAATGAAAACGGAAGAGTCCAATGCTGTCAAAGGCATAATGAATTACCCGCCGGAAACAGCCGGAAGAATTATGACCAACCGCTTTGTTTGGATCCGTGATTATTTTACCGTCAGAGAAGCAGTCGATAAATTTAAAATCTTTGCCGGGTTTGCTGAGTCGATTAACTATCTGTATGTCATTGATGAAGCTAGAAAGCTTGTCGGGGTCGTCTCTTACCGGGATTTATTGTTAGCGGAACCGGAGGAAAAAATCCGGATGATTATGTATGAACGCGTCATTTCCGTTTCGGTAACCACTGACCAGGAAGTCGTGGCGCGAACAGCAGAGCGCTACGATTTCTTAGCGATCCCAGTTGTCGCCGAGAACAATGTCCTTGTCGGGATTGTTACAGTCGATGACATTATCGACGTCGTCATTAAAGAAGCAAATGAAGATATTGAAAAATTATCGGCATCAGGGAAATCAATTGACTTCGAAACGAAAACATTGACAGCTGCCGCTAGACGGCTTCCATGGCTCATTTTACTATTATTCATTGGTGTAATTTCGGGTAGAATCATCAGTAGTTTTGAGGATACCCTTCAACAGGTGGTCGCCTTAGCCTTTTTTATGCCGATGATTGCCGGGATGACGGGAAACACTGGGACACAATCACTTGCGGTTGTGGTTAGAGGACTTATTTCGTACGATATTGATAGAAAAGTGGTTACCCGTTTAGTCATGAGGGAACTGGGCGTCGGCATAACCATTGGCCTAACATGCGCAGTTCTAATTGCCATTATCGCTTACGTATGGCAGGGAAATTTGATACTAGGAGCTGTGGTCGGCTGCTCCCTATTTCTTACCCTGATTATCGGGACACTCGCGGGAACAATTATCCCCCTTATCCTTTACAAGGTGAAGATTGACCCTGCAGTGGCCTCAGGGCCACTGATTACCACCTTAAACGACATATTTTCATTGCTAACCTACTTTGGCATTGCCACCATGTTTTTAAAGCACTTGATGTAATAAGAAAAGCGCAGGCTCCCTGGTCTGCGGCGTATGGCCTGGAGCGCTCCAACTGAGATAAAGGAAACACGAAGAGCCGGAGGCGCATTCGTGTTTGACTTATCGTAGGGCGGAGAGCGAAGGACACTAGCCGCAAGGGCGCTGGAGCTGGACAATTCTCAAAGTCAAAATTTATACTTCTTATCTTAGTTTTCGAAGATCAATAATATTTATTAATTAAATGAAACCTTTCATTCATGGAATCGTTATATAAAGGGAGGGATGTAATATTTTCCCTGAATAAGCGTTGTTAGCGGACCTTTTCTCTGCTAGCATGAAAGATCATTATAGAGAAAATTTGGGTGTGGCCAATGGATAAATACAAGAAAAATGACGATCGATTTGATTGGACGTTAACATTATTATTATTTCTTTTTTTCTTAGTCAGCTGTGCGGCCATTTATAGTGCACAAGCATCGGGGCAATACGGCACGACGAATTTTTTGATCATGCAGGTTTTTTGGTATGTGATTGGTGCCGCAATTATCTCCGTTTCCATCTTTATCGACGGCTATCAATATAAACGGCTTTCCTGGTATTTATATGGCTTCGGTCTGATCTTACTTATTGCCGTTTACGTTGCACCTGAATCCATTGCTCCTGTAAGAAACGGGGCAAAAAGCTGGTTTGTCATTAGAGGAATCGGGCAAATTCAGCCGTCAGAATTTGTGAAAACCTTTTTGATCCTGGCCTTAAGCCGGCTCATTACCAGTCACCAAGAAAAGCATTTAGAAAAAACGTTAAAAACAGACTTTCTTTTACTTATAAAATTAGGAATAACGACAGCCGTGCCGCTTGGGTTAATTATGCTTCAGCCGGATCTTGGAACAGCGCTCGTCATCTTATCGATATTAACAGGGCTTATCTTAATTTCCGGGATTTCGTGGAAAATCATTATCCCTATATACAGTGCAGGCGCGTCCTTTGCAGCTCTTATATTCTATCTTGTTTTGATCAAGCCCGAATTTCTTGAAAAATATCTCCATGTGCAAACCTATCAGTTTAACCGAATTTATGCCTGGCTCGATCCCCATAGTCATGCAACAAGCTCTAGCTACCACTTGTTAAAATCGTTAAGCGCGATTGGCTCGGGACTTATAACCGGAAAAGGTTTTGGCCATCGTGAGGTTTATATCCCGGAAGCCCATACAGATTTCATTTTTAGTGTGATTGGTGAGGAGTATGGCTTCGTTGGCGGCAGTATCGTCGTTGGACTCTTTTTTCTGCTCATTTATCATTTAATCAAGACTTCTTTAGACACCAAAGATCCTTTTAATACCTATGTCTGTACAGGCATTATTAGTGTGATAACCTTTCACGTCTTCCAAAATATTGGCATGACGATTCAAGTGCTGCCGATTACCGGCATCCCACTCCCATTTATCAGCTATGGCGGCAGCTCGCTCATGGGGAATATGTTTGCAATGGGACTTGTATACAGTATCCGATACCACCATAAAACATATTTGTTTTCATCGGAGAACTCGTTACAGGCCTAATAGGAATTCTTTGTCCATTTCTACCATATTAATTTGAATATCTGATAAAGTGGTATACACTATTATAGGTTGGACTCAATTATTTACATAAGCGAAGGTGAACTATGGCACAATTTATCAACTCAATTTTGGAATTTTTATCACAGTTAGGATACCTCGGTATTGCCCTTGGATTAATGATAGAGATCATCCCAAGTGAAATTGTTTTAGGCTATGGCGGGTACATGATTTCACAAGGACATCTCAATTTTGCCGGAGCCGTCATTGCCGGTACAATTGGAGGAACGATTGCCCAGCTATTTTTATATTGGGCCGGTTATTATGGCGGCCGTCCATTTTTGGAGAAATACGGAAAGTACGTACTGATTAAAAAGAGTCATATTGATGTCGCTGAGCACTGGTTTGAAAAATATGGTGCCGGTGTAATTTTCTCTGCAAGGTTCATACCTGTTGTGAGGCATGCCATTTCCATTCCTGCCGGGATTGCCAAAATGTCAGCAACCAAATTTACCCTTTACACTGTGGCAGCCGTTTTGCCTTGGTCCATTCTCTTCATCTATTTAGGAAAGGTGTTGGGCAAAAACTGGTCACATGTAAAAGAATACGCCCAGCCCTATATACTACCAATCATCATTGCAGCTGTTGTTTTGGGAGTAATCTACTTTTTAATTAAAAAAACAAAGAAAACCACCGACTAAATTGATTCGGTGGTTTTTGTATTCCATTCGTATTTATTATTACAGCATTACGCTTGTAATTGCGGCGGTTAATAAACTTACAAGTGTGGCACCAAAAAGCAATTTAAGCCCAAACTTTGCCACTAGGTTTCCCTTCTTCTCGTTTAAGCCTTTCACGGCGCCGGTGATAATTCCAATTGACGAAAAGTTAGCAAAAGAAACAAGGAATACAGAAACGATTCCAACTGTTCTGCTCGACAACGTATCTGTAATTTTTGCTAAATCCATCATAGCCACGAACTCGTTTGATAACAATTTTGTTGCCATAATCGTTCCGGCATCGACAACTTCTGAAGCGGGAACGCCAATAACAAAGGCCAGTGGTGCAAACACATAACCAAGCGCCATTTGGAAGCTGATGCCGAAAGCGGCTGCAAACAAATGATTAATCATGCTGATTAGGGCCACAAAACCGATTAACATTGCCCCAACGATAATAGCTACTTTGAAACCATCTAAAATATACTCTCCAAGCATTTCAAAAAAGGATTGTTTTTCTCCTTCTTGAATTTCAATTATATCCTCTTGTTCTGTTACCACATAAGGATTAATGATATTTGCAATAATAAAGCCGCCAAATAGGTTTAACACAAGTGCGGTGATGACATATTTTGGTTCAATCATGGTCATGTAGGCCCCTAAAATCGATGCCGACACCGTGGACATTGCAGAAGTACACAACGTATACAAGCGATGTTCAGGAAGGTATGGAAGCTGTTTTTTTACCGAAATAAACACCTCAGACTGACCAAAGACCGCAGATGCTACTGCATTATAAGACTCTAATTTCCCTAGACCATTTATCTTACTTAAAACTAAACCGAGGAAGCGGATAATAATCGGAAGAACCTTTATATACTGGGCAATTCCAATTAATACGGAAATAAAGACAATCGGCATCAGCACGTTTAAGAAGAAAGGCCCTGCTCCTTTATTCGCGATTCCGCCGAATACAAAGTTAACCCCATCTGCTGCATATGCCAGAATATGTTCAAACATCCCTGATATTCCTCTAATAATCACAAGGCCTACCCCTGTATTAAGCAGGACAAAGGCAAATACTAGCTGCAAAACGAGCATGATAGCGATTGGCTTCAACTTGATCCCTTTTTTATTTTTACTTACAATAAAGGCAAGAAAAAAGATCACAACCAATGCCGCCAAAAACAAAATATATTTCAAAACATTCTCTCCTATCAGATGATGTAATTTCTATGATGTAAATTATTCGACAAAAAACGACAGCGTTTTCAAACGTAATTTTGATTATAAGATTGCTTCTTACTCGTGTCAACCTTTTGCATGGAAGTGGTAAAATTCAGGTTATTCACTATCGTCTAACTTTTATTTTTTCCTTATTGCCATCGAATCATCCACTTTTTTTCTTCATAATAAAAAGGCATGGAGATTTTACTCCATACCTTCGCATCTTATTTTGCAAAAATTCTAATTAACAACAGTATCTTACTTGGCCGCTTCGATGACGCGTTTCATCGCCTGTATTTGACCTAAATGAAGGGACTCGTGAAAAACGGCAAAGTTCGCAAGTTCACCAAAGGTTTCTTGCCCTAGGAACGGAGTTTTCAACTTTTCGTTAAAGCTTTCCCCCGGTATTTCCTTGATTCTTTTTATTTGCTCTTTTAACTGTGCTGTCAATTCCTGAATGGATGGAACATCGCCCTGCCAATCAGCCGGCTTCGTACGTGTTGCGAAAAATTCCATATAATTTGCAGGCAAGTTGGTCGACTTTTTTGGAAAGCCAAACATAAATTGCTCTGCTACAGTTAACACATGCCCCACATGCCAGTGGATCGTGTTATTAAAACCTTGAGGCTGGATATCAACAATTGCCTCGTCTAAAGATTCCACGTTTTTAATTAAAAAGCTCCTTGTTAACTCAAGACTCTTAAATAATAGTTCACTCATTTATTTTAGCCTCCTCTCACTTCATAGCTATATTTTATACCAAAATCAGGTAATTAGTAAATGAACACTTTTACATTTCTTCTGGCGCTTCAATTCCTAACAGACGCAAGCCTTCTTTAAGCACGGCAGTTACACTGTAAACAAGTGCCAAGCGTGCCTCCCGCTCTTCGTTTTCTTCTAGAACTTTTACTTCGGCGTAATATTTATTAAAGGCTTGGGCAAGGTCGACAATATATTTGGCCACCTGCGAAGGGTCGAAGTTCTCACAAGCTCTTTTAATCGAAGGTGCGAATTCCATAAGCAAGCTAGCCACCTTCCATTCTTTTTCCCAAGAATTCGTATAGGTTTCAGCTTGTAAACCTGCCTGCCAATTCGCTTTTCTTAAAATCGAACAAGCCCGGGCAAAGGTGTACTGAACATACGGCCCTGTTTCCCCTTCAAAACGAAGCATTTCCTCTAGGGAAAATTCAATATCGTTCATCCGGTTGTTCTTTAAGTCATGGAAAATTACCGCTCCCACTCCCACCTGTTTCGCCACTGCATCTTTGTTTGCCAGATTTGGATTCTTCTCCTCGATATTGTGGTGTGCCATTGCAATGGATTCATTTAATACTTCTTCTAAGAGGACGACTTTTCCTTTACGGGTCGACATCTTTTTACCGTCTTTTAACATCATGCCAAATGGAACATGCACCATATTCTTTGCCCATTCGTAACCCATTTTTCCTAATACGGCAATTAATTGTTTAAAATGTAGGCTTTGCTCATGGCCGACCACGTATAAAGAATGAACAAAGTGATAGTTTTCTTTTCTGTAGAGGGCAGCTGCTAAATCACGTGTGGCGTAAAGTGTTGCGCCATCAGATTTCTTAATCAAGCACGGCGGCAGCCCTTCCTCGGCTAACTCGACCACCATTGCCTGATCGGATTCTACCAGTAGCTGTTTCTCCTCTAGCAGCTTAACGATGCGATCCATTTTGTCATTATAAAACGCTTCACCTGCATAGGAATCAAATTCGACATTCATTAACTTATAAATTCTCGAAAACTCTTTTAGCGATTCATCGCGGAACCATTGCCACAGGCTTAGTGCTTCCGCGTCGCCATCTTCCAATCGTTTAAACCAGCTGCGCCCCTGATCCTCGAGTGTTGGATCAGTTTCTGCTACTTCATGGAACTTAATATAAAGTGCGAGTAACTCCTTAATGGGATTTTGTTTTACTTTTTCGGGATCGCCCCATAGTTTATAGGCGGTAATTAACTTCCCGAATTGGGTGCCCCAGTCGCCCAAATGGTTAATTTTAATGGGCTTATAACCGCATTTTTCTGTGATCAGTGCGATGGAGTTCCCGATTACAGTCGAACGCAAATGCCCCATTGAAAATGGCTTAGCGATATTTGGTGACGACATGTCGATCGTGACATGGCCGCCGTTCCCAAATTCGTGGGTACCAAAAAGGCCTTTTTGATCGATAATGCTGTTGACGAGTTGTTCCGAAACCAGCTTTTTATTTAAAAAGATATTTAAGTAGGCACCTACTACTTCAACCTTTTCAAATAGTGGCGTTTGAATCTTTTCGGTTAGGTCTTTGGCAATCAGATTAGGTGATTTTCTTTTTAGCTTTGCCAATGTGAAACACGGAAAGGCTAAGTCACCATGCTCGGCGTTTTTTGGTTTCTCAATCATTAGTTCAAGTTCCGCTGTTGTCAGTTCCTGGTCAAGCAACTCAAAGAGAATGGCTGCCAGTTCCTTTTTAAAATTCATTTTTATAGACCTCCTTTTTTTAAAAAAATGATCACTATCTAACTTTTGACGGGCTGAACTGACGCATTAATGCGGCGCTCCGTCCCTTTTCCACAAAAAACAAAAAACTCCCGCCTCTTATATAAAGAGACGAGAGTTTGATAATCCCGCGGTACCACTCTAATTGTTCAAAAAGAACCGGCTTAATTTTATAACGGAGCATACTCCGGCGTACCCTACTTGGTTCAGGTTAGCATCTCAAAAGTGCGCTTCGTTATCTGCTCCGTATCAGGCTCACACCGCCCCTGACTCGCTTTCACTTTCCAGATAACTACTCTCTTTTTCATTGATTTTTCTGGTTTGATTATCAGTTATTATACTGGAAAGATAAGGATTTATCCAGTCATTGTTGATTATTTTTTTATTAAGGAAATCCTACTATCAAAGGAGGAATTTTAATGGCCAAAAGAAATAAAATACTTGTCCCGGAAGCACGCAGAGGATTGGATGCACTAAAAGCGAAAGTCGTTCAATCTGCGACCCCTGAGGCTGCGAAATTTGAAGCTGCCGAGGAGGTAGGTGTTCCTTTGAAAAACGGGTATAACGGCCAGCTCACATCCGAGCAGGCCGGAAAAGTCGGCGGCAGGCTCGGCGGCAGCATGGTCCGAGAGCTTGTGAAAATGGCACAGGAAAACTTAAGTAAAAGGCAGTAATGAAGAACTAAAAATGAGAAAAGTCTTGTGCAGCAAATTGCACAAGTCTTTTCTCATTTATTACCTAGGCAGCCCCTTCAAAAGAAATACCTTCATAATTTCAGCGATCTGCTCAGAACTCAGAGGTTCGTGGTTTCTTTCCCAATCAGAAACAAGGGCAATATACATTTTTAACAATAGAAAGCTTGTGATTTCAGGGTTGATCGCCGGGATTGCACCTTTAGTAATGGCTGTCTCAATTTTTTGCTTTAAATAGGCAATAATTTCGTTCTCGACATGCTGCAGCATTTCCGAAACAGCCAATGTTCCCATGTCGGCTTCTTCCTGGACAAGCTTAATCATAAGCTGATGCTGGGAGCGAAATTCTAATAAGCGGTATAAGGCACGATGGACATTTTCCGTGAACGGTAAATCCGGCTGGATGGCAGCATCTGCCTCTAGGATCATTTCTTTCACTAACGAAGAAATAATTTCTTCAAATAATTCTTCCTTTTTTTTAAAAAAAGTATAAATGGTCCCTTTTCCTACATTGGCAAGCTTCGCAACCTGATCCATGGTCGTCGCCTTAAAGCCAAATAATGAAAATGACTTTGTAGCGGCTTCCACAATCATCTTTCTTCTGTCGGGTGCCATTCGCATCACCCTCCTCAATGACTAATTTAGTTTTTCGGTCAATCTAATTAATCTCACTATAGCACAGCCTGTCCTCTGTTTCAATTTTCCCTGAATTGGCGGAAATTGATTTGGATTACAGCACTATTCTTTTTCGCTTTAACCCTATTCTATCCAAATTCCTCTTACACTTTTGGCTATATGAAAACCTATTGGGTGTATTATGCTCTACCGATCAACATGGCGGGAATCCCACTGCTGCTTTGGGCGGTTGGGAGCATTCGAAAAAAACTGGCGAAAAACCATTAATATTTTGCAAAATCATTCTTTAATGGGATAGGTAATCAATCGTTTGATTAACTTTAATTCGAATACCACCGAACTAATCAAACGTTTGATTAAAATGGCAGGATTAAAAAGAACAGTGCCTGGCACTGTTCTTAAAAAACCTATTCTTTAAAAATATTTTTCAAATCAGCTACAAGCAAACATCGGGATTGAAAAATCGCTAATCTGATATACTAATTAATCGTTTGATTAAAATGGAAATTTCTAAGTGATATACTAATTAATCGTTTGATTAATTAAAATAATAGATATGATCGAATGCCAATGGGCGGATTTTTGTCAATAACTTTAAATATGATATACTAATCAATTGTTTGATTAATTTTCAACTTTAAATGAGCTACACTAATTAATCGTTTGATTAAACGAAATGCTGCAGATTCCTAAAATTATGACCCTGTTGACCGGTAGTGCCTGACACCAATTTGCCAGACGAGAAAACATGGAAGAATAAACAAGCTCCCCAGAACGGGCATCAGCATATGGGTCAGGTCGTTTCCGGTTATTTTTCCGAGAATATACTTTAGCGGCAAATAATTTACCGTTCCAAAAGGAATCACATAGGTAAAGAAACGGGTTACCCATTTTTGATAAATATTTAACGGATATTGTGCCATCTCCCTGCCGCCGTCGGTAAAAATATTCGCCACTTCAAGGCCTTGAACTGTCCAAAAACACATGGTAGCTGCAAGCATGTAGATTCCGGTAAAGATAAACACACCACTCATAATCATTAAGGCCAGTGTAATGGCTTTAATGACAGTCCACTCGATGGGAAGATTGCTTAAAGCCCATATTAAAACAATCACACTTTGGAGTAGCCGGCCAAATCTAGTAAACTCGAACTTTGAGCCAAGGACTTGAATAAAGGTACTACGCGGTCTGACGAGCAACCGATCAAATTCCCCCTTAATAATTAAACTTGAAAACACATCAAACCCGCGGGCAAAACACTCACTCAAGCTGAAGGCCATATGGATGACCGCGAAGCAAAGTGCCACTTCAAAAAACCCCCATCCTTTAATTTGTCCAAACCGTTCAAATAAAAGATACAGGCCGGCAAATATGGTGAGAGGAATAAAAAACTGACCAATCGTCAACAGCCAAAAGGATATACGATATTGCATTTGTGATTTAAACAGAATCAGCAAGTACTTATAATAAAGACGCAATGTGAATCACCCTCCCTGGACAACAACTTTTCCTACTGCACGGTTAAGCGCAAATCGGCCTAATAAGACGAGGACAAGCAGATACCCTAACTGTATGAGGATACCGATCATAGCTTCATGCTGCGGGATATGGCCTGAATAGACCCGGAACGGAAAATCGGCTGTCCAACGGAACGGCAGCACATTCGCTATTTTTTGCAGCCACAATGGCATCAAGGGAACCGGAATAATTAAACCGGCAAAAAACTCACCAAGGATAGAGAAAAGTAAAAGGGATCCTGCCGGTGACATCGTAACAAATACAGATATATATAAGAACATCGAAATTGCTACTAACAGAAATAAGCCCAGAAGTAAGGCCGTTATAAATAATAGAAAGGTAGTTAAACTAGGTGGAAAAGTCATGTTATAGGGTTTAGGCAAAAGAAACGATACGATTAAAATTGGAAAGCAGCGTAATATAGCGCTAGCTAACCGCTGCGCCAAAAGCTTCGCATACCAAAAGCCATAAAGATCACAAGGCCTGCACAGCTCATAGGCAATATTTCCGCTTGTAATTAACTCAACCAGCTCATTATCACGAAACCACATCGTAATGAAAACAAGAAAGGCCTGCTGGAGCCATATGTAAGTGATGATTTCTCTTAAAGAAATCGGCTGTGTTTGGGCAGTGTATTCGTAGAATGCCTCGAATACCATAATTGTGATAAATCCCCAGAAAAATTGTGTCGCCACTCCAGCAAGTGCCGCCGCACGGTATTGCATTCCCATTGAAAGTCTCAGCTTTAAAACCGACCCATACACCCTCATATTTGGTACTCCTTATAAAGCTGAACAATCATATCTTCAATTGGCTGTGTTTCGACCGTTACATCTAAGAGTTCGACCTTGTTGGATAATTGAGCAATGATCTCTGAGGTTTTTACCTGTTCCGTATCAATGTTTAGCACTACACGTTCCGGTGTCCACGAAAGTGTGGCGGCCCCAGGGATGTGGATAGGGTTTGTATTTTTTCCATAATCCGCTGTAATCGTTTTATGCTTGCCGAATCGCTTCCTTAATTCCTCCAGATGGCCATCGTATAACAAGCTGCCCTTACCAATTAAAATCACCCTATCAGCTAATGCCTCAATATCATTCATATCGTGCGTTGTTAGGATAACAGTAACTCCTTTTTCTCGATTAATTGTTTTGATAAACTGACGGACGGCGATTTTTGAAACAGCATCCAGCCCGATGGTCGGCTCATCTAAAAATAAAATTGTCGGATTGTGAATGAGAGAAGCCGCAATCTCACAGCGCATTCGCTGGCCTAGACTTAATTGACGGACGGGTGAATGGACGATTTCTTGTAGTTCAAGAGTTTCGATGAGCAGGTCAATCGTAGATTTATAGTCTTGTTGCGGAACCTTATATATGTCTTTGAGAAGTTCGAATGAATCCATCACTGGGACATCCCACCAGAGCTGAGAGCGCTGGCCGAAGACGACGCCAATATTTTTTACATACTGCGTTCGGTCTTTCCAGGGTGTATACCCCATGATCGTACACTTCCCGGTGTCAGGCACCAGGATGCCGCTCATGACTTTTATGGTTGTTGATTTACCCGCCCCGTTCGGTCCGATATAGCCAACGATTTCTCCTTGGTTAATGGAAAAAGAAATGTCCTTCAGGGCGTCAACAATCGTATGCTCCCTGTAAAATAATGACTTTGCCGCCTGCCGTAGACCGGTTGAGCGCTTGGCAATTTTATAGGATTTGCTAATACCTTGTAATTGAATCAATCGTAGTTTCCCTCCCCGCTTTTTTGAGTCGCAGAGGAAAATAATAACATCGGGTTATAAACGTGTCAAGAATCTTCTAAATATTATTTTATTAATGGTGTTAACAAATTGTTCACTAATATATTCCAAAAGTAGCATGACTTTTTTATAAAATGTACTTGAACTAGTAAAAAGTTTGAAAGGTAGTGGAGTATGTTCTATAGACCTCGTTCCGAATCAGATAAGATAAAGATTTTTAGATTATTGGATTCAAGAATGGAACTACTAGAAAATGACAAAAAGTATTACTTTAACCTTAAAAAGGGCTTTGAGGGGGAAGTAATGTTCGATAAATTAACCGAAAAACTTCAAAGTGATTCATTGATCCTAAACGATTTGCTGCTTAAGAGTAATAATGCATCATTCCAAATTGATTCTTTTATCATTCAGGAAACTTAACACCTCTTCGAAATAAAAAATTATGAGGGTGATTATTACTTCGAATCAGAAAATTTCTACCCGATGAACGGAAATAAGATCCAAAATCCCCTGCACCAGTTAAACAGATGTGAATCACTACTCAGCCAACTATTACTAAAGCACGGTTTCAGAATCCCCATAAAGGCATGGGTGGTATTTATTAATCCCACTTTCACCCTATATCAAGCACCTAAGAACAAACCTATAATATATCCAACACAACTTGATTTTCTTATGAAAAAGCTAAATGCCTCAACATCCAAGTTAAATGCTAGACACCAAAAGCTTGCAGAGCTATTGGTTTCCCTGCATCAAACTGAATCACCTTATACAGAGTTACCCAAATATGAATATGATCAGTTAAAAAAGGGCCAAACTTGCAAGGATTGCCACTCGTTTTCGGTTTTTTTAAACGGAAGAAAAATATCGTGTAATGAATGTGGGTTTGAGGAGGGAATTGAATCTGCTGTACTAAGGAGTGTGAGTGGCTTAAGCTCCTATTTCCTGATAAAAAAATTACAACTAATGTTGTTCTTGATTGGTGTCAAGTGGATGTGGCTAGGGCAAGGATAAGCAGGATTTTAAAGAAAAATCTGAAATCCAATGGATATGGTCAGTGGTCTTCTTATGAGTAAATAGAGGGAAACAAAATTAGAATATATGATAAAAGGATCTCCGTTTTGGTTTCTTGGAAGCCAATTGGGGATTTTTTTACTCCCCGGGTTTTGCATCCAATACCCTTCATTGGATTCATTTTTCTCTTTTTCTCCTCGCGTTTTGCATCCAATACCCCCTATTGGATTCATTTTTCTCTTTTTCTCCTCGTGTTTTGCATCCAATACCCTCTATTGGATTCATTTTTCTCTTTTTCCCCCTGGGTTTTGCATCCAATACCCCTCATGTTCCTGCTCTTTATTTTGTTTCTTTGCAGGATCACCATATAATTGGGAAATTTCCTTTGCCAATTCATCTAAAAACTCATCCGTTAGTAAAGGTTTTTTATGGCTAAACACGGTAGCCCTCCTCTTCGACTAAAATACTTTTATTATTTACTTTGCTTATGAAAAATATTCTTAGATAAAATTACCATTTACAATAAAATTTTTATTTACTTTTTTTTAACACGGGAGTATGATAATCAACAGTTTCAAATTTCTAAATCGCTAAAACCTTTTGGTGCGGGGGAACCATTCTTCCGGGTTGATCTTTAACCCAAAGGGGTGAATCCTTTCTAGGTAGGGCTACTCAATGGCCCGAATCCGACAGCTAACCTCGTAAGCGTTATATGAGAAGGAAGGTGGAGCTTGTGCGACATGAAAAATAATGTCTACAGGTCTATTCATTGATGACTTGTAGACTTTTTTATTTAAATAAAAATCCCTTGTATTGGGGTTTTTTTAGGTAAATAGAGAACAATATATTTATATTTATTCGGCGGTGAACAGGTATGATGTCTTCTATCAAGAGATTATTAATTGGGCGTCCTTTAAAATCAACAGCTTTAGGGGAACAAAAGCTTTCAAAAACGAAAGCATTAGCGATTCTTTCGTCGGATGCGCTATCATCCGTAGCCTATGGACCGGAACAAGTATTGATTGTCCTCGCGACATTAGGCACACTCGCCTTTTGGTATTCTATTCCAATTGCTATAGGGGTATTAATTTTATTAGCTGCTTTAATTCTATCCTACCGCCAGATTATCTTTGCCTATCCACATGGCGGCGGAGCATACGTGGTATCAAAAGAAAATTTAGGTATTAATCCGGGGCTGATAGCGGGTGGATCCTTATTAGTAGACTACATTTTAACGGTGGCTGTAAGTGTGTCTGCTGGTACCGATGCTATTACATCGGCATTTCCTGCCTTACATGCACACAATGTAGCGATTGCCATCATTTTTGTCATTTTTATTACCATCTTGAACTTAAGAGGGGTAACGGAATCAGCGTCTATTTTAGCGTATCCTGTTTATTTATTTGTGCTTGCTTTATTAATTTTAATTGGAGTCGGATTATTCAATATTATAACCGGCAGGGTTTCACCTGATTTATCTGCACCGATTGGTACACCTGTTGCAGGAATTAGTCTATTTATTCTTTTACGGGCTTTTGCGTCTGGAAGTTCCGCTTTAACAGGTGTAGAAGCGATTTCTAATGCAATTCCAAACTTTAAAGACCCCGCTCCTAAAAATGCTGCCAAAACGTTAATGGCGATGGGTTCCTTATTAGCTATACTTTTTTCCGGAATTGTATTATTAGCCTATTTTTACGGGATTGCTCCCCGCCATGAAGTGACGGTTGTCTCGCAAATTGCCGAAAATGTTTTTGGACGAAACGGCATGTATTATTTTATTCAGGGGACTACCGCCTTAATCTTAATCCTTGCGGCTAATACGGGATACTCAGCATTCCCGCTACTCGCTGTGAATTTGGCAAAAGATAAATTCATCCCAAGAATATTTACCATTCGGGGTGACCGATTAGGATACTCTAACGGTATCATTATCCTTGGAATTTCCTCAATTCTTTTAATCATGGCCTTTGGAGGTCAGACGGAACATCTTATCCCGCTTTATGCAGTTGGGGTTTTCATTCCATTTACGTTGTCGCAAACGGGAATGATGTTGAAATGGCTTCGTGAAAAACCAGCTGGATGGGTGCCGAAGCTCATTATTAACACAACAGGGGCATTGATTAGCTTTACTGTAACAATCGTGTTCTTTTTAACCAAGTTCGATCGGGTCTGGCCTGTGTTAATTTTTATTCCGATTATTATTTTTGTTTTCCATAGAATCAGAAAGCATTATGATGCAGTAGGCGACCAACTTAGAATCAGCACCTGTGAGCCCGTGCCCCGGATTGAAGGGAATGTCATTGTGGTACCGGTTGCCGGTATAACGCACGTGGTAGAGAACTCCATCAATTATGCAAAATCTCTATCACCCGACCAGATTATTGCCGTTTACGTTGCTTTTGAAAGAGAAGATGAAAAGAAGTTTGAAGAGAAATGGAAAAAGTGGCAGCCCGATGTTCGGCTTGTGACATTACATTCTCATTATCGCAGTATTATTCAACCATTGACTAAGTTTGTCGATACGGTTGAACATAAAGCGAGTGAATCGAATTATCAAGTTACCGTAGTCATTCCGCAATTTATCCCTAAGAAAGGCTGGCACAATATTCTTCATAACCAATCAAGTTTGCTGATTCGTTCATTCTTACTTTATCGGAGAAACGTAATTATTACGACTGTGCCTTACCATTTGAAAAAGTAAATCTCATATGTCTCTAACAAAAAACATCTGATCAAAGGACCAGATGTTTTTTTATTATACTAATGTTTTCCTTAAGGTTCGCAAATAAGGGGAACGAATGAGGAAGAAGTAAATCGCTAACGACTAGACCTTGAGCCATATAGTCTTCTTTTATAGACGAAATAGTACATGCTTAACGGCCACCAAAGTACGCAAAAGATTGGGTATACGGCCCAGATCTCGCCGGTGCTGGAGATGGCATTGACTGTAATAAAAAAGATCGTTAGTAAGAGAGTGGCATGAAGTGAGAATGCAAAAAAGGTTTTTCGCTTGGCATGATAGATGGTAAGCGGCCACCATAATACAACGAAGGCAGGGTAGATGGCCCACGGATGCTGCGGCCACACGAATACATTAAGCACAGCATAATAGAAAATAATCGTCGAGCTCCCTATCAAGGCCACGGTTAAGGTTAGCGCACGCTTTTCTAAAAAAACTAGAATTGGCCACCAGAAAATCGGATAAATCGTCAAAATTGACCAGGGATACTGTGGTGAATGGAGGAAATTCTCAACTGTCAAAAAGGAGATAAGCAATAAACTATATGAAAGAGCTAGTTGTTTGTGTTTCCCTTTTTTCACACAGTACACACCAATTGGCCACAATGACAGCACAAAAGAAGGATAAAAAAACCACACGTACTGACTGCTAGTTAAATAGTTAACAAGCATAAGAAAGATAATAGTCATGATACTTCCCGCGACGGCGAAGCCTGGATCAAATTTTCTCATTGTAATCCCTCCCTATTTTGACCGCTGCCAATTGAAATACATGGTTAGCGGCCACCATAACACCGCGAATGTTGGATAGACAAACCAGATTGTTTGCGGCGAATAGGCAAAATTGATAAACACAAATAACGCGATGATAAGAATACTGCCCCAAATGGAAAAACCTAAATTTAATTTCGTCATGTTTTTTTTCACCGGCTGCTTTACACCCAGCTCCTTTTTTAAGTCTTCAATATCGCCAAAGTCTACAATTGCTTTATTAATCGCATCTTCCTCTTCCTTACCTTGTTCCATTAAGTCCAGCACTTTTTCTTCAAGGTTTTCTAATACTTCCTGCTTTACAGCCTTCTTTTGCTCACTCTCTGGAACATCTTTAAACAGCTCATCCACATGATTTTTTAATTTTTTCACTTTAACCCCTCCATAAATAAATCGATTACTTCTTTCGTTTCTTTCCATTCTTCAACCATTTCTTTTAAATATGCCTTTCCAAGCGTGGTAATCCTGTAATATTTCCTTTTCCCTCCCTGGGAAACACTTCCCGTATACGATTCAATTAATTCCTTTTTCTCAAGTCGCTGAAATACAGCATATAATGTTGCTTCTTTTATCTGAAATCGATTGTCTGTTCGTGAACTGATTTCCTTCGATATTTCATAGCCATACCTGTCTTGTTCAAAAATCAGGCGCAAAATAATCGAATCCAAATGACCGCGAATAAGATCGCTTCTAATCATCTTTTCACTTCCTTGATTATTAACTATTCTATCTGATAGAGTAATATTACATCGAATTACTCTATCTGTCAAAGTAATATTTGAAAAAATTTTCCTTATTTTTAAGTTAAATGGTTTTTACATTGACTTTATAGTCGCTCCGCCCCTTACAACACAAAAAACATCTTCCAAAACTTTGAAAGATGTTTTTTCATACGTTTTTTTCATCAATCTTTTTTCAGAGTGCTTTTGTCTTTAGAGACCCTGTTAACTCTTCTCCACCCTCTTAACCTCTTCATATGGCTGCACAACGACGAAGCCATCGCCTTCGAACCTCATCTGGATCGATTCGCCGCTGCCCCTGCCGAAGAATGTTTTTAAACTGATATCTGTTTGAAATTCCGGCTGGAGGTTTCCGGACCAGGCGACCGTGGCATTTGGGTCGGTAATCACCGGCTGACCCGGCAAAACCCGTAATGTCAGCGGTTCATAATGGGTGGTAATCGCGATCATGCCAGTTCCCTCACAACGGACATTGAATAAGCCGCCCGCCATCATTCCAGCAATTCGCCTCATTAATTTAATATTCCACTTAATCCCCGGTTCAAATGCCAGCAGGTCGTTACCGTTCACAAAAATGGAGTCGTTTTGCAAATTTAAAATAATGATCTTTTTCCCCTCATCCGCAAGGTACAATTTCCCTCGGCCGTTCGCTTTCATTAAGGAAGCCCCTTCGCCGGTAAAAGCCTTTTTAAACGCTGTTCCCAGTCCGTGTTCTAAAATACCTTCACGTTCAAATTTTATTTTTCCATGATAGGCAACCATTGACCCTGCTTTTGCCCATACAAGCCCATCCAAGTTCACCTCAAGCATTCGGGGTGTCTCTAATTCAAAAAAGCCTTCACCTTTATCCTTTTGCTCCGTTTGTTGAATAAATTCCTCCATTGAGTATCTGCTCATCCAGACCAACTCCCTTCCATAATTGTATGTACGTGGAAAAGTTAAAATTGTTTCAAAAATTTACTTTTAATCTTCTATTCATACCCCATTCACAATCGATGCTTACGATAAGGGCAAATGTTGATAAGAGTTGAAAACGATGGTAAAACTATTCTTCCATGACAATTGACTTTCTATTTATTCAAATCAGGAAAGAAAAACAGCACCGGATCACATTCCCGATGCTGTTTAAGAGTGTATTTTAAATAAAATGGTTTTTATCATTAAAACCGTTATAAATAAAAAGATAACTAAAATCGCGCCACTAATATAATAGAGAAAATCCGGACGTAAACTACTGGTATAAAAAATAAAGCTTGCAACCCCAAATAACACCAGCAAAAATAATTCAAATAAGAGGGCTGTAAACACAAACACCAAATAGGGTTTCACTATTTTCGGATGGGAGACATGTTTAAGGGTAAGCCCTTCCCAACAGAGACTTGCCAGATTCCCCAAGTAAATCACCCCAATGGACATATTTTATCAAACAGTATGCCCATTGATGGGGAAAAATTACCATTCCCCTAAAAATGATCTTACGGTTTTGGATTAATGCTTAATCCTGCGATGATCATTAATAGAGTAAACAGTAATAAAAAGATACTTAAAGAAAGGCCCCAGATTGCATATAATCTCGACCTTTTCCTCGTAATTAGCCCAAGGAGGCCGAGGAAAAAGCCCACGAGCGGAAGCTCAACGATAAACGTTCTAGGAAAAATCGGTACTTTTAACAACAGGGCAACGTTTAAGCCGGCCAGTCCAATAAGAGCAATCAGGAAAGATAAGAACCCTGATATGGTTGGCAGGCGCCGGCCGCCTCCTTTTTTCTTTATTCCCAATTCCATAATTTAACCTCCCCTACTTTCACAGCCCGGATTTCCCGCATGTCCTGAAGTTTTCTTAGCTCTTCTGTCGGACCGGTGATGACGGCGCCGTATACGTTTATTCCATGTTTTTTGATATAAGCGAGGCGGCTTCCCAATGACAAGGATTTAGCGCGTGCCACTTTGGTAGCTACTGATTCATTTTTTTCAAGCTGCAATAGAATTTCAAGAAAGGCCTTTTCATTATCATCTGTTTTGAATGGAGACCAAGTGGTTGGATCGTACTGTGCCGGATAACCTAATGGCGTAATTGGGACTCCCTCTTGATCTACCTGGGCTGCATCCATACCTGTATCCACAGCAAGCCAGCGGAGCTCCATATTTTTTGGCAGACTCTCTTTCAATTCCTCCGGCTTCATAACCTGATTTAAAGAAACATACACCTCTGAAACCGTCCCATCCGGAAGTTTTTTCAACATATCCCAGCCTGTGGTTGACGAAAAAGTCAGAGTTGCATCAGGATGAACCATGAACTCGGTTTCTTTATTAGGGTATTCATCCAACGGCCGTTCTAAAAACAGGTTTTTCTTCGGAAAGTCGGGCTGATCCAGTAAAAAATCAATATCATAGTTGCCAACCTTGAAATCCTCTTTACCAATTCTTTTAAATAAATCAAAATTGATAGTCATCGAGAAAAAGCCGACTTCATCTTCCAGGCGCAGCTCTTCCAGGCTCATATTTGGCTCAGTCACATAAATGGTTTTCGTCGCAACATCAATCAGCTGGTTGGCCCTGTCGCCAGTTGCATAATACATATAGGAAGCCAATGTCATAACCGGAACAATCAGAAGCAAAATCGCCAGACTGATCATGATATTTGTTCTTCTGGCGGTATATTTTCCAAGTTTCACAATCTCTGATTGACCCTCCTCTGTATAAGGCTGAAATTCATTCATCTCCTTTACGGATTCCTGTAAATATTGTTGATAGCCTTTTTCCTCATCATGTCTATCACTCATCCGTCTTCATCCTTTCTTTGACTCTATCCATAACTTTCTTTCTCGCTCTGTGTAAATGACTTTTCAAAGTATTTAATTTTATTCCAAGAACATCGGCTGCTTCATGGTATTTCAACTGATGCAAGTCGCATAACAGCAAAACATGTCTTTCCTGCTCCCTTAATGAGTCAATGTCTGCAAGCAGCCTTTGAAAGCTTTCTTTTTCCAGCAGCCGTTTCTCCGGCGTCTCCTTTGAGCCAGACTCACCCTCTACCAGTTGGTCGACGGTTACCAGCCGTTTATTTTTTCGTTGAAAATCAATAAAGGCATGGTAAGCGACCTTAAATAGCCAAGCACGAATATTGGAGATTTCATAATCCTCCAGGTGCAAATAGGCCCGGTAAAAAGCCTCTTGAACCAAATCCTCCGCAATAAAATGATCCTTTGAAAGGGAGTACAGGTAGCGATATAAATCATTTACATTTTCTCGATAAGCCTGATCTAACTCCACACCTGCTCCCCCTTTCACCCTAACCACGTTTAACGATAGCAAAAGGTTGCAGATTTTAGATGAAAATTTTAAAAAAATAGTTATATTCATAAATAATGTTGTTTTTTACTGTGTTCACTTCCATAGACGACCTTAATAGGGTGTAAATTTATATTCTATTACGCGCTAATCTGATTTATCAGCAAATTAAAAAAGCAACACTTGAATAAGGGACTCCCCCCTTGTTCAAGTGTTGCAGCTTTTTTAATAATTAACTAAATTACTCATTTGGTAAAATTTTCTTGACAGCAATCTTTGTATTAGTGTACTATTTGATTAGTACACTAATACATGGATACTGGAGGCAAAATAATGGACGCTCTTATAGGTTTATTAAAAAAGGATTTAACATTAATGAGATTTTGGTACATTGTTTGGTTGGTGTTCACAGCACTGAGTATGGGGGGAGGATATATCCTTTCTAACTGGATTGCTGAGCCAAGTGTGATTGTGCCCATTTTCGTCATGCTTGCGGGTATCCATATTTTTTTAATGCCCATCATCATCCTTCAGACTTTGAGGATTGAAGGGAAAACACAAATTTGGCTGTACAATCCGCAAAGCAGTCAAAAGTTGTTATTTTCCAAAATCAGTGCTGCGTTCTTACTGCAGATTATTTCACAATGCCTTCTATCTCTGTATGGTGTGTTCGTGACGAGCATTCTTGTGAAGCATGGCTTAATCGGCAGCTTTCGCGAATTTCTCCCTATTAAACAAGGTTTATTCTTCCATGGTGGTATGTTGTCGATTTCGATCTACATTTCGCTTTGGGTCATTTTCCTTTGGACTGTTTATCATTCACTTGGTAAATACCCAAAGGTAAAAAATTTCCGTTGGCTTGTTGTCCTGCTCGTTTGGGGTTCCTATAACGTATTCGAGGCATTACTTGTCAAACTTCAAGTACTTCCACAAGAACTTTTTACTTTCGGTATTAATTTGCAAGTGGCTCCAAGTATGAATTACGATCTTCAAAACGGATGGGAAATTAAATACATGAGTGCATCCCTGCCGATTATTCCGATTATTTTATACACGATTCTAACCATCATTTTATTTTTCATTGCAAGCCGGCTTCTCGATAAGAAAGTTGAGGTGTAATCGGGATGGCGACCAATTTTGAAACATCCAAACCAATATATATGCAAATTGTCGATACCATTTTTCAAAGAATTGTGCGCGGAGAAATTGGGCCGGGTGAAAAGCTGGCTTCTGTAAGAGAAATGGCGATTCACTCAGGCGTGAATCCGAATACAATTCAACGGTCATATGCGGAAATGGAAAGAATGGGAGTAGTGGAAACGAAGCGGGGACAAGGGACATTTGTCATTGAAGGGGAGATTATTGTGGAACGATTAAGGCATACGATGCAAACGGAGATTATCAGCCAGTTTGTTAAAAGTATGGAGGAGCTTGGTATTTCACGACAGCAGATGATTTCCAGACTAGAATCATTTTTAAAAGAAGGTGAGCAAAATGACGATCCACTTAAATAACGTAACGAAAAAATACGGATCAGATGTCGCATTGAATCA
The DNA here is from genome assembly GCF_044762155.1 of Neobacillus sp. NPDC097160. NCBI lineage: Bacteria > Bacillati > Bacillota > Bacilli > Caryophanales > Bacillaceae > Neobacillus > Neobacillus sp. NPDC097160. The sequence continues at coordinate 114,368 of NZ_JBIWDU010000016.1, read as the reverse complement.
GGTGAGCATGGATTTTCAACCGGGGAAAATATACGGTCTGCTTGGCCCGAATGGCAGCGGCAAGTCGACCACCTTAAAGATGATTACCGGACTCGTCTATCCAGATCACGGAACCATTACTGTCTTGGGAGAAAAGGCAACACGGAGAATTTGCAAATCAGTTGCCTATTTAACCGAACTCGACATGTTCTACGATTCCTTTACCGTTGATAAAATTATTGCCTTTTACGCATCCCAATTCCCTGATTTCAGCCTAGAAAAGTCGCATCAACTATTAAAGGAGATGAATCTTTCCGGCAATAAAAAAATCAAACAACTTTCAAAAGGAAACCGAGGCCGGTTAAAGCTTGTGCTCACGTTATCAAGGGAAGTGCCCATTGTATTACTTGATGAACCTTTTTCCGGATTAGATCCGCTGGTAAGGGATTCAATTGTTAAAAGCTTATTATCTTACATTAACTTTGAAGAACAAACTGTTCTGATTGCTACTCATGAAATTGATGAAATCGAATCGATTATGGATGAAGTTATGGTGATCTACAACGGTAACATAATTGGAAGAGAAAATGTGGAACAGCTTCGTGAGGAACAGGGCATATCCGTTTTGGAATGGTTTAAACAGACAATGAAACAAATGGGAGTGTGAAAAGGATGAAATCGGTAGTAGAGTTGAAAAATGTTTCAAAGAAAATACGTGGAAAAACGATCATAGATAATCTTAGCTTTTCCGTTGAGGCTGGGGAAGTATTTGGATTTCTGGGGCCAAATGGCGCCGGGAAAACAACAACCATCCGAATGATTGTTGGATTAATCGGAATCACCTCAGGCGAAATTGCCATCTGTGGAAAAAGCGTTGCGAAAGACTATGAAAACGCCATTAGGCATGTAGGAGCCATTGTAGAAAATCCCGAGCTTTATAAATTTTTAACTGGATATCAAAACTTGCAGCAAGTGGCCCGTTTAACAAAAGGAATGACAAAGGAAAAAATCGATGAAGCCGTGAAGCTCGTTGGTTTATCGGATCGTATCCACGATAAAGTAAAGACGTATTCACTGGGGATGAGGCAGCGACTTGGGATTGCACAAAGCCTCTTGCATAATCCGAAGGTGCTGATTTTAGATGAGCCTACCAATGGACTTGACCCGGCCGGCATCCGTGAAATTAGGGATTACTTACGAAGACTGGCCCAAGAAAAGAACCTTGCCATTATTGTTTCCAGTCATTTGCTATCGGAAATGGAAATGATGTGTGACAGGATTGCCATCATTCAAAAAGGCAAATTAGTCAATGTGCAGCAAGTTCGCGATGATACAGAAGTTGAAAAGAAAACCTATGTGTGCGATGTGAATAACCCCAGTGAGGCGATTGCAGTATTAGCTGCGCATAACATTCAGGCTGCCGGGCATGAAGATGGTATTCAGCTGTTACTAGAAACACCGCAAGTACCTGATGTATTGCGCATTCTTCTTACGAATGACATTCTTGTTTTTGAAATGAAAGTGATAAAAAAATCGCTCGAAGACAGATTTTTAGAAATTACGCAGGAGGAGGAGGTGGCGGCCAATGCTTAGTCTTATTTACAACGAATGGGTAAAAATCTGTAAGCAAAAAAGCACCCTTTTGATGATTGCTTTACTCGCCCTGATCGTCATGGCTGCCGGAGGATTGACTAAATATATGGAGTCTAAAGCAGGCCCGGCTGCAGGCGATTGGAAGCAAGCATTGCAAGCGGAAAATACCAGCCTGAAACAAAACATGGAGGGCGCAGAAATCGTGGCTCCTTCGTTAAGGGAATATACGAATAAACAAATCGCGATTAATGAATACCGAATCAAGCATGATGTAGCCCCTGCAAAAGAAAGCACAGTTTGGACATTTATGAACGACTCGGCAGATTTGATCAGTTTTGCCGGACTATTCGTGATTATCATTGCGGCTGGTATTGTTGCCCATGAATTTTCATGGGGCACAATCAAAATCCTTTTAGTAAAACCGTTTAATAGATGGAAAATATTACTTTCTAAATATATTGCTGTCAATCTATTCTTTTTGCTCATGCTCGCTGTGGTATTTGTGATTGCCGGAGCGACCGGGTTTGTACTTTTTGGAACGGGCGTAGCCGCTAATAATGTACATCTCGCGTTCGTAAACGGAGCGGTTGTGGAACAAAACCTATTCTTATATCTAGTAAAAACATATGCGTTAAATTCCTTAAGCGTGTATTTACTGGTGGCAATGGCCTTTATGATTTCGGCTGTCTTTAGAAACAGCAGTTTGGCCATTGGTCTTTCCGTATTCCTTTTGCTCATGGGCGGAACCATTACAAACCTATTGGCCAGTAAGTTTGATTGGGCAAAATATAGCCTTTTTGCCAACACAAACTTAATGCAATATTATGATGGAATGCCATTGGTAGAAGGAATGACAATTGGCTTCTCCATTACGATGATATTGATTTATTTTGCTATTTTCCATCTTCTCGCCTTTGGTATTTTCACAAAACGGGATATTTCAGTTTAACAGAAAATAATAGTAGGAGGCCCTCACCACTTTGTTGGGTGAGGGCTTCCTACTATTATTTATGCACAACCAGATGTGCGAAGTGAAAATGGTCAAATGCATGTAATCCATTTCCTCTGTCCGCAAAATACAATTCTTCGATATTGGCGGGAGAAAGATTTTCATATAGTAGCATATTGCAAGCTTGAAGCTCCCGGTCAAGCTCGAACGGATCGAAACCCGTAACCATCGGTTCACCTGTCATGGCAGTAATTTGCCGCATCTGAATAAGTTTCTTTGAAGCTTTTCCGTCATTAAAAGCCGTATCATCAAGGTAATCAAAGACGAAAGAACTTCCGTTCATAGACATATCTGAAATAGAAGAAAGGAGGTTAAAGAAATCAGCCTTTTCTAAGTACATGACGACACCCAATAAACTAAAATAGGCATACTTTTGAGAATCATAGCCGCCTTTTTTTAGCTCATCAGGTAAGGAATCTTGCTTAAAATCTACGGGAACAAATTTTACGTTTGCAGGAATATCAAAACCCATTTCTTGAAGGCGGTTTCGTTTAAATGCTTGGGTTGCGGGGTGGTCGACTTCATAGATGATAAAATCTTCCGGTAAGTTTTTTTGACGAAGGGCAAACGTATCAAGGCCAGCCCCTAAAATGACATATTGTTTCACACCACGTTCAATAGCAGACATAAGGCCGTCCTCTGCATATCTTGCCCGGCTGACTAATTGTGGAATCGTCTGGTTATTCATCACCCATTCTAATTTTTCTTCAAACGCCTTCAAAGATTCATTCTTTTCCGGGTCAAAAAAGGCAATTGCATTAGCCCAATTGGTGCTGATTAACTGTTTTTCCTCTTCGCGTAAAAGTGAATGAGCAATCCAATCATTAAAAATGTGCTGATGACTGTTCATTGCATGGTAACCTCTAGAAAAGCAGCTTACTAACGCTGTTAAACTTTCCTTATTAACATCCACAAAATCTCCCCCTTAAACAGAAAAAACTCCCAGCAAAATTTTGCTAGGAGTTTATTGTATGTTAGAATTACCATACTGTCAATAAATATTTATTTTAACATAATTCTCAATAAAAGTCAATAAAAACTTTTATTTTTTCAAAAAAACATTGGTGCCTGACACCCTTTTTAACATGACACCCTTGTTAACAGAATCGACAAAAATCTGCTTCAATTCCGCTTTCATATCATTGTTTCACGCGTTAAAATAAATGGTATAACTACGGTCCTAACCGTCGTTATTATTTTTTCAGTCTATTATAAAAAAAGTTAATATAAATTATTAAATTTATCAATATAGATGGAGTGTAGATATGAATTTAAATAAACTTGAAGCGTTTATTTTGGTTGTTGAGAAAAAAAGTTTCTCAGAAGCAGCTGCAACTCTGAAAAGTTCACAGCCGACAACAAGCCTTAAAATAAAGAGCTTAGAAGAAGAACTTGGATTGGAACTCCTGGAACGAGGCACATCGGGAATACAGCCAACTGCCGCAGGTCAGCTCGTTTATCATGCCGCGAAAGAAATATCACAAAGATGGAGAAGATTGGAGGATGACCTTCATGGATTTCAAGATACATTAACCGGAACTTTGACCATTGGTGCAAGTACCATCCCTGGAACCTATCTAGTGCCGGGTTGGATTAAGACATTCCGAAACCTTTACCCAAAGGTCGAGGTAACCATTGAAATTGGTGATTCTAAAAAAATCCTCGATAAACTTCTGGATCATCAAATTGATGTAGGAATTATTGGCCTTGAGCATGATTCAAACAAACTTACATTTAGGCCGATTGCCTCTGATTCACTAATATTGATTACACCAAATGAACACCCGATGGTCCATTCAGACGACCCGGATTTAAGTCAGATCAAACAATATGATTTTGTTATAAGAGAAAAGGGTTCTGGTACCAGGAAGGTCATGGAGGATTACCTATCTCTTCATGAGTGTTCACTTTCCGATTTACACTCTGTTGTCTCGATTGGCAGTACCGAAGCCGTAATTGCTGCTGTAGAAGCAGGACTTGGCATCAGTTTTATTTCGAAACTGGCAGCACTGCCCGCCGCAAAAGCGGGTCGGATCCAGATTGTTGAAAAATTCGATCCATTTCTAAGAAACTTTTATTTTACTTCGCTGACGGATACAGAAAACCGGCCAATCATTAAAGAATTTACGGAGCTTTTATTTAAGGGTTGATGCAAAGAGAAATATTTTTTTAAAAAAAGAGGGGGAAAACAACTTTATGAAAACGAGTAAAACCATGATTTTGACCTATTCCGCAATGGGGATCGCTTTAAACGTCATACTAGGAACCGTTGTGTCATCCATGAAGATTCCTTTGTTGTTTCTTGATACGATTGGTACGGTTTTAGTTGCCGTATTATTCGGCCCATGGTGGGGAGCATTAGCCGGCGGGTTAACAAATGTGGTTCTTGGCGCCACAACAGGGCCATCTGCGATGTTTTTTGGACTTGTTAATATCGCCATTGCCTTAGTTGCTGGTTACATGGCGAAAAAGTTTGACTTTAGGAAATGGTACATCGCACTTATTACCGGAATTATGTTATCTATTATCGCACCGCTTATCGGAACACCAATCGCTGTTGCTGTATATGGCGGATTAAATGGCAGCGGGATGGACTTAGTTGTCTTATGGTTAAGATCCGCAGGGGAAAGTGTCTTTGCCTCTACGTTTATTTCAAGAATTACTGGCAATTTTGTTGATAAAATTATTACCTGCCTGCTCGTTATGTTCATGATTGCCCGATTGCCAAATCTAGCAAAAATCGTGAATAAGGAGAAGAAAAATGCAGCGTAGTAAAAAGATTTTACTCGTTTCTCATTGTATCCTAAACCAGAATACCGTCATTGAAGACGAGGCACGAGCAGAAGGCGCCGTCCTTTCAGCTGTAGAGTGGGCAATGAAAGCAGGCTATGGATTTCTCCAGTTGCCATGTCCGGAATTTACCTTTCTCGGACTGAATCGGCCGTCCATGACATATGAACAATATAATACACCGGAGTATCGAAAACATTGCCGGGAGATCTTGAAGCCTGTACTTTTACAAGCAGAAGACTACCTGAAAAACGATTACGAAATTGTCGGTTTGTTGGGGATCCAGAGCAGTCCATCATGCGATCCGACCCGCGGCATTTTTATGGAAGAGCTGGCGGCGATGTTTGCTGAAAAAGGAATCACATTGAAAACACTCTGGTATTTACCGAACACGAGTGAACCGGTATTCAAGAGTGATGTGCATTATATTAAAGAAACTTTATAATGATTATCAGACAATTGCTAGAAATTTAACTCAATCGTCACCGAAGGATTATACCAATAGGAGTCAGTCCCTGTTAAGGAATTGACTCCTGTTTTTTAAAAACAATTAGCTTATATTCAATTTCCTTTCCAACGTCACATCTAATTGTTTATAATATCTCTGAGGTGAAAGTATGGCACGCGAACGTAAATTTTCTATAGATGAATTATTTCATGAAACGAAACAGCTACTTCTCAAACACGGATATGATGGATTTACATTTGGCCTACTAGCCGATTCCTTAAACGTTTCACGAGGGGCTCTTTATAAATACTTTGAGAATAAGGACGAACTCCTCACAAACTTTATCTTTTATGAAATGGATCAATTTCTTCTTAAGTTAAAACAAATAGACGATCAGCAAGGGTTTGAAGCTCAATTTGACTTTCTTTTACAACTAATTTTCAGCCATGTCGATATTCAAAAGCTAATCAAAATTGCCCAGCAGATTCCAGGCAATGAAGAAAAGTTTGGTAAACTCCATTTCGATATGTATCAATACTTGCAAGGCTTCATAGAATTAGGTAAACAGGAAGGGAAGCTAAAATCCAACATTCCAAATGCCATAATTTTAGGATATATTTTTCAATCGGTCGCCATACCAAATCATTTTGATATCCCCACTTCGGTATGGGTCAGCTCCATAAAGGATGTTATCCGTCACGGAATGTTCACAAATACGTAAATTGACACTCTTGTTACTTTAAAAGATAATGGTAGTGACAATAGTGTCAATTTATTTTTCTCCAAAGTAACACAAGTGTCACTTTCGAATATTACAGTATGAAAGGAGATCAGCAAAAGAGATGAAATCATTCTTACAAACTATTACCGACCGGGTTTCAACTAAAAAGGGAATGTGGATTACCCTTGCTGCATGGTTAATCATTACGATGGTTTTGGCCATGTTTGCGCCAAGCGCTAAGGATTATGAGGTATCGAGAATTGATTCCCTTCCGAAAGATGCAATATCTGTCATTGCCCAAAAAAAGATGGATCAGTATTTTCCTAATAACGAAGGAACTCCTGCTATTTTAGTCTTCCAATCTAAACAGGGTGAAGTGACGCCCAAAGAGGTTGGTGCGATTTTAGACAAAATCAAAAATAACAAGATTGCTGGGGTTGATCAAATCATCCCGATTGCATCCTTACCTCCTCAAGCAACGGCCGGGTTCTTCTCAGCAGACAAAACAACAGCCATTATTCCGTTGACCTTTAATGCTTCATTAGAAAATAAGGAAATTAAAGAAACTCTAAAGCAAATCAAAAAGGTTGTTGCAGACTCCTCAGATTTAACCTTATATGTAACGGGGCCTGCTGGAATTGCAACTGATTCTCTTGATCTTTTTTCCCGTGCAGATGTTGTTCTTATTTTATCAACAGTTGGCTTAATCCTGGTACTCTTAATTGTGATTTACCGTTCACCATTATTAGCGTTAATTCCGTTGTTAGCGGCGGTATTTGTCTATGAAGTGGTTAATCAAATACTTGGGTTGATGGGAAAGGCCGGTCTTGCCCTAAGCAATCAGACCCTTTCAATTATGTCGATTCTCTTATTTGCCGCCATGATTGATTACTCCTTATTCGTTTTTTCTCGCTATCGTGAAGAACTGACGAATCATGAAAGCAAATTTGAGGCGATGAAAGAAGCCATGCGGGAAACGGGAATGCCTGTATTCTTTTCAGGTGGTACGGTTTTAGCAGCCATGCTTGTGTTATTCTTTGCTCAATTTGGCGATTATCAAAACTTCGCGCCGACCTTCGCTACCACGATGGCCGTGATTATGCTCGCATCGATTACACTTGTTCCGGCTTTATTCACCCTTTTTGGCAGAAAATCCTTTTGGCCTAAAATTCCAAAAGTCGGTGTTCAAACAGCTAATCAGCATGTTGTCTGGGGAAAAATTGGCCGTTTCGTTACGAAAAAGCCAGGCCTTTCCGTTGCGGTTATTAGCCTTTTCTTACTGCTCGCCGCTTGTAATCTATTCAATCTAAAATATGAGTTCGATACCATGAAATCCTTCCCTAAAGATATGCCTTCCCGCGAAGGCTATGAACTATTAGGAGAAAAGTTTGAAGCCGGAGACCTAGCGCCAACTTCGGTTTTAGTTGAATCGACAAAACCGGTAACAGCTGAACAGCAAGAAACATTGCGTAAATCACTAGCTGAACAGCCACTTGTTAGTAATGTACGTTTAGGCGAAACAACCAAGGACAATCAAGTCCTTTACTATAGCCTGACATTTAATGAAAACCCTTATGACGTGAAGACCATTGACGTATTGGAAAAAATAATAAACAAGAGCAAAAAACTAACGGCGGACAGCCAGCTTGACGGAAAACTTTATTTCGCCGGAGAGACAGCTGAAAAAGTGGATGATCGCTCCGTTAATGATAGGGATGTTATCGTGATCGTTTTGTTAGAAACCATTTTAATCTTTGCCTTATTAATCTTCTTAACAAAATCCATTAAAATGCCTATTTATATGATGGGGACGATTTTAATTTCATTCCTTTCCGCATTAGGATTAGGAACATTCTTAAGCAGCTTGATCTTCGATATTGATACGATTAGCAACCGGGTTCCGCTTTACGCCTTTGTCTTCTTGGTCGCACTTGGAATTGACTACAATATTATGCTTATCTCAAGATTCCAAGAAGAGCGGACGAAACACTCTGTTAAGGAAGCAGTAGAAATCGCTGTTGCAAATACAGGCGGGGTCATCTCCTCAGCAGGAATTATTCTTGCTGCAACCTTTGCTGTATTAATGACACAGCCCATCCAGCTATTATTTATCTTTGGCTTCATTGTCGCAGTGGGAATCCTGTTAGATACATTCTTAATAAGAGGAATACTGCTGCCGGGATTAATTGTTTTGTTGGAAAAGGAGAAAAAGGTTAGTGAAAATAGGTAGATTTCATAAAGAACGGCAGCCAAAAATTTTATTGGCTGCCGTTCTTTTTTACATGTAATGCCAGACGCTAACTTCCTGCAGAATTTTTATATAATTTTCCAAATTGGTAAAATATTCGGATGAATTTTGTTATACTATTTCTATGTCTATATAACGTTTTGAAACTTGCGTAGGGGGGGAATATAGATTGCCGCTCATTTTCCAATTAGGTAAAAGTATTTTGGCTTGGATGATTGCGTTATTTTTCATCATCTTTATTATCTTAATGCCGAGAGATGTGACATATGAAACCTCAACCGGAAATGTATTTGAGAATGCCGAGTACCATTACTCCTGGGCAAAGCACAAAGATTCTTTTGGAAACTTTTTTTCCTTTATTAAAGAAAACAAATCTCTAGGGGAATTCATGCCAGGCTATCCAAATAGCGAACTGCTCTCAAGGACCTTGAAAAAGAGCTTGTCCATTGCACTACCTGCCTTGTTCTTGTCATTTATCTTTGGAGTCCTGAAAGGGATGATGGACTACCGCCTCTCCAAATATAAGCTCTGGAATATACCCAATAAGGGAGCAACCTGGCTTTTCCTATCCATCCCTGATTTTTTTGTGGTGATTGGCATCCAATTATTACTGATGTTTTTATATAGCATTGGCTTCCTGCCCCATATCACCTTATTCGGCAGTGAAAGCTTTGAAAATATCATTCTATGTATTATCTATTTATCGATCTATCCCCTTTTTTATACGGCAAAAATGACTTACACCAGTTTGGAAGATGAAGAAGGGAAAGATTATATCCGCACGGCCTATTCCAAAGGAGTATCATTTAAAAAAGTAGTCAATATACATATTTTCCGGAATGCCATCATCAAAATTCTGCAGCACCTTAATACCATATCTTTGTTCGTTTTATCCAATTTATTTATTATTGAAAAATTTACTGCCTTTCGTGGTGCCGGATATTACTTCATGGAAGCTGTCTATCCAGGAGCCTCCTTTGCCGTCGGACAAAACAAAGATTTGGGCAATGCTTCATTAGCTATTTCGTATACGGTTATTTTTACGTTAATTATTTTACTTGTCCATTTAGTTAGCCAAACCTGCAACTATTTTCTTACACCATATGACCTGGAAAAAGAAGAATTATAGGATGGGGGGAAAGTCATGAAAAATATCCAACTAGTTTTAGGAGTAGTTTTTTTAACCATTTTCCTTCTATTTGCGGCTTTTGGCTCCCACTTCCCATTCGTTGATCGCGATTTAAAAGAGGAATCGATGAAAATGACCGAGGAAGGAATTAAAATCCCGCCCTATCCGCCATCGAAGGAACATCCTCTTGGCAGTGATCGAAAGGGAAGGGATTTGCTAAGTCTTTTAGTGATTGGCACAAGAGAAACATTACTGTTGGTTACGCTTGTCGTTGTGATTCGCTATTCTTTAGCGGTACCTTTAGGCATGGCTGCCACTATTTCGAAGCCGATAAATGCCTTCTTAAGCGGCTGGAATTATATTTTATCTTTTATCCCGCCTATTTTCTTAGTAGCACTGCTGCTTGGCATTCCTTTCATTTATTTTTCTAACTACCTGCCATTTTGGTTTGTTGTCATTCTATCTAGTATTGAAGTTGGACGGCTGGCGACAATTGTAAAAAACGATGTTACGTATTTATCGAATCAATTATTTGTGAAGGCGGCCATTTCCACAGGCTGCACCAAGGTGAAATTATTTACCCGGCACATTTTCCCGCATCTTAAATCACAGCTCATTACAAGTTTTGTAAACGATATGGCTAGAGTTCTATTTTTATTATCACAATTAGCCGTTGTTCAACTATTTTTGGATCGAAAATTCACATCAGAATTAGATGGCAGTTACTCGGCGGAAAATACCTCACTTGCCTACCCTATGTATCTTCAATTGGTATCGAGGGACATTTGGAGCAGCTATTGGGTCCCGCTGTCCTCTGTCTTATTTATTTCAGTTATGATCATCACCTTTCTTTTGCTTGCGGATGGGTTAAAAAAATATTTCAAAACGAAATACCGAATGCTTGGCTAAAAAGTAAGAGGTCAGTCCCCCGCACTTTAGTGCAACAGGAGACTGACCCTTTATTGGCTTGTGGGGGTTTAATTTCCAAAGTCCTTCATTCATTCGGGAAGTTTATTAAAACTCTTCATTTCGGTAGTTAAGTCCCCTACTGTTACGGTGATTTTCCTTGAGTTGTATTTCTTAAAGGCTTTCTCATCATACGGTAAAACTACTATGTCCGAAATGGAAGCTTTTCCTGATAGACGTATTGGCTCAGCTTGGACGCACGTATCATCGGAGTCTTCCACTTTGTTTTCCCCATAATACTGGGCGAATTCCAATACTGATTTACACTTTTTTGGACTCAAAACGAGGTCTTCATTTGATTTATTTGTTACTGTTGCTTCTACCTGGATAACTTTTCCTTTGAATGTTTGGATTGAATTTGAAACTAACAGGGTTACGTTCAGCTTGTCATTTTCATTTGAAATAGATGCGCCGCTTAGTCCTGAAAGGGGATGAAATTTTTCATATTCCTTATTTGCCAAAATCCCTACCCCAATTCCGATTAAAAAAATTATAAAAATAAAGATTGCCTTTTTCATATATACCTCCGATATAGTTATTTGGTTATCCTTCAACCGTCCCCCGCCACCATAAATCAGGTCACAAAAACAAGCCAGTTTCTAGCGAAGCTGGCTTGTTTGCTCTTTAAGGTCCGGGAATCAACTCCGTCCTTATTGGTTTAACTGTTTAATAAATTCCTTCATGAAGCCTGGAAGATCTGGCCAGGCATGACCGGAAACAAGATTGCCTTGAACATGAAGAGGATTCTCAATGTAAGTGGCACCTGCTGCTTCTACATCCGGTTTGCAGGCGATATAGGCCGTCAACTCTCTGCCTTCCATGTATTGACGAACCGTTGTTAAAACGAGACTTGCATGGCAAATAGCAGCAACCGGTTTATTCGCTTCAAAGAAATGTGCGACAATCCTTGGAACACTTTCATTTAAACGAATATACTCGGGGGCTCTTCCACCCGGAATAATTAAGCCGTCAAACTCTTCAGGTTTTACATCCTCGAAGGCAATCTGTGCCTCTATTAAGTATCCTTTGCTTTCGGTATAAGTATCCCAGCCAATAAAATCATGCACAACAGTTTGCAGCTTTTTCTTTGACGGAGCAGCGATTTGTACTTCGTAACCTTCTTCTAGACAACGAAAATATGGATAATAAATCTCCAAGGCCTCAACGGCATCTCCAGCTATTATAAGTACTTTTTTTGACAAATTTGAATCCTCCTCTCAAAAATCCAGCTTTCCCTTTATTTATTATTCAACCTTTTCCCTAATATTTCCTCTTTTCTGCAATTAATCTTTGAAAACCTCATAGTCCGCTAAACATCCATTTCATTGGATACTTATAAACACCCCATAACAGTATCTCCAAAAGCTCGAATGTCCGATAAATAATCATAACCGGGAGTGGATCCAAAACTATTAAACATGCGAACTGCAACAATATCATGCTTAGGAATAACCAATACTGCCACGCTTGTATATCCCAAGATTTGATAGGAACCTTTAGGTACAAGCTCACCAATTTCCGTTTTCTTTGCAGGTAAATTCTTTACAAACCATAAAAATCCATTTTGAGGAAGGTCTTTATTTAATAAGAATGGACTCTGAAGAGACGTAGCTAACTTGAGGATTTCATTTGATACCTTTTGTTCCCCAGCGATAAATCCTTGCTTCAAATGGACATATCCCCAATAAGCAAGCTCTCTTGTGGATACATACATATTCTTCTGGTCCCCAGCTGTACCTTTGCTAGTTGACCAAAATTTATCATTTTGTTCTTTGATAACTTGCACTAATTTTTCATTTACTTCATCATACCAACCAGTTTCCTTAAACCCTAAAGGATTAAAAACCTTTTCTTTAAGGATTTCGGCTATTGTCCTGCCTGTCGTGGATTTGACCATTTGTGTCAACATTTCAATGTTAATATCACGATATGCCCAACCTTTTCCTGGGGCAAATTCTCGAATAATACTGCCCTCTTGTGTGTTTAAACCATGGGTATGTGTAAGAAGGTGTCTAATCGTTGTTTTATCAAATAGTTCAGCATCAGTAACAGACAGATATTTTGTTACTTCATCATCAATTGAGTCGATGGATCCATTATATACAGCGTATGCAACCGCAAAGCCAATATAACTTTTACGAACAGAAGCTACATGAAATTGTGAGTCTTCTTGTACCGTTCTTGCATTAGGAGCTTTAGAATGTTTCCCCCAGTATTCCTCTGAAACAATTTTATCCTTATGTATGATGATCATAGCTGCACCAGAACCATCAACCATATCATAAGTATTCTTAACTTGAGATACTACTGAGTTAAACTGTCCATTTAATTTTCTCTCAACAAACATGGTATTTTTTCCTCCCCCAAAAAGATCTAACAAGCTCTTTATCCTGGCAAGTAATACAGTAGCCCAAACCGCTCCATTAAGAAAAATAGCACAGTGACAATAGGTAACATGCGTAAGCGTTGAAAATGATTTGCAGGCAAAATGATAAATAGCAAAACAGCTAAGACGATATCAAATCCACTGGGGATTGAAAGGGTATAGAAAAAACTATAACCTTCGACCAATAGCAAACTAATGGGTAGGGCAGCACAAAATGCAGCCCTCCAGCCATTTCCTTTGGCATACCACACCACATAACCGCCTATCGGTGAAAGCAAGGCAATACTTGCCCAAGCGATAAAATAATTCATTGGGAAAAATCCAAACAACATCATGGAATAGAAATAATAAACAATAAGCATAGCGAATAGAAAAACAAATGCGTGTAATGCTGCGACTTTAGGTGAACGACTTCGAACAGCAATGATGGTTGTAACGACTACCCAAAATCCTAAGTACGTCCCTATTAATCCTACAACTGACCCATCTGTGTACTTTGCCAAGAATCCCAGCAACGCTCCAAGCATAAATACAAATAATACTTTTACTAATCTCTGTTGGAACGGTGGCACTTTATCCGATTTAGCTCTTATGTAAACCAGTTTTTCTTTCAAAACTTTTTTGGTGAAAAGTTTATTTCATTTATTGAAGCCAATTGTTTCGCAACCATATCCATCACCTCTATTTACATATTTTACTATACTTTAGGGAAAGATTTTACCAAAATTATGGTGATTAAACACAGCTTATTGTTTTGCATTACTTGCTTTCAGAAATTTAAATCTAATTGTGCTAGTATGGAATGGTGGTAAAAAAATAAACAATTGGGGGTTAAAAAATGGCACTACCAAATTTTGAAGAAAATTTACAAAAATATGCCAAACTTTTAGTAGCGAAAGGAATCAATGTTCAACCCGGCGATTGGGTAAAAATGACAATTTCTGTTGACCAAGCTCCTTTAGCTCGTTACATCACCAAAGAATCTTATGAATTAGGTGCTGAAAAGGTAATCGTCAAATGGTCCGATGACGAAATCAGCAAATTGAATTACTTACATCAACCTGTCGAAGTATTGACCGACATTCCTGAATACGAAATTCAAGAATCCGAAGACCATGTGTTAAATCATCGTGTAAGCCGTCTTTCAATTGTATCAAGTGATCCAGGCTTATTAAATGAAGTCGATCCCGCTAAAATTGCTGCCTATCAAAGGGTGTATGGAAAGGCGTTCAGCGCCCAGCGCATTGCCACGCAAAATGATGATTTGAAATGGACCGTTGCCGCTGCTGCTGGAGCAGGCTGGGCCGCAAAAGTGTTCCCTGATCTTGCAACTTCTGAGGAGCAAGTTGATGCCTTATGGGATCAAATCTTTAAAACTTCCCGTGTTTATGCAGAGGATCCAATTGCTGCCTGGGATGACCATAAAAAGACGTTAAATGAAAAGGCAACAAAATTAAATGAAATCCAATTCGACGCCTTGCACTACACAGCACCTGGTACGGATTTAACCTTAGGCTTACCAAAGAACCATATTTGGGCATGTGCTGAAAGTTATAATCCAAAAGGAGAAGAATTTATTGCTAACATGCCGACAGAAGAAGTTTTCACTGCTCCTGACACACATCGCATGGATGGCGTGGTCCGCAGCACCAAGCCGTTAAGCTATGCTGGGACACTAATCGAAGGGATTGAAGTCCATTTTAAAGATGGGAAAATCGTGGACATTTCTGCAGAAAAGGGCGATGAAGCGATTAAGAAATTGGTGTTTGATAACGAAGGCGGCACTGGCTTAGGTGAGGTTGCCTTAGTACCAGACCCATCTCCTATTTCGCAATCTGGGATTACTTTCTTCAATACACTATTTGATGAAAATGCCTCCAACCACTTAGCAATCGGTGCGGCTTATCCGACTACGATTCAAGGTGGAACAAAAATGAGCCAAGAAGAATTATTAAAAAACGGCATGAATACTTCCACCGTACATGTGGACTTCATGATTGGCTCTAACAAGATGAATATTGATGGCATTAAACAAGACGGTACCATTGTTCCGATCTTCCGTAATGGGGATTGGGCAATTTAGGGTTATGCAAAGGGACGGTACTTATGTTTCTGAATCATAGTACCGTCTCCCGCTTCTACCTACTTGATCTCTGTTAATGCAACCTCCTGATAGGCTTTGAAGAAAGAATTACAAAACGCATCCCACTCCATTGCTGCTTCCATCGATCCTTCACTTACTTCTCCGAGAACCGGCCGTTGCAGCAGGTCTTCCAGCTGTTCTGAAAATGTTTGAATGGTTTCTTGAGAGGCTCCATCAAGCACATTACCTACAAAATCAGACGGCGGATACCAATCAGCTACCCTACTAATATCCCGATAAATTTGCGTTAATAAAAGATTTCTTGGTCCTTCCCATTGTTCGTTTACGACGACATCCCGGAAAATACGTGGAAGTGAGGAGAACTCTTCCATTACACCATGACCGGCAAACACTGAGATTGCCTCTCGTAATACGTCTACTCCCTCTTTGGTAGCACCAATTTTCTGTAAAATAATTAATTCACGCAGGTTAAATAGTTGCTTTCTGATTTCAAGCGGATGGTCAGATTTTAGTCCTGGATTGAGCGGTTTTTCAAGACGCAAGAAAAGGTCATAAATTTTAAAGGCCCCTGCCGTTGTCCGCTGTGCCGCATTTTCTATTTGCTTTAACTTGCTCGCTGCCAGCGGATAGTCTTTTATCTTTTTTCCAAAAACGGAACGGAATTCACTATAAAGATTCGCTTCCCTTGAAGCTCGGAGCATAAAGCCGGCACAGGCAATCCCGATTTCAAGTCGGGATAACGTTAAAACAATTCCTACTGCTACGGCTATGCCTTTATCCTTTGGACCGATTGGGTAGGCTAGTGCACCATTATATTGAAATTCACCGGTTGGAACCTCAGAGGTGCCCATTTTCCATTTAATCCGGTTAATTTGATAGCCATTCCTTTTTTCCTTCTCTTTATCACCTGGCATCCATGATGGAACAATGAAGGTAGATACCTTGTTTGAACCTGAGATTTTAGCTGTGACAACAGAATAATCGGCATGCGCTACCGAGCAGAAGAATTTATTCCCGTATAGCCGATAGTTTTTTCCATCCGGGACGGCTTCTAAAAGATTGGCGGGCAAATCAGAGCCGCCCTGTATTTCTGACATAAACTGTGCGCCAATTGCGAATTCGCCGTTAACCCCTTCTTTTGTATGCATTAAAATCTCGTGGAGTTCTGGATGAATCTCATCCGGAAATTCTTCAATTAGGGCAATTAATCCATGGGTACATGTTAAGGGACATGTAACTCCCGCTTCACCTAATTGATGGATTAACATTCGTTTAACAAAACTCTCCCAAGCTGTCATATGACTAGAGAAAAGGCTTTCACCAAATACTCCCTTTTCTAAAAGATGCGTTTCCATTGGGCGCACCACTCTGTCAATCCTATGATTAAAGGCATCATAATGAAGCATGTGGGGACGGACTTCCGGCCTCGCACTTTGTGCTGCCAAATGATTCCATTTGGCAGAAACCGTTGGAGAAAAAGAAAGAATTTTTTCATGAATTTGTTCAAAGTCTGTCTCGGTGAATTTTTCCACTGCCTTTTGCAAAAATGGTTCATCACGATACCAATCAAGATTTTCACGCTTTTCTACGAATTCATCAAAGGTGTAGGAATTTTTCCATCTAGCTTCTGTGTCTTGGGAAGTAAGGCTCATCGAATGATCACTCCTTAGTTTCATTTGACAAATTGGATTATTCAGAATTATTATATATTTAAGTTAACGTAAACGTCAACTAGGGGGATTCACAAATGTCTGAGGAACGTCTTTTTTCGATAAGCGAACTAGCATCTTTGTTTGATGTCAGCTCTAGAACGATTCGATACTATGAAGAAGTCGGGATGCTAACGTCAGAAATGCGCGACAGCTTAACTAAACAACGAATTTACACGAACCAAGAACGAAGAAGGTTAAAAATGATTCTTCGAGGTAAAAAGCTGGGTTTTAGCTTGCAAGAAATTAAGGAAATGATTGAGCTATACGAAGCGAACCCTGAGGGAGTGGAAGAGAAAAAAGCGATAATTCAGCATGCAGACCGCAAGATTCAAGAAATTAATGAACAAATCCTGCAGCTTCAGATGTTAAGAGATGAAATAACCGCTCACAAGGAAAGATATATACAAAAAAGTGAATAATAAAACCGATATGTAATCTGAAATTGAATTGTTAAGCGACCGGGTCGTTGATTTTAAAAGGGTTTCGGTCGCTTAGAACCTCGATATGCGGGAACCACTATCTTTTCAGCATATCAATTATTTTTCAGCAATTGGGTTCCTCAAATATCCTCTATCCCTGTGATACAAAACGAGAGCAATAACTAAAAAGCCCGATGCGATCCAAACAGACTTATCCCCTATATAAGTGGTAGTAAATGTCCCACTCGTTGCACCAAATAGAAAAGCAAGTATGATTCCAAAGAATTCTTTAAACTGCCTTTTTGCTTCCGGATTGTGTTCAATAAACGCGGAATAGGCAGCCTGGGTTGCTGTTCTCAGGTTACCCGTAGTCATCGTTGAATTGTAAGACCACTTGTCCAGTTTATTGAAGGTAGAGATCTGTAATGACGATACAAATGAAATACTTACGGTTACCACTATATTCGGCACACTACTTGGCAAAATCCCTACAACGGTTAGAACGATGCATTCCAAAATAAGGATTGAGCGTCTGTAACTATGTAATACCTGCCTTATCTGAGGGATCTTCACAATTTCTGATACCAAAACTCCAAATATAAAGGCTACAACAGGAAGAATATAAAGGAATGACCTACTCCATTCTCCGTTAGCCACTTTAACCGCAAGTAATACGATATTTCCTGTTTGTGCATTAGCAAAAACCCCGTCTCTGCTAATAAAAGTATAAGCATCTAAAAATCCCCCAACGATCGCTAACAATGCACCCAATCGAACAGAATTTGACGATAACGAAGGAATTTTCTTTTGCATGTCTATCATATGATGCGCTCCTTGTTTCTCTGATAATGTATGTATTATTTTACACTATGATGAGACGTTCTAAGAATTTATCTTTGACAATAATAGCAAAAGTAAAATAATTGCTATAATAAATTAATCAAACGTTTAGTTAACTTTTGCATATCAGTCATATCAAGGGATTCAGCGTTTTAATCAAATGGTTGATTAGTTTTTGCGGACCAATTACACCAAGCGCCACAGTCATTTAATCAAATGGTTGATTAGTTTTGCAGACCAGTCATGCCAAGCGATACAGCCATTTATTCAAATGTTTGATTAGTTTTTTCAGACCAGCCCTGCCACGGACACAGCCATTTAATCAATCGTTTGATTTAAAACAAATCTTCTTTTCATGGTTATAGGGGCATGTTTTCTCACGTACCTTTTTTGTGTTATCTTAAAAAATATAATGCTATAAGTGTTTTATAAAGGATGTGTAAATTCAATGGATTTTTCAAATAAAACCGTGGTCATAACAGGGGCCGGAAATGGAATTGGAAAAGGAATTGCTTTGCATTATGGAGAAAAAGGGGCCAATGTCGTCTTAGCTGATATAGACGAAAAAGCGGGTACTAAGATAGCTAGTATGATTAGGGAACAGTGCGGAGAAGCACTTTTCGTAAAAACAGATGTAAGACAGGAATCAGATATAATTCGGTTAATGGAAGCAGCCAATCAAACATACGGTCAGATTGATATTTTAATCAATAATGCGGGTAAAGCGTTATTCAAGTCTCCTTATGAAACAACGATTGAAGAATGGGACGATGTGATAAACACAAACTTAAGAAGTGTTTTCTTAGGATCACGTGAAGCTGCAAAATATATGCGGCTTAATAAGGATGGTGGATCGATTGTGAATATTGCCTCCACAAGAGCCATCATGTCTGAGCCTCATTCAGAATCTTATGCTGCCACAAAAGGTGGAATCGTGGCCATTACACATGCGCTTGCAGCCTCATTTAGCGTTGATAAAATTACGGTGAATGCCATTTCCCCCGGTTGGATCGAAACAGGAGATTATGCAAAATTAAGCAACCTGGATCATGAACAGCATCTATCAAAGCGAGTCGGGAAACCAGAGGATATTGCACGAGCTTGTTCATATTTAACTTCTAGAGAAAATAACTTTGTTACAGGCATTAACCTTGTTGTAGATGGCGGCATGACGCGGAAAATGATTTATGAGGAGTAGGGAATCCTACTAGGTTCTGTTATTAAAACAAACGTTTAATTAATCTTTTCATTCCAGTCATCCCAACGGTTTCAGCGAATTAATTAAACGTTTGGTTAGTTTTTTTATACCAGCCCTTCCAATCTTTCCTGCTATTTAACCAAACGATTGTTTAACTTTTTCATGATAGTCATAGCAGGAACCATGATAAATTAATCAAACGATAGTTCAGCCTTTTCTTGACAGTCATACCAACGATTACATCGTTTTAATCAAACGTTTGATTAGTTATTTAAGATAGATTAAGTACTCCTCACATACACTTTTTTAGTACCGAAGGAATCTACCAGCTCCAGAGATTGTGGGATTTCTTTCTCATCCAAATTTAAAGTATATGTATCATGAATAAAATCGCTTTTATAGACGACTGTTTCTGGTTTCACATCAATTGGGAACAATCTGAACTTATATGGTACACCGTACATTTTTGGAACGACAGCATATAGTTCTTTTTCAAAATGAATAGACAAGGTCTCTTCCCCGTTCAAATATGTTCCGACAAGGTTTTCGCCCACTATTTCTAACGGGTTAAACTGCTGAAAGCCATCAACCTCTTTGTCAAAAACAATCCGTATAAGGTCGCTGCTAATTTGTGTCACCGGAGTAATGTTGATATTACTTAATACAATCACAACTAGTTCCTCATCTGGATAAACCACTAGATGATTGACGAAGCCATTGATATCACCGAAATGACTGACTTCCTTTTGGGCACCGTCCTCGATGAACCAGCCAAAACCATACCCATTTATGCTAGTAAACATTTGATTTTGTAATTCTTTATCTATTAAAGAATTGCTTATTAGTGCCTGACACCAACGATATAGGTCCTCTACAGTTGAATACATTCCGTAAGCGCCCAGCGGAAATGACATGTCGATGTGCTCTGTATGGATGACTTTTTCCCAAACTGTGTGGCCTTGTGCCAGTGATTTAATGATTGATCGTCCATTATCAACACCAGTGTTTGCTAAACCTAGTTCATCGAAAATTTCTTTTTGAAGAAAATCGGTAAAAGCCATCCCTGATTCTTTTTCAATAATGGCAGTTAATAATATATAACCGGAGTTGCTGTAATTCATATCAGTGCCGAGGTCAAATTCCAGTGGCATCTTCTTAAACGATTCAATGACCTCATCCAGATTGGCCGGCATTCTCATCGTTTTTGTCCAATAATCCGGTGTAGAGGTAAAGTTGGCGATTCCTGATGAATGATTCAATAAATGGCGGACTGTTATAATTGAGCCATGTGGATAATCCGGAAAAATCGTATCAATAGAATCATCCAGATTCAAAGCACCCTTAGCATGAAGTTTCAAAACCGCCATCGCGGTGAATGCTTTCGTTAAGGAGCCAATGCGAAATTTTGTGGCAGGAATGTTAGGAATATCATACTGAAAAGACGATAATCCATACCCCTTCTTTAACACAACTTCCCCTTTGTGTCCTACAAGTACCGCCCCGTTAAAATAGTTGTGGGCGGCCAGTGAATCCATGTATTCATTAAGTAAGCTGATTTTAGTTTTCATTTTTCCACCTACAATTTGGATTTAGTGGCTTCAAGTAACTTCTTTAATGTTGAATTGATATTTTGTAAGCTTAATAGAATGAACCCAAGCATAACAAAGGTAACAATCTCACCTGTAAAAACCGAGACAATACCCAATATTACCGCATACACACCGTACAACCAGCTATTCATATCGTTTATCCCTCTCAATCATGATTATTTCGTCAGTCCGCCCTCAAAAAGAATACTCATTATCCATTTTAACACAATCTTCCATATCATTTTTCAAAGAAATTGCGAGCTGTCACCTCACTTCCTTGTTAATCTATAAATATAAAGGGCACCCTCGTTAAATAAGAAGGTGCCCTTTTCGTCCTCGCATTCTTTATTATCTCTATTTAATCCCTTACATCGCTCTCACTTTTAGTGAGTTTTCAATAATCAAGTCAAGCAATTCACTATAAGGGATCCCGGCTGATTCAGCACTTTTTGGCAGCAGGCTATTCTTCGTCATTCCAGGTAATGAATTAACCTCCATGACATAGGGAATACCGTTTTTAATCATCATGTCGATTCGGGCATAAACACTGCATTTCAGTGATTTATAGCAGGTCATTGCAGCAAAAGCAACTTTGTCATGTGTTTCAGGCGGGAGTTGGATCACCTCTTCAATCGTAGTCACATCATTATATTTGGACGTATAATCAAAAAACTCTCCTTTATGTCGAATGGAAACAATGGGTAAGAGCTCTCCATCTAATATAGAACAAGTGATTTCTTCACCATTTACATACTTTTCAATGATTACTTCAGCATCCCATTTGAATACTTCAGCAATTGAAGACTTTATCGTGTCTTGATTATAAACAATTTTTACTCCTACACTTGACCCGCCCGAATTAGGTTTCACCACTACTGGGTAACCCATCTTGTCAATTTCATCCAAATCAAGTTCTTCTATATTGGTTAGGTGAACCCAATCCGGTGTTTGGACTCCTTCATAACGGATGATTTTTTTTGAGATATTCTTATCCATGCATAAGCTGCTAGACAGTACCCCGCTCCCTGTATAAGGAATACCAAGGGTCTCAAGGGTACCTTGAATGGTGCCGTCTTCACCGTACTTCCCATGAAGTGCAAGTAGTGCAACATTGAGATTTTTGACCTTATCTGCCAAATCTTCTTTGTTATCTATTTGGATTGGTACAACTTCATATTTATTTTTATTTAAATTCGCAATCATTTCCTCACCTGTCATGAGCGAAACTTGTTTTTCGGAGGAAACGCCTCCCATAATTACGCCAACTTTCATTTTCTTAGCCTCCAAAATCAATTCTTAATGTGTCACCTATGATTTTGATTCCCTGAGTGATCTCTCTTTCCTTCAGCCTGGAAAATCCTAACCGTAATGTGTCCTTTCCACTATCGTCCGTGTAAAAGACATCACCTGGCAAAAAAACAACACCCTTTTGATAGCATTTTTCTAAAAGACTTCGTGAATCGATATTATTTTCTAGTTCTAAAAAAAGATGAAGTCCGCCGTCCCCAGTCATTCGTTTATAAGGAATGGCTTGTTGGCAAGTATGAACAGCTAATTCATATTTTTTCTTATAAACTGATTTAGCTTTTTTTAGATATTTCTCAAAGCAGCCGTCATTTAAATATTGGAATAACACTGCTTGATCTAAGGTAGACGTATGAATAGTACGAGCTCTTTTCATACTTTCCAAGTAATAAATCAAATCCTTGTCTGCTAAAATCCATCCAACTCGTATGCCGGGAAAAAGAATCTTAGAGAAGCTGCTAATATAAATTACATTGTTACCGGCTCCTGCAAAGGCAGCCAACGGCGCCAGATGTGATCCTGAATACCGTAATTCTTCGTTAAATCCATCTTCAACGATAGGTAGTTGATAGGCAGAAAAGAGCTCCATAATCTCCTTCCTTTTCTCTGAGGACGTAACGATTCCAGTTGGATTATGATAAGACGGGATTAAGTAGGCAAAATCGTATTCCTTTTTTGATAAAAGCGATTCAAGCTTAGAAACATCGATTCCATCATCATCCATATCAATACCTTCGATTTCAAAGCCATGTAATCGAAATAGCTTTATCGCCGTATGATGGGTTGGATTTTCACAAATGATACGTCCGTTCTTTTTATGAATAGAGGATAATAGGAGATCTAAACCTTCCGTGAATCCATTGGTAATCAAGATATCTTTATTTCTAATGTCAATACCTTTAATCTCCATATAATGAAGCAAGTATTCGATCAGTGGTTTATAGCCTTTGGCATAACCATAGTTAAGAACGATATTTCCTTCAATGGCCATCCGATTTAAGAAGGCTCTTTTAAAATTCTCTACATCAAATAGCTTTTCATCGGGGGCGATACTATTAAAGGAGATCATATCATGATTCCAGCGTACTCCATGCTTCATTAGGTCCAATTCATCTGCCAAATACGTTTGCTCATTGATTTTTTCTGTCCAATTTAATTGGATCGATGCAGATTTCATGGTCTCCACATGACTGACAAAGTTTCCTTTTCCTTTTACCGCGTAGATAAGGCCCTCCTGTTCCAAATCGGCATAAGCTGTTAGAACGGTATTTCGACTTATCGATAGGAACGAACTGAGTTCACGAGTGGATGGAAGCTTTTGATTCTCTAGCAAATGCCCGTTAGTAATCATTCTTTTCAAATATTCTTTCAGTTGAATATAGACAGGACGGCCTTCTATAAGCTTAAAATCGTTAAACACTGCTTTTATCCCCTTTCCAACATTTTTACACGTTCGGAATGATTCCAAAAGGTCCACACTATATGTAATTTTACGGTCTTGTGGTATGGTGCTGCAAACAATGATATTCTTTAGATAATGAAAAATCATCAATCTCATAATTGATGGAAAGATAAATTTGTAAAGAAGCAGTGGGCTTCATATATTTTTACGCAACAGGGTCACTCCAAAATGACGGCACTATTTATTTTAAGAATGCTTTGACATCTATTCATACGTTTGTTACAATAAATCCCAATAAAAGCATACAAATTCGTTGATGAGAAAAAGTAGCGTTTCGTCTTGATCCACAGAGAGCTGACATTTTGGTGCAAGTCAGTGTTTGAGTGTTACGTGAAAATCCTCTCTGAGAAGTTAGGCTGAAACCTATAGTAAGTCTAACCGGGCGTCTACCGTTAAAAGGAACACGTATGATTGTACGTTGCTAAGTGCTATTGATCGGATCAATAGAATTAGGGTGGTATCGCGGTTAACCCCGTCCCTTTCAAGGGACGGGGTTTTTTGTATGTTTTTTAGCCATTTTTGAAAAGGAGCGATATCGATGAATGCAAATGAAAGGAAGGAATCCGTTGGACAGCGTGAGGAGCAAATCCGTAACTATTGGACAGCAGAAAATACCTTTAAAAAATCCGTTCAGTTAAGAGCAGGTAAGACACCTTTTGTTTTTTATGAAGGACCACCAACTGCAAATGGTCTCCCCCATGTAGGCCATGCCTTTGGGCGAACGATTAAAGATGTGGTAGCACGATACAAAACGATGCAGGGCTTTCAAGTGGAACGAAAGGCTGGCTGGGATACACATGGTCTGCCAGTCGAGCTTGGTGTTGAAAAACAGCTAGGAATCTCAGGGAAACAAGAGATAGAACGTTATGGTGTCGAGCCTTTTATCAATAAATGCAAAGAAAGTGTATTCACCTACGAGCAGAAATGGCGCTCTTTTACAGAAGAATTAGGTTATTGGGTAGATATGGATAGTCCTTATATGACGTTAAGCAATGAGTACATCGAGACTGTATGGCATATTTTAAGCAACGTTCACAAAGATGGCCTGTTGTATAAAGGTCATCGCGTATCGCCTTACTGCCCTAGCTGTCAAACTTCGTTAAGTTCGCACGAGGTCGCACAAGGCTATAAAGATGTGAAGGATTTATCGGCTACAGTAAAATTTAAACGGCTTGATGCGAACGAGGAATATTTCTTAGGTTGGACGACAACGCCTTGGACCTTACCGGCAAACGTTGCCCTCGCGATGAATCCAACCTTAACCTATGTTCGTGCCCTAAAAGAAAATGTCGTTTATATCGTTGCTAAATCATTAGCAGAAAAAGTCCTTGGAGAGCATGTCATAGTGTTAAGTGAACATAGCGGCAGTGATTTTGCAGGCGTACAGTATGCCGCGCCATTTAATTATGTTGCTGTGGAGAAAGGACATCATGTCGTATTAGCAGATTACGTCACTGAAGCTAATGGAACAGGTATTGTCCACATTGCCCCAGCCTACGGAGAAGATGATTATAAAACCGTTCAGCAAAATGGTTTATCATTTATTAATGTAGTAGATCAACAAGGCCGTTACACAGCAGACGTTGTCGAGCTTGCCGGTAGATTTGTGAAGGACTGTGATGTGGACATCATTAAAATGCTTTCCGAACAAGGCACACTTTTTCATAAAGAAAAATATGAGCACAGCTACCCTCATTGCTGGAGATGTGACTCGCCGTTACTTTACTACGCAACAGATAGCTGGTTTATCAGGATGTCGGCATTAAAGGAGCAGATGCTTGCGAACAATGCAGCTGTTACGTGGTATCCAGACCATATAAAAGAAGGACGTTTTGGTCATTTTCTTGAAAATCTCGTTGATTGGAATATTAGCAGAAATCGCTACTGGGGTACACCATTAAATGTTTGGGTATGTTCTGATTGTCAGCATGAAGTGTCCCCTAGCAGTATCGAGGAACTTCAAAAACTAGCGGCAACGCCAGTACCAAATGATATCGAACTGCATAAGCCCTATATTGATGAGGTAAAGTGTACCTGCCCGAAATGTAAAGGCACCATGCAACGAACACCTGAAGTCATTGATGTGTGGTTTGATAGTGGCTCAATGCCATTTGCACAGTATCACTATCCATTTGGCAATAAAGAAAAATTCCAATCACAATTTCCTGCCGATGTCGTCATTGAAGGAATTGACCAGACAAGAGGATTTTTCTACAGCCTGCTCGCTGTTTCCACCCTCTTCACAGGAAAAGCGCCATATAAAAACGTCTTGTCACTTGGTCACGTACTTGATGAGCATGGTCAAAAAATGTCTAAAAGCAAAGGCAATGCATTAGATCCTGTTGAACTCATCAGGGAATACGGTGCGGATGCACTTCGCTGGGCCTTCTTAGTCGATAGCTCGCCATGGAATCCAAAACGCTTTTCGAAAAAAATCGCCCAAGATGCAAAATCAAAATTGGTGGATACGCTAGACAATACGTACAAGTTTTATGCCATGTACGCAAAAATAGATGGTTTTGTCTATGATCAAAAGCAGACTGGTACGAAAACAATCTTAGATAAATGGATTCTCTCACGACTAAATAGTACAGTTAAGCTCGTAGTGAGCTATATGGAACGTTATCAATTTACGCAGGCAACACGTGAGATTGCAGCATTAGTTGAAGAATTAAGTAATTGGTACGTACGACGATCAAGAAACCGATTTTGGGCTTCCGGACTTTCAGAAGATAAACGAGCTGCGTATTCAACACTATTTGAAACACTCACGACAATCAGTCGTTTGTTGGCTCCATTTGTACCATATGTGGCAGAGGATATCCATTTAAAGCTGCATCAAGAAAGTGTTCACTTACAGGACTACCCAAAAGCTGATGATTCTATGATTCATCCTGATTTAGAGGCGGACATGCAAACAATCCTGAAAATCGTGGAGCTCGGTCGTAGTATTCGCAATACGACAAACATGAAGGTGAAGCATCCTTTACAGCAAATGATTGTATGGCAGCAAGAAGGAAGCCGTCTTTTATATGCCTACGAAAATGTCATTAAAGATGAGCTAAATGTTAAAGAGGTCGTTTTTACAGAAGATTTATCTCAATATGAATCGATTGTTTTTAAATTAAATTTTAAAACAGCAGGTTCAGCATTCGGTAAGCTGGTAAACGCGGTCAAGGGCTACGTCGAACAAATGCCAGATCGTGAGAAAAAATCTTTATTAGACAATGGTCAACTTGAAATCGATGTTAACGGACAAACGGTAACATTACTGAATGAACATATTAATGTCGAATATATTGTTTCATCTGGATTTGAGATGGCGGGCGATCAGCAGTTAAAGGTATTGTTAGATGTAAAACTCACACCTCAATTAGTGGACGAAGGCCAAGTTCGAGAACTAATCAGAGCGATTCAAGATAAACGTAAAAAATTAGATCTACCTGTTGAGAAGTATATATCGGTCGATATTTCAGCAACGGATAATGGTAAAAAAATCATTCAACACTTTGATGGGCTGATAAAGGAGAATGTACTTGTCCACCAGATTAGCTTTGATATGCTAAATGGCTCCGAACAGTTAATTGAAGTAAAATTCGGAGACGAGATAGTAAAGGTCTCATTGAGGTATTAGTTTATGTCATAAAAAAAGTGGCACTGTAAACAGTAATATTTTTTTAACTGTTTGCAGTGCTTTTTTAACTCAAATAGGATAACGAAGTACCTCATTAGGCACGTCTTCATGGGCTCCAGTAATATAATTTATCGTTTGATTAGTTTTGGTACGCTAGTCATACCAACGCTCCTAGCGTTTTAATCAATCGTTTGATTAGATTTTACAATCTGGACATTTCATAAACTCCAGAGGTCTAACCAATTATTTCGCTTTCAGCGCTTAGATGCATCAACCAAATGATTATATTCTTCTTCAATCAGCTGAATATCTAAGCGATCAAACAACGGTGAAACGGATACTACTTTACAAGGCAGTTGTGTTTGCTCATGCCATTCAACCGTTGAAATGCCTAACATTTTTCGAATTCTCTCTGAGGAAAAGGGCAAAAATGGCTGCAGTACTTGGGCTAAATTACAAATAATATACGTACACGTTGCTAAGGTAACATCGCCTTTAATAGGATTATCCTTTACTTGAATCCAAGGTTGTTGTTCATCAAAATACCGGTTCGCACTACGAATATATTGAAAAACCCCTTCTAAGGCCTGTTTAAAATGCCCCTTTTCAATTAAGTCTCCTGTAGTGTTGAAAAGTTCGATTGTATTTTTCTTAATCTCCATATCTACTTCAACTTGCGGTATGTTACCACCAAACGATTTTTCAATAAACTTTAATGTGCGATTAACAAAATTCCCAAAGGCCCCAAGCAGCTCACCGTTGTGGCTATAAATAAATTCACGCCATGAGAAATCGGTATCGCGATTTTCTGGAGCATTGATGGTTAAGAAGTAGCGAATGGAATCGGGATCATATTTGCTTAAAAGATACGGAATCCAGACTGCCCAATTTTGGCTCGTTGATAACTTCCTTTTCTCCAATGTTAAGTATTCATTCGAAATAATATGCGTCGGTAAAGCCTTGCTCTTAATACCCATTAAGATAGCGGGCCAAATAACCGTATGGAATGGGATATTATCCTTTCCATGGACATAATAAGAGATTGTATCTTCGTTCCATAACTGGGCAATACTTCCACCATTTTGTTTAGCCCATTCTAAACTGGCCGTTAAATATCCAGCAACCGCTTCAATCCAGACATAAATTTTCTTCCCCTCAAATCCGTCAACAGGAACATCTACACCATTAGGTAAATCCCGTGTAACAGCTCGATCTGGAACTCCTTCTTGCAGATATCTTTTCGTTAACGCCACAGCATTTTCCCGCCATCGACGATCCTCATCCGCTTTGTTGACGAAGTCCTCTAACTCCTTTTGAAATTGACTAAAGGCAAAATAATAATGCTCCGTTTCCTTAATAACTGGCTCATTCCCGCAAATTTTACATCGTTTTTCAAGTAAATCAAGGGGATCAAGTATCTTTGAGCAATTATCACATTGATCACCTCTCGCTTTTGCCCCACAATTAGGACATATCCCCTCTACAAATCTATCCGGTAAAAACTGCTTGTCATGCTCACAATACGCTTGTTCAATCTTTTTCGGATATAAATAGCCATTTTCCAATAGTGTTAAAAAGATAGTTTGAACGGATTCATGATGATGTTTGGCATCCGTTCTTGTGTAAAGGTCGTAGGTGAAACCCAATTTCCTAAAACACTCAGAAAACTCCTCATGATACCGGTTAGCGATAATCTCTGTTGTTGTATGTTCTTGATTTGCCCGAATCGAGATCGGTGTGCCGTTACAATCACTTCCTGAAACGTAAAGGACTTTTTCTCCCTTTTGTCTGTAATACCTTGCTAAAATATCGCCTGGCAGCAGTGCCGCAATATGACCTAGATGTAACGAGCCATTTGCATAGGGCCATGCCCCTCCGATAACGATTGTCATTTTGGTTTCCTCCCAAAAATAAAATAAAAAAAACGCCCTAATCATTACGATTAGGACGAGATTACCCGTGTTACCACCTACATTTACAAATAGCTCACACTATTTGCCTCCATCAGTACGTCTTTTTAAAGAGATACTGTCGCTGTTATAACGGGTGCCATTCCCGTCGCAGCCTACTAGCCAAAGCGTTCGGTACGAAGCTCAAAGGTCATTTTCAAAAGGGTTTATTTACTTCCTTTCCACCATCAGAAGCTCTCTATCAAACACTGCCCAATTTACTTTTCCTTATCAAAGCCTTTAATTTCCAGAATATATGAATAATTATATTATTTTTCACAGAATTAGCAAGTGTATCTTCACTCAAAATATAAAATTTCAAACTTTGCGTTATAATAGGAAGGTTTACTTTTTAAAAAAAACACCTCCCAAATTAAGAAGATTGACGTTTTTCATTTTATTATTTTTATATTTCCTCGTTGAATCTTTTTCCGTATAGAGTTGATCATAAGGAATTTAACTACCCGTCTTGTTGGCGGGAATAGCATTAAAAAGCCGCTAATGTCTGTAATGAAGCCCGGTAGCAACAGGAATATTCCGCCAACTAATATGCATATTCCATCTAATACCGCTTCACCTGGAATATGACCATTTCTCAGCTGCTCCTGGGCCTTCCGAATCGTTTGCAGGCCTTCTCTTTTTGCTAAATATGCGCCAATTACACCAGTCAAAATAATGAGTAGGATTGTTGGCCATGCTCCAATTGTTTTTCCGGATAAAAGGAGTAAGCCGATTTCTGCTGCTGGAATAGCAATAATCAAGATCAATAAATATCGCATAGAGGGGTCTCCTTCTAATCGGTATAACTTCATTATACAGGTATAACCAGTTAATTGACAATTCCTTGTTTAAAGTGCCTTCTAGATTATGCGATACAGCTCATCAAGTTTTTGAATTTCATAAGTTGGAACAATTTCAGTATCATTTGGTACTTTATTGGGATTAAACCAACAGGTATCTAGCCCTGCAAGCTGCCCGCCTTTAATATCCGAGCTTAAAGAATCTCCAATAATTAATGTTTGTTCCGCGGAAAAGTGAGGAATTCGGCCAAAGACATAATCAAAAAATTCCTTCATAGGCTTTTGGAATCCCGTGTCCTCGGATACAAAAATACCTTTAAAAATTGGATGCAGCCCTGATGCACGCAAGCGTTTATCCTGGGTCTTCGAAACTCCATTGGTAACAATATATAATTCATATTGATGTTGTAGGTCTTTAATCAGTTCGAATGCTCCACTAATTAGCTGATGCCCTTCTTCTAAATAGCCGCGATAGCTTTTTTCCAATAATACACCATCAACGTTTTGACCGTATTCCTTAAACAAAAGGGAAAAACGCGTATTCACTACCACATCACGATCCATTTTTCCTTCCTCAAAGGACTTCCAGAGACCATGATTGATTTTTTTATAATGGAATTCCATATCAGTAGTAAAGGTCATGCCATGTTCCTCGAAAAGCAAGCTCAGCGCAGCTTTTTCTGCTGCAGCAAAATCCAATAATGTATCATCGACATCAAATAATAAAGTCCGATATTTTCTCATGATGATCTCCCCATCTTCTGCTTTTGTTTTTCAGTGTGAAACCAAGGGAACAATCCTACATCATCTTTGCCGGCCCGAGTTTCTCACTTCTTCCACCAATTTTAAAAACAACAATACCCCCGACTATTACCAGCACACCAATTAATTGCTTAAAAGTAAACGGCACCTTATCAACCCCCAGCCAGCCTAGTGAGTCCCACAATAAGGCAAACCCCAGCTGTGATGTCAAAATAATAGAGATCGCATAGGTTGGACCCAGATGCCTCATTCCTTGCACCACACACGTTACCACTCCTACTCCGATTATACCGATGCCCCAATGCCACGGCTTCATATTTTCCAAGATAAATAGATGTTTGCCTTCAAAAAGTAAGCCGAAAGCCAATGAAGCGAGGAAACCCAAACCTAATACTAATGATGTTGTTATCCAAGTTCCTTCATGTTCATTGACCTTACTGTTAAAAATATTTTGCATACTGACAAGAGAACCTGCGATAACCGCGAATATTATCCCTAGAATCATATCTTACCTCTCCCCTATTGTTGCGTAATGCTTTTATTCATAAATACTATGACCCGCAATGGCACTTAATCCTTCCCGGTCCTTAACGAGGATAAATCCTTTATTTCGCTCAATCAGCTCTTCTGTACAGAATTGCGCGATGACCCGATTTAGATGTCGATAGCTGGTCCCAATTAAGTTTGCTGCATCTTTTATTTTAATGCTTTGTTTTCCCTTAAGGAGGGAATCGGATTCATCAGAGGAGGCCGACAAAAGATAACTAGCCAATCGCACTTCTTTTCATTACCAATTTCTCCTCCAACCAAAAAAAGTGTCACTACCCTAGACTATTCGTCCGCTTAAAATCTTAGGATTACCACACCGGCAATCATCATTCCAATCCCGATAAACTGCGGCCATTTCATCTTCTGTTTCACAACTCCAAACCATCCGTTACTATCTATTAAAAAGGCCAAACACAGTTGGGCTATTAACATAGCGGATACGGTAATGGTCACACCAGTATGTTGAATAGCGAAAACATTACTGAAAATAATGATCGCCCCTAAGGCCCCGCCGGTCAAATATAACGGTTTCACTTGCTTAAACCTTTGCCATTTTCCATCTCGGACAAACAGTAGAATAAACAAGGCCAAAAGGAATCCAGTTAACTGGGTAATCGTTGCCGCCTGCCAAGTACCAATATCTTGACTAATCCTAGTAATAGCTACTCCTTGCAGGGTAATAAATGCCCCTCCTAAAAGTGCAAATACAATCCCTTTCACATTGTCTCCCCCTAGTTTAAATCTTTCTTTTATTAAAAAATAGAACCAGGGGTGTGGAAAGGACATATGTCCTAATTGCAAAAAATGGACAGTCCCCGCCGCTTTAACACGGTGTTGGACTGTCCACTTGCTTCAATTTCTTGGTGCCCAAAGCATGATGGAAACGCCGATTATACAAACAACTGCACCTAACCAATCGTATGTATCTGGTGTTTTCTTATCAACACCCCAGCCCCACAAGACCGAAAGAACAATAAATACTCCACCATATGCCGCATATACTCTACCGAATGAAGGAAATTTTTGAAGAGTGGGGATGATCCCGTAAAGAACCAAAATTACCCCCCCTATGACTCCATACCAGTAAGGCTTCCCTTCACGTAACCAGAGCCAAACTAAGTATCCTCCGCCAATTTCAGCAATTCCTGCAAGTATGAATAAAATTATTACGTAAATCATATTTCACCTTTTCTAATGAATTTTTAGGGTCAGTCCTTCACCGCTTAGGGCGAAAGAAGGACGACTCCGAAATTCATTTTCTTCCTGATTAATAATTTTTAAATGTTTTACGCGTTAAATTGATAAAAGCCTCTAAAGGAGGTGTCATCCATTTGTCCTTATGCCAGGCTATTTGCGTACAGATTGGGGCTGTGGTATTTTTCCATCCTACCTCCTTCATTCTTCCCAATCTCAAATCTGTTTCCACTGCCATCTTAGGTAACAAAGCGATGCCAAGTCCTGCAATCACGCATTGTTTAATTGCTTCAATACTTCCAAATTCTATTTTATTTAATGAGTATACTCCTGCCGAGCTGAAAAAATCTTCGAAAATGGTACGGTAAGAGCAGCCTGTTTCTGTAAGCAAAATGGTTTCATGTTCCAGATCCTCCGGAGCGACCGCTGATTTCTCCAGTAAAGGATGGCTGGATGATGCAACAATAAGTAGTTCTTCCTTGATTAGAGGTTCTATTTTCAGCGAATCACCGGACTTACAAGTATCCATAATAAAAGCCACATCAAGCAGCCCTGATTCTAGATGTTCCCTTGCCATTTCATCAGAATGAGCCGGTTTAAAAACAAGCTTAACCATTGGGAATTGGGATTTAAATTCTCTTAAAATAGGCGGAAGCCGGTAAGTACACTGACTTTCCTGTGCCCCGATCATCAAGGTACCTGTTTGTTCTTCTCCCGCATTGACAATCAACTTTGCTTCCTCACTTAATCGAATCATTTTTTCCGCGTAAGCTTTAAACTGGTGTCCTGCCTCGGTTAAGATTAACCGCTTCCCAAGACGTTCAAACAAAGGTCTTCCTATTTCAGATTCAAGGACTTTTATTTGAGCCGTTACACTTGATTGCGCAAAGTTTAAGAGCTTTGCCGTCTGTGTGAAGTTTAAATTTTCCGCTGCCATTTTAAATGTGATCAGTTGTTTGATTTCCATTCCATCACCTTAATCGTTATTTTCGATTGAATCAATCAAAATAATCGTCTTTATTGATTTATAATATCATTATAAAATATGAATGATTATATTAAAAGATACGTTAAGGAGTGAATTGAATATGACGATTGCTGTTTTATATGGAGGATCCCGCCCGGAAGGAAACTCCGAAACACTAACAAATCAAGTCATTCAAGGATTACAGGCAGAAAAGGTATATCTGCGGGATTATCGGATTCAATCCATTATAGACGGACGCCACGCAGAAGGAGGATTCCATGATGTAGCTGACGATTATAACTCCATTATTGATCGGATTTTGCCACACGACATTCTCATTTTTTCTACCCCTATTTATTGGTATAGCATGTCGGGTGTAATGAAAAATTTTATTGATCGCTGGTCACAAACAATGAGAGATGCAAATTACCCTGATTTCAAAAAGCAACTGGCACAAAAAAAGGCTTATGTAATTTCGGTTGGCGGGGATGATCCATACGTAAAGGGATTGCCAATGATTCAACAATTTCAGCATATCTTTGATTTTATGGGAATCTCATTTGAAGGGTATATAATTGGAGAGGGCAATAAACCTGGGGATATTTTAGATGATAAGAATGCTTTATATGCAGCTGCTCAATTACAAAAAAAATTAAAAGATTCTTACTAATGTTCAGTCCCCCGCTGCATTAACACAACGGGGGACTGAACCATGTTTCTATTATTCAACTTTAATTTCATTTCTTCGTCCAAATAGCTAATAATAAATCCTAAAGTCTTTATTAAAAATCGTATTCTGCTTCTTTTGCTTCGCGAATACGCTTATATGTGTCCGTTAATACAGCTGTATCATCGACCAAACGCTCGATTCTGAATAGCACATCATCATTGGTAATTTCTTTTCGATAAAAATCCTTTTCTTCGATAAAAACATACGTCTGAACGATTTGTGCTTTCATATAAGCCAAAATCGGTTTTAATTGTTGTTCTACCATTAAATAATGCTTTGGTGTCCCAGCCGTCACAAGCATACTGACAACTTTATCGCGAAATGCATTTACTGGGAGTAAATCAAATATATTCTTCAATGTACCTGGGATTGATGCTTGGAACACGGGTGTGCCAATAATGATGGCATCTGCTGCCATGATCGTTTCTGTCACATACTTTGTGTCGCCCTCATATTCCCAGTAATTCCGCCCATCGCTAAACTCAACATCGAATTCTGCAAGATCAATCAGGGTAAGTTCTGCCTCTGGATATTTTTCACTCATTGATTTGAATGTGTAGTTCATTGCAGTTCTCGTTTTAGAACCAACCTTTGAACCTGATAATCCGACTATTTTCATTCTATGTCCCTCCTATTTCCTTGCTGTAAATTTTCTTACCGCAGGTAAAATTTCTGTTGCAATCAATTCGATGTTTTTCGCAATTTTATCGAATGGCACGCCGCCAAAGTCAATTTGGGCCATGAATCTCTGTTGACCGTATAGTTCATATTGATAGTGCATTTTTTCAATTATTTGCTGCGGGCTGCCAATCATTAACGCATCACGATAGTCTGTTGCCTGTGCGAATTGCTGCTTTGGATAGCCGCCGCCTCTTAACGCCTGCATGCCTAAATTCAGATGTGGATAATATTCTCGAAGGGCATCCTGGGAATTTTCTGCCGTATAAAATAAGCTTGTTGTCGCAATTGGCAATGCCGCTGGGTCAAAACCGCTTCGCTCTAGTGCCTCACGATATGCCTCTACAGATCCTTTAAAATTTATTGCTGGGCCGCCAAGGGTTGTCAGCATCATCGGTACACCAGAATGCCCCGCTTTTATGGCACTTGCAGGCGGGCCGCCTACAGCACGCCAAATCGGCATGTGGCCATTTTGAGGTTGTGGAAGAATGGACGCATTTTCCAGTGGTGCCCGGAATTGACCTTCCCATGTTACCTTTTCTTCGGCATTTAACTTCAGCAGAAGTTCCAATTTTTCTTCAAATAATTCTTCATAATCGCGTACATCATAACCGAGCAAGCTATAGGCCCCAACGCGTGAGCCACGGCCAGCAACAATTTCAGCCCGACCGTTTGAGATTAAATCGAGTGTCGCAAAATCTTCATACACACGAACGGGGTCTGACGTACTTAACACCGTTGCCGAGCTGGCAATTTTAATCTTTTTTGTCGCTTGGGCAATCGCACCTAAAATGACCGTATGTGCTTGGGTGGTAAAATACGCTTGGTGACTTTCACCGACAGCAAATACATCTAGGCCTGCCTCATCTGCCAGCTTACTTGCCTCAATTAATTCCTTGATACGTTGTTCGGCACTAATCCGACTTCCTGTAAAAGGATTTGGTGTATGATCACCAATCGAATATAAACCGAATTCCAATCCTTTGCTTGGATCAATGCGATATTGTTTCATGGCTACTCTCTCTCCTTAATCAAGTGGTTTTAAATTTGCTTCAATTTCTGTCCGTTTTTCTTCTAAAAATGGTGGTAAATCTAATTTTCCCCCTAACGCTTCCACTGTTGAATCAACTGTAAATCCCGGTCCATCTGTGGCCATTTCAAATAAAATTCCATTTGAATCACGGAAATATAAACTTTGGAAGTAGTAACGGTCGACAATGCCTGATGAATAGAAGCCACGCTTTTTCACCATTTCCTCCCAATGGCGTAACTCATCCTCGTTTTTCACACGAATCGCCAAATGATGAATACTGCCGTGTCCCGGTTTTTCACTCGGACCCTCTTGCTGCTTCAGGACAATTTCACCAAAAGCCTGACCAGAAACAGACTGATAAACGGCCTCTTTTTCTGAACGGGTCACTTCTACGTAGCCCAGCATATCCTTTAACGTTTTCGCCGTACGTTCCAAATAGCGGACGGTTATTTCCACAGTCCCCATCCCTAAAATACGATGCTTTTGTTCGACGAGGGAGTCTTCCCATGCCAACCAATGCTCTGGTATTTTTTCACCATTATTATTTAATAACATAAGGCGTAACCCTTCGGTATCCTTAAATGGAAGTGCTGCCCGTCCTGCATATGTTGTAATTTCACCGTGTTTAACATCTAAAAGCTCAAAGCGCCTTTTCCAATATTCCAGACTTTCAAATGATGGGACAAATAGGCCGATTTGGGTAATGGCATTAGTTCCGCGAACAGTTCTGCCAACGATTGGCATTTCAAAGAAGGATAGCTCTGTGCCTGCACTACCGGTTAAATCTCCATAAAATAAGTGATACATCGAAGGATTATCTTGGTTAACGGTCTTTTTCACACGTCGTAACCCTAATACTTTTTGATAGAATCGATTATTCATTTGCGCGTTTTTTGTAATCATCGAAATATGATGATGTCCTGGAATGGTATACATTGTGGTTCCTCCTTTTTAACTTGACTAATCAAGTGATGATGTAAAAAAAATTACTCCTGTCGTAATTCTTTTTTTTGACTATGTTTATGGACACGTGTCATTAGCGTGTACAATGTTTTTATTTCATCTTTGTTTAAGACCTCGTCAAAAAATGACGTTTGAAACGCAAGTTGAACAGGGAAGGCCTTTTCTAAAATTACTTCACCCTTCTCCGTTAAGCTAATCGTTTTCGTTTTCCAATTTTGCTTGCGGACAATATAGCCTTCCTTCTCAAGCCGGGCAACCATACGAGAAATACCACCTTGCGTGACTGTTACTTTTTCAGCTAACTCCGTTTGCGTGAGCGGCTGATATACATGAATTTGCATGAGCACATCAAATTGTGCTGTGGTTAAATTAAATGGCTTTAAAGAATCATTCGACAACTGGTTACTGAGGTTTGTAAAACGTACTAGACGTAACCAAATTAGCGACCCTAGCGTATTATTACGCATATCGTTTCCCTCCCCTTCGCTAACCTCAATATCACTTTACCACTCAAGTGAAAATAAATCAAGGTAAATATCTCGAATCTGAGATAAACTTACTTCGATGCGCTTCTTTATAGCACTTTAATGTGTTACTTCCATATACTCATAACGGGTTCGACCGTCTTACTTTCCCCTGCATGCGCTAAACCGTAAAGATCCTCGAGGGTCCTTAAAAGATTATAGTGATTTAACTTTTCATCAAATTGGCCCATCTTTACCATGGGTCCGACAAAAAAGGTCGCAATTTTGTTATCTTGTGAAAAATCGTCTTCGTCCCAGGTCACAATTAATAAACTGTTATGATTTTTCGCCCATTGGACATAAGGATCGATCTGTTCCTTCAGCCAATCGTCCGCTTCCTTTATCGTTCCATCATGCATGTCATTCCGAAGATTCGGTATGACAAATGAAACCGTTGGCAGTTTGGTAAAATCCTTTGGAAAGTTTGTCAATGGCTGATTTACTTCTTTCGGTACATTGGTAAAGTTTACCCAAGGATTATGCTTACGGGCATAACCTCCGGGACCAGTTGATGCCCCGTTAAAGCCAGTGGAAGGCAGGTCTTCGGAATAGCCAACAAATGAGTAATTTTTAGCAATCAGTTCACTTGCTAAATTATCTGTAGAAAAATTTGTTTTTGGTACTTTATCATTTGTAACACCTTGGTTTGACCCGGAGAACAAGTCCAAATAATTAGGCTGACTTGGGTGCTCAATGGCATGAAAGTTTGTGAAGTTTGCGCCTTGCTTCATTAGTGAATTGATATACGGAGCAGAAGGATTCCCTTCAATCGTTTTTTGAGAGTGATTTTCCTCGACAACAATAACGATATGATCAATTTTTGGAATCTTTCTCACTACAGGAATATTCTTTTCAGCCGGAGCGTGATCCTTAGGCTGACTTGGTGCACAAGCACTTACAATCATTACGACTAATAAAAGATGAAATCCCCATTTTCTAAACACATCAATGCCTTCTTTCTTTTCCGTTCTTAATTTTATTATTAGCAAAAGAACATTAAAAAGACCAGCATCTCTGACAAGTACAATTGTAAATTGTAAAAAGGGATCAGTCCCTTTAATGCAACGGTGGACTGACCCCAAAATTCAATTACTTAAAAACTCAAAGACGTTTGAACAGTCTCAATCGCTTCTTTCTTTGTCAAATGAGTAATCTTAATGCCAAAATAGCCATAAATATTCGCTCGCATTCTCAAGCTCTCGAATAAAGGAAATTTAATAATTTCCATACGAACCTCTACCTTCTTCAACTATAGGTTAATTGTTTGATCCATCCTTTAAGCTTACCTATTCATTACAATAATTATTTCAACGCGTTTTTAATTTGTGCTAGGTGATGTTGACCATGCCAAGCATAAATGCCAATGTTTCGTTCAAGGGTTACTTGCCCAGATACAGGATGATGAAATGTTCGTTTCAATTGCTCAGCAGTTAAGCTTTGCAGTAAATAAGTCCAGCGTTCATGCAAACTATCAATGATTTTAAGAGAAACAGAAATTGGCATAGTAGAATCTGGCAGGTTGGCCCATTCGTCTTGGTTGTATGACTTAATAGTAGGTGCATCTTCCGTTAATGCCAATTTGAATCGAATATAACTATTTGTATGACTATCTGCAATATGATGAATCACTTGACGAATCGTCCAGCCATTTTTTCGATATGGCTGATTTAACTCTTCCTCACTTAATTCACTTACTACTTCGGATAATTGACTTGGAAGCACTCGTATCTCTTCAATCCACTTTGCTACTTGAGCCATAGAAATAATATCTTCACATTCAAATTCACCAATTGGATATCTTTCATTCACCATATGTATACCTCACTTCTCAATATTATCTTCTGTAGTAAAGACATCCATTCTGCTCCTTCTAGTAAATTCTTTTAAAAGTTTAATCATTCTTAACATTGTCCATTAAAAGAATACTCTCTTACCACCTTACAAATCTGTACGTTGTAATTACTGTACCACGTTTCTTTTCCTTTTTGTTGTGCTGCTTGATGTGCCGTATTCTCTTTCCACTTTTGAATCGCTTCTAACGATTCCCAATAAGAAACGGTAATACCATGTCCTTCGTGATCTCTTGCACTCTCAACTTTAATAAATCCAGGTTGTAATCTAGCTAATTCTACCATCTTGTCTGACATCCTTGCATATCCTTTTGAATCGTCCTCTGTTCTTCGAGAAGTAAATATTACTGCATAATAGTGGTTCATCCTGTTCCCTCCTTGATTTGTAATGATTCATTGTATACGATAGACACTTCAACTATAATCGAAATATGAAATACGGAAAGGTTGATAAAAATGAGTATAAATCCAAATGTGGCGGAGATTGCCTCTCTCCTTGGAGAAAAGTCGCGGGCAACCATTCTAACAAGTTTATTGGACGGGCGTTTTCATACAGCCAGTGAATTAGCTTTTATGGCTGCGATAAAACCTCAAACGGCTAGCTTTCACCTTTCTAAATTGGTAGAAGGTAACCTGGTTAACGTTGAAAAACACGGACGCCATCGTTATTTTCAGCTAGCCAATGGTGAAATCGCACGTATTTTAGAATCGTTTCTTGCAATTTCCCCTCCTCTTGAAGTGCGTTCGTTAAAACAATCTAGCCAAGTAAAATTGCTTCAGAAAGCCAGAACTTGCTATGACCATTTAGCTGGAAAATTAGGAGTTGATTTAACCGAATCGATGTTGAACGCTGGTTATTTGAAAAAAGAAGAAAGAGAACTTGCCGTTACACCTAAAGGAGAACAGTTCTTTACTGATTTCGGTATTGATTTAAGTGAATTAAAAAGAAAACGGCGCTCATTTTCTCACATATGCCTAGACTGGAGTGAGCGTCATCATCATCTTGCTGGCGCTTTAGGGCAAGGACTTCTTACACATTTTTTTGATTTAGGTTGGATCGTTCGAGTTCCATCTATTCGCGCTGTAAAAATCACAGAAAAAGGGAAAGAAGGATTTAATCAGGTTTTTTCTATAAATGTATAATTTAATTCTGAATAAAACCCTCTCCATAATATCCAGATTAGAATTTCTTTCTTTTTTCTATACACAATGAGAGGGTTTTTCTTGTGCTTGAACGCTTAGATCAAACAATTCATTTATTATAAACTTCTATTAACTAGATTATTTTTCTGCTGGAAATTGCTATTTACAAGGAAGATACCAGTAATAATAAAAAATCCACCCACTATGAGTGCAGGGTATAACGGCTCCCCTAATAGTAACCAGCCAGATAATACACCGAAGAAAGGTGCCAAAAATAAAAAGACACTTGTTTTTCCAGGATCACCGTTTTGTAAAAGATAAAACCAAACAGCAAATTGAACAATAGAGGACATAATACTTAACCATAATAAAATGGATAAGGAATTACTGTTCAAAATGAAAACGGGTTTTTCAAGAATAAAGCTGCCAAGTAAAAGTAGTAATCCTCCAAAAAGCATTTGATAGGCGGATAGAACCCATGTATCGAAAAACGCTCCCCATTTTTTAGCTAATAATGTCGAAATTGCCCAAGATACAGAAGAAAAAATTCCGAAAAGAATGCCACTCTTAAATTCAATTTGCGCCCCCATTGTAATACTTACCCCTATTAACCCTAACAAAACACCTATCCATTGATAATGTTTATAGCGTGTTTTTGAAAAGATGGTGCCGAATACAACAACCAATAACGGGTTCGTAAATGTAAGAATGGAGGATTCACTTGCTGTAATAGTCCTTAAACTCAAGAAAATACAACCCATAACACCTGCTGTTTGTAAAGCACCAATAATAACTATTTTTATCCAGTCTCCTTTAGATGTTGGGTGTGGTCTTTTTAAAACGATAACGATTACTGCCATTATGATTCCAGCAAGTGTGAAGCGTAATGCTGCTAATAACAATGGGGACGAATAAGGCAAACCAATTTTAACTACAGCAAAAGAAGAACCCATTAAAAATGTTGTTAAAAGTAGCAACGATGTAAATTTGAAAG
Source organism: Neobacillus sp. NPDC097160 (assembly GCF_044762155.1). Classification (NCBI taxonomy): domain Bacteria; kingdom Bacillati; phylum Bacillota; class Bacilli; order Caryophanales; family Bacillaceae; genus Neobacillus; species Neobacillus sp. NPDC097160. The sequence goes on along the minus strand of NZ_JBIWDU010000016.1, from coordinate 72,700 downwards.
TATTCATTTTTTATCTCCCTGCATATTATAATGACCAATCTATGGCTATTATAACTGCTGAATACTTCAGCTATTATCGAAATATGGAATGTAGATGGAGACAATTTAAAAATGATAATAGCTATAATATATTTACCAGAATTATTTAGACTTATTTATTCTAGAAAAATAGAAATATCTCCTTTTAAATTCAAGAAGGATGAATGATCCATTATTACTTCTGTAATATAGGAAGCAGGCAATCCCTCTTGTAACAGTTGCTTCATTATTTTTATGTATGGATTAATATGCTTAAAATATTTTTTTAAGGAGGCACATAGGTAATTTAAATTTGCAAAACCCCATTCTGAGGAAGAACGGGGTTATAATAACATTGTTTATTTTTTTTTGTATACGATTTGCTTGTTCTACCCCTTAAAGGAATCTTGCCATATCGACATCTTTTATGAAGAAGGAATAATAATAGAGAACCGTGTTCCTTTTCCTTTTTCGCTTTTTATTTCGATATCTCCGTTTAATTCTTTAATAATACCGTATGAAATCATAGTGCCCAGCCCGGTTCCCTTCTCTTTTAAAGAATAAAACGGCATAGCGATTCGCTTGATCTCCTCAGGCGACATTCCAATTCCTGAATCAATAATATCAATCACAATATTATTCTTTATCTTTTTCACATTAATTCGTAGTATTCCTCCATTAGTCATGGCTTCAATCCCATTTTTGGCAATGTTAATTAAACACCGTTTTATATTAACGACGTTGGAATTTATATAAAGGGAATATAAATTATCGCTTTCAACTTTAACATTATTTAGGTTAGCCAGCGGTAAAATAACATCGATTACTTCATGGACAATAGGTCTAATATCTATTACTTCTTTCACAACGATTTGTGGTTTTATAAGGGATAAATAATCGTTAATAACGAGTTGCGCTTTATCTAGCTCCATGAGCATGACTTGCACATACTCACCCTTTTGTGTTTCGGAGATTTCGTTTTTACTAAGCATCTGTATAAATCCATATACAGTAGTCAAGGGATTTCTTATTTCATGGGCTATAGACGCAGCTAATTCACTAGTCACTATAAATTTTTCGGCCCGGTGAATTTTTTCTTTCATTTTAAACCTTTCTATCATTCCCTCAATTAGATAAAGAGATAACAAAACAGTAAGAATATTGATTACTATAAAATTGGATAAAAAGTGAATAAACTCAGGCTGAGTTTTAGCACTTATCCTCAATTGGTTCATTAAAGCGAAGATGGAAAAGGAAATGGTGCAAAGAGAAATAAGCAATGTGCTGAACAATATTTTTCTTTTTATAAAATAATCAGCTAAAAAATATTGTCCTAGCAGAATAATGGAAGTGACCATAAAATATACAATAACTGCAGGGAAAAATCCGTTTCCGCCCAAGTAAAAACGGTATAAAAGAAATACAAAGGTGATGAAAGTAAAGCTCCTAAAACCACCATAGAGAACGGCTAAAAGGATTGGGATAAGCCTTAAATCATATATATATCCGGAATCAAGCCTAAAGGGGAACGTCATACAAAGAACGATCGCAATAGATGAAAGAATGGAAATTAATACATTATTACGTACTTCTTTTCCATCTTTATCTAACCAAAATATTTGATAGAAAAAAATACAAAGGATAATAATGAATGCATTTAATAATAGTGTCTGTATCCCCATGCTCAACGCCCCTAAATTGAGTGATAAGTTCTAAAAAGTAAGAAGGTATAAAAGATTAAGATAATTATATACAGTTTTTTATAAAAAAAGCAGGAAATAAAAAATAGAATCAAAAGAATTTCTGTTACAACGTATTCTCTTCTCATTACTAAAAGACTACAATTGCTCGGAATCGATTGTTTAACTATTGGGTGTATCGTAAGTGAAGCTCTCAAAAAAAGCGCTAATATACATTTCTAAATTTGTATATTACCGCCTTAGATTCATTGTTTAAAACCATTAAATTTAACAAAAAAAGTAGTGCCCTCTGATCCTGTTTGAATTTCAATTTTTGCATTATGACGAGCAGCAATGGCATAACATATGCCTAATCCTAAGCCAGTGCCATTATCTTTGGTAGTAAAAAATGGCGTGCCCAATTTTTCTAAAATTTCTGGCCTAATACCTTCTCCTTGGTCCTGCACTGCAAGAACTACACAATCATCTTCTTTGTAGGTTCTGATAGATAGAACTTTCCCTGTGCTCATTGCTTCCAAGCCATTTCGGTATAGATTTATTAATAATTGCCGTATCTCATTACGATTTAACAGTAATTCTGGGATGTCTTTAGTACCGACATGAATATATTTATTTTGATTAAATGCATCAATTTTAATTAATGGAGTAATATCATGAATAATTGAATTTAAATCTAACATTTGTAAATCCGATGTCCTTGTATTGCCCATTGAGAGAAATTCAGTAATAATTGAATTTGCGCGGTCAAGTTCTTCAATCATTAAATTAAAGTAATCATTATGTTTCGCAAATTCATCCTCTTTTTTTAATACCTGCAAGAATCCACGTACCGTTGTCATTGGATTTCTAATCTCATGGCTAATACCTGCTGCCATTTGTCCTATTAATTCTAGGCTGGATAACCTTTTCAATTCCTTCTCATATTTCTTTTTTCCCGTAATGTTTTTAGAAAGACAACAGATGCCCTCATCAAACGGGTAAGCTACTATTTCGTGCCAATATTCGTCTGAGGCTGAACATATTTCGAATTGGACGGGTATCCGCTCTATCATCGCCCGATGAAATTCTTTATATAAGGCCGTATCAACCGCTTCCGGGAAGACGTTCCATATATTCTTGCCTAAAACATCTTTTGTGTTTTTTATTGGTGGTAAATGTTGATGTTTATTTAAGTAAATAAATTTCCATTCTTTATTCAAAGCAAAGAAACCATCCGTAATACTTTCAATGACACTTGTAACTTTTTCATTAGCAGCAGCTAGTTCCCTTGTTCGCTCTTCCACCATGTGTTCAAGTCGGTCCATATATTGCAGGTTTGAAAATGTAGGGGCTGTGGCATCAACGATAGATTTTGCCAGTTGAATTTGGGATTCAAGGTAATTGAGATCTTTTCTCTGTAATTTGACATCAGCAATTACTCCTAAAACTTCTCCCATTGAAACCAATGGTATCATAAGTAGACCCTTAATCTTGAAGCTCCGACAAACATCATGGTCTAGTCTTTCGTTTGTAAATACATCTGGGATGATAATTACATTCTTTGTATGAATAACCTCTTGGATCATCGCTTCATAGCTTTTGGCTTTATGGATCTCCATCCAATCTGCTTCTGTCCAATCACTATCTTTACTTAACTTCGTTGATCTAATTGAGTTTTTGTCTAGCGGATCTAGGAGGTGGGCAGCTAAATTATTGCTATCTAAAGTCTTTCTTAAGTAGAAAAAACATTTATCAAGACACTCCTGTATCGAGGAACACTTCGATAAATCACTTGTAACATCAAGTAACAACTGCTTTTCAGCAATAAGGTTTTCCTTTTGTATTAAATTTTTCGCGTTTTGTATTGCGACTGCAGCCATATTCACATAAGCTTCGACACTTTGAATTTCTGATTCTGTTAGATTCATTGGAGTTCCATAATCAAATAAAAAAACTAGACCAAATAACTCTTGTTCAACTGAGATAGGGAGAGCTAATAAGGATTTAATTTTAAAGGCCTCGACTGGTCTCGGATCCGGCCGATTATCCTTAGAGGTATCAGCGATGTAGATGGTTTTTTTGGTTTCTATAACCTCTCTTGCCAATAGATCTTGTTCAGGTTCAATTACCTGCATATCAAGCGTCATACCATTTATGATATCCGGTTTTCCTGCAAATCCTCTGAACGTTCCATCTTCCTGGGGTAAATAAATACCAACAGCATTACATTGAACAATTTCTTCAGATATGGCCGTTGTTACATGCTGTAAAACTTCTCGTAGTTCTAACTTTGTATTTATTATTTTCGTTATATTCGCAAGGCGAGAATATCTCGTCTGTTCCCTTAACATTTACACGGTCTCCAATCATAGAGCATAATACAATTAACATTATAAATTCCCGTTAATAATTATGGCCTATTGTTATTTTCAAGTTTAATTCATGTCCTCTTTCTCCTCTTATTTTACATATTTTGCATTAATTTAATATAAGGAATAAAGAATTTCATGAAAAGATACTAAACAATTAAATATATAAAAAAAGAGACTCAAAGGCAAGGGGTTCAGACATCACAATCAATTCTAGTTATTTTCAAAAGACTTTCTTCTATTATTTCTTCTAATAACTCCAGTAACGGGAAGCGACCCCAGGAATGACCGTAGGCTAATGAGTATTTTACTTCAACACCTTTTTCAAGAAGTCCAGCTTCTCTTTCGCATTATCTTTCGTGACAATATCGACACCGCTATCAATATTCCTTTTTATCGCTTCTCCCTTTGTCACCTTTAATGCAGCTTCAACGCTTAAATATCCCATATCATAGGGGTTTTGTGCTACTGTACCAGCTAATGTCCCTTTTTCGACTAGCTCAACCATTTTGCTTATTCCATCTGCTCCTGTAACGGGCATGGTAAGTCCTTGTTCCTGAAGAATCTTAACCACAGGAATAGCAAGATAATCAGTTGAGGTAACAACACCTTTAAGATCTGGATGGATCTTCAAAATTGTTTCCATTACCTTGTTCACTTTTTGATCCTGTTGTTTATCATCAATTGCTATTTCTATCGTTTCTGCCGGTATGTTGATCCCTGCAGCTTCTAAACTGGCTTTAGCACCTTTTATCCGTTCCCTTTCCACGGGTGATTCTCTGCCGATGAGAGCCACTTTATCTCCGGGATGCAGCATTGAGGCCATCAATGCCCCTGCTTTTCGCCCTAATTCTACGTTATTGGTACCTATATAAGCCGCTTTATTTACCGAAGGTTCATCTGTATCGATCAGCAATACAGAAATGTTCTTTTTGACAAACTCTTCTAATTTAGGAATAATATCAGCTGAAATGGCTGGAGAGACAACTAATACATCTGGATGCTCTTCAAGAACATTATCCAACATCTTTATTTGTTCTGCGGCTGTATCATTATCCGGTGCCATAATCTTACCATCTACCCTAAAGTCTTTACATCCCTGCTCGACACCCGCGCGAATAATTTCCCAATACTGATTGTCTAACGCTCGCAATACAAAGACGACCTTTGGCTTTTTATCGACAAATTGTTTATAGCTAAAAACGATTAAAATTGCAGAAATAATAGTAAGAGTAAGAAGAAATAGCTTGCTCCTTTTTAACATGCAAACCTTCCTTTTCTATTTTGAAGTTCCTTAGTTTGATTTGAATCGAATGAAAAAGGTTGTCCCTTCGTCTCCCGTCTCGATGTCAATATCTGCCTGATGCCGCTCTGCAACGCTATAGCAAATCGCGAGGCCCAAGCCTGTTCCATTTTCCTTTGTTGTAAAGAACGGCGTTCCTATTTTTTCTAAAATCTCCAGGCTAATCCCTTTCCCCTGATCTTTTATTTCCAAAATGACTGCCTGTTCTTCTGGATATGTTTTGATCGTCAGCTTTCCTCCAGATGACATGGAATCAAGCCCATTTAAGACAATATTTAAGATTAATTGGCGAATTTCTTTCTCATCTACTGGGATATCAGGACAATAATGTAAATCGAGATCTGCTTGTTTTCGCGAACGTAAGGCTTCAGCTTGAATAAGCGGGAATAATGCTTCAATAATTGTATTTAAGTTTTGAACTTTTTTATAACTCACTTTATTTTTTGCCAAATTAAGGAACTCAGTAATAATAGAATTAGCCCTGCTTAGTTCTTCCAACATAAGGTCAACGATCTCTTTAGGTAACCCCTCGCGATTGCCTCTTGCGACTTGCAAAAATCCATAAACGGTGGTCATTGGGTTGCGAATTTCGTGGGCGATTCCGGCAGCCATTTCGCCAATTAAATTTAACCGATCTAGCCTGGACATCTCCCTTTCCAAAAGGACCCTTTCCGTAAAATCTGTCAAAACAAACAGAATACATGGTTCAGGTTGGATGTCAATCATTTCTGTAGACAATAAACCGGCACGGATTTCACCATGTTTTGTCTTATAGCGGATTTTTTTACTACGAAATGGCTGTTCAAGATTAATAGAGTTATCGCCCTGTTCGTCAATAAAATCGAGTAAATTTATTTTTTGATGATATAATTCATCATAACTATAACCCGTAACGTTTATCCAACTTGTATTAACATCTAAATAGGTTTTATCTTTTAACGAAATAAGAGCCACCAAGCTAGGACATGACTCAAAGATTTTCCGAAACCGCTCTTGGGAAACAAAAAGATGGTCAGCAATCTTTTTTCGTTCCTCAATTTCTATTTGCAGTTGCTCGTTTGCTAATAAAAGCTCTAATGTGCGGTCTTTTACCATCTTCTCCATCTGATTGAATTGCTGTTTTTTAACTTCTTCCATCTGCTTTCTTTCCGTCACATTACGAATGGTGCAAACAAAAAATGGTTGACCTTCTACTGCTGCTTCACCAATCTGGATATCCGCAGGAAACGCGCTTTCATCCTTTCTTAATGCAACCGCTTCAATTACACTACCCAGACTTAGATTAATTAAGGAAAAGAACAAATCCGGACAGCTATTTCCATCTTCTCCGCTCACTTTAAGAAAAAGATTGCTGATAGGCTGTCCTACTAATTCATTCTCCCTATAGCCAAACATCGTTTTTACAGCTGGATTTACCGATAAGATACACCCTTGACAATCAAAGGTAACAATCGTATCGAGTAACGTTTCACTAATTACCCTTGCTAACGCTTCTGTCCTTTGCAAATCCAAGGTTGTCTCATCTAACTTTTTATTCACTTCATTTAATTCAGCTGAACGCTGTAACTCACTCTTGCTAATTTCCTCTTTATGTTTTTGATAGATTTCTACAAATTTCTCTATCTTTTGTTTCAATGTTTCAGGTTGAAATGGTTTAAAGATATAATCAATTGCCCCTACGGAGTAACCGCGTTGAACATGTTCCATATCTTGACTAATAGCTGTTATGAAAATAATCGGTGTATGCTTTGTTTTTTCTCTGGCCTTAATTAGTTTAGCCGTTTCAAAGCCATTTAGTCCCGGCATTTGTACGTCTAGTAAAATAACAGCAAATTCTTGTTTAAGCAGACTTTTCAGCGCCGCGTTTCCTGACGTAGCACTAACTAAGTTATAGTGCGGAGACGAGAGGACCGCTTCCAATGCCAGTAGATTCTCAGGATGATTATCCACCATTAAAATATTTACTTTTTGAGTAGTGGTACTATTTAAATTTATGGTACAGTCTTTCTGTTGCATTAAATTCTTCGTAACAGTTTCCATAACTTGTAAATCTAATCCCCTCTCTTTTTCCCAGCCCTAGAAATCCTGACAAACTTAGGCTCTCATAGAGGAGCTGATGGACATCATTTTGCAACCCCTTATTAAAATAGATTAGGACATTACGACAAATAATTAGATCAAACTCATGAAATGAAGAGTCTGTTACTAAATTATGCTCGGCAAACACCACGTTTTTTTTTAGTGCAGGGTGGAAAACAACTTGGTCTGCAACCACCTTATAGTATTCTGAAAAAGCCCTAGATCCACCAGCTAGTAAATAATTTTTTGTGTATAGCTGCATATCGGCTAAAGAAAAAGCACCTTTCTTCGCCTTTTCTAACACACTTGTATTTATATCGGTTGCATAAATTTTTGTTTTTTCATATAGGCCCTCTTCCTGTAACAAAATGGCCATTGAATACACTTCTTCACCAGTAGAGCAGCCCACATGCCAAATTCGAATTTCAGGATAATCTCTTAATAATGGAATGAGATCTGTTCGCAAAGACTTAAAAAAGCTAGGATCACGAAACATTTCAGTTACATTTATAGAAAAATCGGAAAATAATCCATTCATGACGATTGGATCACGCAATATTTTTTCCTGTAAAGCAGATATACTCATTAGATTTTCTTTTTGAACACGTTGCAAAATTCTCCTTTGAATGAAGGAACGGGCATAATTTCGAAAATCGTAACCGTAATAACGATATATCGCTTCAAGGAGCAATTCTATTTCAATATTTTCTATCATTTGGCTCGATGTTTGTTTTTGGAGGGTTTCCCTTTTTTGAATCGTAATCGCTTATCATTCCTTTCTGTACAACCATACATGCATAAGCGAGAATAACTGATCTAAGTTTAGCGGCTTACTGATATAGTCCGTTGCTCCTGCATTTAAACATTCTTTACGACTGTGTTTCATCGCCTTTGCTGTAAGGGCAATAATCGGTAAGGTTGTAAACATAGATTTGCGTCGAATTGTCCGTATTGCCTCAAATCCATCCATTTCAGGCATCATTATGTCCATTAGAATAAGATCTATATCAGGATTATCATTTAAGACTTCAATCCCTTCGCGGCCATTGTCTGCCACAAGAATTTCCATGTCATATTTCTCTAAGGCAATCGTAAGTGCATAAACATTTCGGATATCATCATCGACAATAAGGACCTTTTTATTTTTTAGCAGGTAGGCTCCAAGTTGTTTATTGCTACTTTCTTCATCATCCATTGAGTTAGTTACTTCTTGTGGTTCATGCTCAGTCTCGAGGCCTGCCGAAGCTTCATTAATATAATCGATTACCTCTTTCGGCTCGTTTACTTGATTGTAAGGCAGATATAAAGTAAAATTACTGCCCTTTCCTACTTGACTCGTTAACTCAATAAACCCGCCTAATAAATAAGCTAATTTACGGCAAATTGATAATCCTAGTCCTGTACCACCATATTTTCGACTCGTCGTTCCATCAGCTTGTTTAAAGGCATCAAATATCGTCCCTTGTTCTTCACTAGCTATGCCAATTCCAGTATCAATCACGGAGAAGGCTAGCATAGATTCTCCATGTAAACGTTGCTGCCGAGTGGTTTCTTTTATTACATTCCGAACAAGTAGTGACACACTTCCACTTTCAGTGAATTTAAATGCATTTGAGAGCAGATTTTTTAAAATTTGCTGCAAACGATGTTCATCGGTATAGAAACTCGATGGTAAATCAGGTTCCGCTTGAACGATCAATTGAATATTTTTCTTATTGGCAATGGGTGAAAATTGCTGCTTAATGTAATCTTCCACATTATGGAAATCTAGTTCTCGATGAATCACTTCTAACTTTCCTGATTCTACCTTTGCTAAATCGAGAATATCATTGATTAAATGTAATAAATCATTCCCAGAAGAATAAATGGTCCGAATATACTCCGCTTGTTTTGCTGTAAGATTGCCATCACCGTTATCGGCAAGGATCTGTGCTAAAATAAGCAAACTATTAAGTGGCGTTCTTAGCTCATGGGACATATTAGCAAGAAATTCTGATTTATATTGAGAGCTAATTTCTAATTGTTTCGCTTTTTCTTCAAGTTCCTCTTTTACTTTCTCTAGCTCTTCTTTTTTAAGGACAGAGGTTGCATATTGCTCCTCCAGTTGTTCATTTGTCGTCCTTAGCTCCTCTTGCTGTAATTGCAGTTCTTCAGATTGAGCTTGCAGTTCTTCTGTTAAGGTTTGTGATTCTTGTAATAACCTTTCCGCTTTCATGTGATTTAAAATACTTTTTAGTGTAATTCCAGTTGTAGGGATAACTTCCTCGAGTAGCATGATTTGGGAAGGACTAAATGATTCAAAGGAGGCAATTTCGATGACAGCCAGTACCTCATCTTCATTTTGTATCGGTAAGATGATAATATTCTTCGGTGAAGCTCCGCCCATACCCGAACGTATTTTTAAATAATTATCCGGAACTTGATTTAGGAAGATGGGCTGCTTCTCAAGCGCACATTGCCCGATCAGACCCTCTCCCATACGAAAGGATTCAAATTCCTTATTTTGATTAAAAAATGCGTAACCGGCGATTTTTTTCAAATACTGTTCGTTTCCTTCCACCGTCTTTATATAGAAAACCCCATTACTAGCTCCTACCATTGGTACAAGCTTTGAAATGAACAATTCGGCAAGCATCTGTACATCTTTAGCTTCTGGGTACATCGCTAGGATTTCAGCAAGTTTCGTTTTAAGCCAGCTATGCTCTTCTGATTCTTCTATTAATTTTTTTTCTCGTTTACTGTGGGCTTCCAGCTCTGACACCATTTTGTTAAAAGCAGTGGCGATGGCACCAATTTCATCTTTAGAGAAAATCTCAATCCGCGGCAGGGCATCGGTGCTACTATTGGTCACACTTTTCATGACAGTCGTTACTTGGTTGAGATTCTTTGTCATTCCTCTAATAATCCAAATAATAAAACCTATTCCTAAACTCAAACAGATGGCAAGATACACATAAATTGTCGTGACAGCCCAATGGTATGTGTCTCGGGATCGATAAAGTTCATTTTTCATCTCTTGTTCTTGCAATCCGCGGAGAAGTTCCGCATTTTGAAGCATTCTTTCCCTGGTGAGCTTCAAATCTTTCAACATCTCTGGTTGAATTACCACTTTAGGATCGATTTTTTTAATAGCAATTACTTGCTGTACTTTAGTTAGATAAGATTCCCGGAGTACTTTATATTTTGCAATTAATTCATGAGTCTTTTCTTTACTATCTATCCTTTCAAGTGACTCCATCGCTTGGTTGATATTGATGTTCGAGTCTTCCAAAACATTAATGGAAGTATCAATCGTTTCATTTGATTGATTGAGGATAATCCCATTCAACTCTCGAGCAATATTAACTGTCTCGTATTTAATCGTTGAAGCCATATTGATTCGTTCATATTTATCGGAAATAACTACATCGATATTCACCAAAGATTGTTCCAGCATATTCATTAAAATGATGACACAGATTGAAATTAACACGATTATTGAACCTATGCTCGCATAGAGCTTTGTTCTAAATTTCATACGGCCTCCTAACCTACCCACGTTGCCCTTTATACTAATGTTTCAATGAATATAGTAATTTCGCAATATTCACACATTCAAAAACATAATAAACCCTTTTATTTATTTGACTTAAAATTCTTTCTTATTACGACAAATTATAGCACATTTTGCAAAGCACTAAATGGAAATATTTTTTTGAAAAATAGGAAATCAAAAATAGGTCAGTCCCTCGCCGCTTTAACAAAGGGCGGAGGACTAACCCAAACCAGACCTAGATTCATTGCTTTTTAGTTACTATCCATCAATCTGATTTCTTGGATCCTAAGGCATGATGGAAACCCCAATTAAACAAACAACTTCACCTATCCAATCGTATGTATCTGGTATTTCTTTTCAACACCCAAGACCTCAACACCAAAAGACAGAAAGAACAATAACTGAAGCATAAGAACCGTCCCCTTGCTTCTACCCTTGCTTCTATTTCTTTTGGTTGCCGCTGACGAAATTTTGGATATATTCAAGTTGCTCTTCATTTGGGACTGTCTTTCGTACCTCTTTAAATCTAGCTACCGCTTTTTCAAGAAGAACTTCATTACCTACAATTTCCCCGATACTGGTTAGTTCATCAAAGAAGTTCCACATTTCTTCACGGTTTTTCGGATCTTGATGTCCGGTCACATAGGTATTTACATCGTATTTTTTAATTTTGTCTACTAAAATTAAGAGTTCATTCTGGTCATAGCTCCATTCGCCGCTATAAAAGTCCTGATAGATGCAATCACCTAGAAACATTACTTTTTCATCAGGAATATAAATGATGGATGAATCCTTTGCATGGACCCCTCCGACATGCTCTACTACACAGGTGACACCGCCCAAATCCATTTCGATTTCATTCGTAAACGTTAGATCAGGCAACTTCAACTCCAATCGATCCCGCTTAGGCATTTCAAGTTTTATCATATCACGACAAAACTCAATTTCTTCACCAGACTCTACTCGTGCATCTAATGCAGCATCGTCCCATTTTAGCGTTTTTAAATAATCTAATTTCTTCTTTGTTTCTTCATGACTTATGGTTAATAAGTTCATCGTTTTCATACCAAAAATATGATCCCAATGCCAATGTGTAATCACAACAAATTTCACCGGCGGTATATCCATTTTTTCTACAAGATCGAGAAAATCCCTCGCATGTGCCGGTGAATTCCCAGAATCAACAATCACGCTAAAGGCATCCCCGCAAATTAAACCTAATGCCGGACGATCAGTATCTGCATAATGCGGCATATAATATACTCTATTGGCTAGTTTTTTCAGCATTTACATTCCTTCTCTCTTGTGTTCGAAAAATAAGATACCAACATACTACTAATTTTAAGTTTACTTCTCAAGTTTTTCTTTTAAAAACAAAGGGAACGGTCCTTACACTTCCATTTTTGGAAGCATAAGGACCGTTCCTCTGCTTTAGATAACCATTTTTTTATTTTCTTGCAGTTGTAATTCTTGTTCTGCCACACCGCCGTGCTCGCGGGTCTTTTTAATTTTAAAGTGATAAATGAGGTAGCAGGCTATAACAAACGGAACTCCTAAATAAAGGGCTAAACGTTGTTCTGAGTCAAACGCTAAACTTGCCAATACGATACAGTTTAAAGTTAAGGCGATTATGGGAAGTACAGGATAAAACGGGGTTCTAAATTTCAGATCCTCTACCTTACCGCCTTCTCGGATGAACTTTCTACGGAAGGCAATTTGTGAAGCTGTAATGGAAATCCATCCAACTTGAGCGCCTAATCCTGCAATCGAAAGCAGCCAAACAAATACCGTTTCCTCTGCAAAAAATCCTGACAATAACGATAATAACGCGATCCCAATCGTTAAGACAAGGGCGTTTATCGGAACTCCTTGTTTAGTTACTTTTGTCAGTTTAGGACTGGTCATTTTTTCTTTCGACATCGCATAAAGCATCCGTGTTGCGGCATACAGCCCAGAGTTTGCAACGGATAGTAATGCCGTCAGAATAACAAAGTTCATAATGTCTGCTGCATATGGTATACCGATACTATCAAAAACCACCACAAATGGACTTTCAATGACGCCTGCTTGTTTCATTGGTATTAAACTCGCTAATACAAAAATGGCTAGGACGAAGAAAAACAGCGTACGCCAAACCGTTTGCTTAATCGATTTAGGGATGGTCTTCTCCGGTTCTTCACTTTCACCAGCAGCAATCCCAATTAATTCTGTGCCCTGAAACGAAAAGTTAACCGCAATCATCGTAATAATTAATGCCGTAAACCCATGTGGCAGGAGACCATGTGCTGTAAAGTTTGAGAAAAAGGGTGCCGGTTGTCCACCTTTCATGTGGATCAAACCAAACATCGCCGCTCCGCCAAGGACAATAAAAGCAAGGATGGCGAAAATTTTAATACTTGAGAACCAAAATTCTGTTTCTCCAAACGCACGTGCTGAAAGGGCATTAAGTGAAAATAATACCACAGCAAAAACCGCACACCAGACCCAACCTGGCGACCCAGGAAACCATCTTTGCATAAGTTGTCCTGCGGATAATAACTCCAAAGCAACCGTTACAGACCAACCTAACCAATAGAGCCAGCCAAGTGCAAATCCCGTTCCTGGACCAATAAATTTAGTGGTATAGGTTTGGAATGATCCCGATACAGGCATGGCTACCGATAATTCCCCTAAACAAAGCATTGTCAAAAACATGATCATGCCGCCAACCACGTAAGAAAGTATTGCCCCAGTTGGTCCAGCTTGGCTAATCGTGTAACCCGAACCTAAGAAAAGCCCCGACCCAATTACTCCGCCTAGAGAGATCATAAACAAATGCCGTGTCTTCATTGTTCGTTTTAATTCATGTGTTGCATTGTTCTCCTGTAGATTCATTAACCTTCCCCCTCGTATCACTGAAAACTAATATGGCGTTTTGCTCCGCCCCTCAGAGAATGCGCTTTCAATATTTTACATTAACTTTTCTACAATAGTAAACTCGTAACAAAATTTTGTTACATAAAAAGATTAGTACATTTGCGTATTTCTATCAACAACCAAATCTTTCTAATATTTCTACTATTTCAACACCTTTTATATATGCAATTTCTATGCCAACGTACAGATGCCCTACTTTTGAACAATTATTTTAAAATAGTGCCAAATATATTGGCACTATTTTAAAATAATTTTGCACTAAGATGCAAAAAAAAGAACAGTCCCCCACCGATTTAATGGAAGGCATGTAGCCTGGAGAGAAAAAGGACCTGACCCCATTCAACAATTGGGAGCAGGTCGTTTTTTCATATAATGGTATGAGTTATTTATTTGACTTCAATTGATGGTATTGCTCAATAATTCCTTGGAACAAAGACGACGTTGCATCAAGTTGTGTAAATTTCTTAATCGCTTCTTCTAGTCCTTTTTCATTGATGGTCGTTTGGACTTGGACAGCTTCTTCATCACCTTGATAGTCGTACATGAGTGCTGCGGCAATCCCCTTTAATAGATATTCAGGGTCTTTTCCGATGACCGCCTGATATTGCCTTGCAGGGCTGACGAGGCGGTCCTTTGGTCCAAGCTTGCGGATTGGTGAACGCCCTACTCTTGTCACTTCGTCAACAATATAAGAATTAGAGAAACGGCCGATAATCTTTTCAATATATTTGTTATGTTCTTCTTCGTTAAAGTCATATTTTCCAACTAGAAACGCACCGCTTTCTTTAATCGCACCTTCCACTAACCCGCGAATTTGCTCGTTCTCCATCGCACGATTAATCGTTTCCATTCCAAAATAATAGCCAAAATAAGCAGCCAGCGCATGGCCTGTATTAACGGTAAATAACTTACGCTCAATAAAAGGCACTAATTCTTGAACATAGGTGATTCCCTTAACAGACGGTTTTTCTCCAACAATCTTCGGTTCCTCCACTACCCATTCATAAAACGGTTCAACCTTCACCATGAGTTTATCTTCATTGACCTGATTCGGCACAATCCGGTCAACAGCGGAATCTGGAAAGCCAAAGCGCCCTTCAAATTGCGCTTTTTCATCAGCTGTTAATTTTTCAAAAATCTTTTCTTTTAAAAGGGAACTGCCGCCAATCATATTTTCACAAGCAATAATATTGAGAGGCTTATCTGATTGCTCGACACGTTTGCGCAGACCATCTGCAATCAACCCTGCAATCAGTGGAAGAATGTTCGGTCCGATTGCCGTTGTGACTAGATCTGCCTCAGCAATGGCTGCCATCACTTGTTCCGGGTTTACCGCACTGTTGATGGCTCTGACATTTTTTATCGTAACTTCTTCTTGGGATGACTCAGCAAGAACGACACGATACTCGTTCTTTTCGTTTAGTAAATTCACAATTTCACTATTTACATCCACAAAGCAAGTTTCATATCCTGAATGATATAACAAATTCCCGATAAAGCCGCGGCCAATGTTTCCTGCTCCAAAATGAACGGCTAACATCTTAGTTCACCTCTGCAAAAATTGCTAAAATTTCATCGGCTGTTTTTGCAGCAACAAGCTTTTCAATATTTTCTTCCTCCGAACAAACAATTGCAATATTTGATAGAATGTCTAAATGTTCGTTGTCTTTACCAGCAATCCCAATTAGCAGCTTTACAATGTTGCCGCCCCCAAAATCAACACCTTGTGGTACTTGAACGAAGGAAATTCCTGATTCCTTAACAAAGGACTTTGAATCTTCAGTACCATGTGGGATTGCGACAAAATTACCCATATAAGTAGAAGTTAATGCTTCTCTTTCTAGCATTTTTTCGATATAGCTTGCGTCTACATAACCTTTTTCCACAAGAATACTTCCTGTTAAGCGGATGGCTTCTTCTTTTGTCCCTACTGCTGTATTTAATAAAATATTTTCTTTTGCCAAAATGGATTTCGTCATAATTAAACACTCCTTAATTCTTTTAATTTCTCGGTAAAAAATTGATCCAATCTTGCGGTAAGCAATCCAGCTATCCTGCCATAGTCTTCTGATTGAAAAACGGCAATATTTTTTTCACTTTCAATTAACAATGAGCTTAAAAAACTCAATACTTCCAATGCCTTTTCTGATATATTGGATGGCGATAGCAGTAATACTAAAAATTTCATGTCCATTTCATTTTCATCCATACCGACAACCTTTATTGGCTCCTGCAGGACGGTGATATCGAAGCTCGGCTGCACCACATGTGGTGAACGAGCATGAAATAAGGCCATTCCTGTATCAGGAATACCTATGCCCCCAAGTTTTTCTCTTTCGAGGACTTTCTGAACAACGGCTTCAACATTGTTAATCTTTTGTTCTTTATAGAGCCTTTGACAAGCTTGGATTAAGACTTCTTCCGTTGTTTTGTCCCCGCTTATGTCGTTTACTTCGAACCCTCTAAGTATAGTAGAAATCGTTCCCGCATAATCAAGAATATGATCCATTTCCTCTATTAATATGGTTGCACTCTTTTTGCTTACATTGACATTGAACGTGACAGGCAGTTGTTTTTCGGAACCATTCACGATCTTAAATTCATTGATAAAGGAACGAATCTTCTCAATCTCATCTTTATTTAAAAAGGGATTGACCACAATATAATTCGCTTCGTAATCAGGTATCGGAATGGTGGAAAGCACTAACTGATAATGGTCCTTGTTCATCTTTTTAAATTCCATTACCGATACATTTTGAATGTGCTTCAGTTCAGGGAACTCCTTTTGCAATCTCGTTGCCAGCATTTTAGATGTCCCGATTCCACTTGAACAAACCACAAGCGTTCTAAAGTTTACTAGCTCTCGGTTGCCCATAATCGAAGCACCAAAATGCATCACTAAATATCCTGTTTCCTCATCAGGAACATAAAAATATTGTTGAAAAACCTCTGCAGCTGCCTGCTTTACAATGGCAAACAAATCCGAATAATCCCGTTTAATTTTATCTAACAAGGGGTTGCTGATCCCCATTTTTTGCTTCATTCGATAAATGGCAGGCTTTAAATGGACGACAAGCCCTTCAAATAAGGAGCGATTTGTCGATAAGTCCATTCCAACTAATCTACCAACATTTTCAATGAGTTTTTTTGTTTTAATCGCAACCTCTAAGCCTGTTTCCTCATTTAAATATTCATTATCATGTCTTAGTTTTGCACCCTTTAAGTGCATAGTGATGTAGGCAACCTCTGCCTCCGGTATGTGAATGGTAAAAACTTGCTCTAATTGAGCAACAATTTTTTCGGCAAATCTATATTCTTTCGTTACTTTTTGATCTTCCAAGTAGGCTGGATTGATGATAATCCCTTCGCCTTTTTGGATTCGTTCTACAGCAAGTGCTAAATGAACGACTAAACCAATATAAGCACTATCCGCCATAGAGTATGGTAATTCCTGAACAATGGAATTGACTATTTCTTCAACAATAACAAGCTTTTTCTTTTCAACAAGTCCCATTAATCTTTCAGATATAGTATGAATTTGCTGAGTTGACCGCTTTTGAATATTTTCCCGTGTTAATGAGAGAATTTCGGATTCATCTAGATATTCAGAGATGAGGTTGCTCATGGCCCGTCTTTTAGCGCCTTCAGCCCCTTCGATTTCAACTCCATAGCCTCTTCTTCGAATGAGCGCTAATCCAAAGGTTTGCAATCTCTCTTCTAGTTTTGTTAAATCAGTACTTACCGTAGCGATCGTGACATTTAGATCGTTGGCAAGACCAAGAATCTTTACAGGTTCATTCGTTTCTAAAAGCTCACATAAAATAATCGTTTGCCGTTCATCAGGTGTGTATTCCGTATGTGAGAGATTAAACAAATACAGTTCAAGTTCCCTGATTTTGTTCGGGTCACCTGTAATTTGGACACCAACCCCTGATTTTTTTTGCAATGACAGACTGTATTCCTCTAGAATATCTTCTACATTTTTTAAATCGCGGTGGATTGTGCGCCCACTTACACCAATTTTATCGGCAAGGTCTTTCACGGTCGTTTCATCCGTACTCTTTAATAAAATTTCAAGGATTTGCCTTTCTCTTGCGGAAATATACATATTTCACACTCCCTAAAGTTGACCGTCAGCCTCCAATCTTATGATGTTGCCAAAATTATAATTTAATACTGACAATATCATTTTAATCCCGTCAACCCCTTTGTACAACTAAAGCTATTAACGATTTAGTCAACTGTATTGTTGACATTATTAAAATAAACAAAAGCCTAGCACATCGTGTCTAGGCTTTTGTTCCAGATTATTTCTTTAAATTATTTATTAACTCATCATACTTAGGACTATTTAAAAAGTTTTCTACCGAAATATGTTTTGCATTTGGAAGCTTCTCTTTGGCACGGTCTGTTAAGTCCTTATGAGTAACAACCACATCAGCATCTGCCGGTAAATTATTAATCGCTGTGTTAATAACCGTCACATCTAAGCCGGCTTTTTGCACTTTATTTCGTAAAATAGATGCACCCATGGCACTCGATCCCATACCAGCATCGCAAGCAAATACGATTTTGTTTACATTTTCTGGACTGATCTCATCTTGAGTCGTAAACGCCGAGGTAACAGAACTTTTCTTGCCTTTCATTTCTTCCATTTTTGCTGCTGCAGAAGATAAGTCTTCTTCATCTGTCGCCTTGCTTGTTTTTAGAATTAATGAAGCTACTGCAAAAGAAACGGCTGTTGCCACGATTACACCAGCAAGTACTGCAAAATAACCACCTTTTGGTGTCATTGCAAGCAGGGCAAAGATACTACCAGGAGATGGAGCAGCTACAAGACCTGCATGAAGAATATTGAATGTGAATACGCCACTTACGCCACCAGCCATCGCTGCAAAAATAAGCATTGGCTTCATCAAGATGTATGGGAAGTAAATTTCATGAATACCACCTAAGAAGTGAATAATTACTGCACCCGGAGCAGTTTGTTTTGCTGTTCCTTTGCCAAATAACCAGTAAGCAAGCAGAATACCTAATCCCGGTCCAGGGTTTGTTTCTAATAAGAATAAAATAGATTTTCCAGCTTTTGTTGCTTGTTCAATCCCTAATGGGCTTAAAATTCCATGGTTAATCGCATTATTTAAGAATAGTACTTTTGCTGGTTCAATAAAGACGTTTGCTAACGGCAGCATATTGTGCTCAACGATGAATTGAACACCTGAAGCTAATCCTTTACTTAAAGCTTCTACAACTGGGCCGACACCTTTGTAGGCACCCAGTGTTAAGAGTCCGCCGAGAATACCTGCAGAGAAGTTATTCACTAGCATCTCAAATCCGGACTTTACTTTTCCTTCAATAAGTTTATCAAATTTCTTAATGACATACCCACCAATAGGTCCCATAATCATGGCCCCTAAGAACATTGGGATATCTGTTCCGACAATAACACCCATTGTTGCTGTAGCACCAACTACCCCGCCTCGAATGTCATAAACCATGCGGCCGCCGGTAAAACCAATTAATAATGGCAATAGAAATGTGATCATGGGGCCGACAAGTGTTGCTAGGTCTTTATTTGGCAGCCAGCCTGTTGGAATAAATAATGCCGTAATTAGACCCCAAGCAATAAAGGCTCCAATATTCGGCATAACCATACCGCTTAAATAACTGCCGAATCTCTGTATCTTAACTTTTACATCTGATTTATCTTTTGCTGTTTCATTCATCTCTTTTTCCCCCTTCAACTTATTTGTTGAACTTTCTATCTTAATAATAAAGCGGTTTCACCCCCCTATCAATTTATACAAAACTTCATTTTGTCACGATGATTGTTGCCAACATTAATAACAAAGGGGTTGGGGTTGGGGCATGTCTTGCGCCAAGTGCGACTTGCTTTGGTTTTCAGCCTGGAACCCCTTATTGGATTCATTTCACTCAAGGTTTTTACCAAAAATGCATCCAATACCCCCTATTAGATTCATTACGCTCAAGGTTTTTACCAAAAATGCATCCAATACCCCCTATTGGATTCATTACGCTCAAGGTTTTTACCAAAAATGCATCCAATACCCCCTATTGGATTCATTACGCTCAAGGTTTTTACCAAAAATGCATCCAATACCCCCTATTGGATCATTACGCTCAAGGTTTTTACCAAAAATGCATCCAATACCCTCATTGATGTTTAAGCGAATTTTTCAGCCTAAACATCGCTGTAGAAGCGGTCTGCGTAGAGGTTTCGCCCGAATAAAAAGGTCAGTCCCCCGCAGCATTAAAGCAACGGGGGACTGACCCCTTGGGTTATTTCTGATTGTATTGCCTCACTATCTCGTGAGTGATTTCGCTATTTTTATCCAGCCCGCTTACTTCTTTAAGTACTGCAGGAAGTCCACTTTCTTTAATCATCGCTTGCAGCTTTACTGCTTCAGGATCTTCCTGAAAATCGAAACGTAAGGCAGAAGCAATTGCTTTTGCAAGATTTGTGTAAGAAAGTCCTGCTTTTGCTGCTTCGGTAGCCGGTCTTACTAGACGATCATTTGGTCCTAATTTCCTTAATGGGGAACGGCCAACTCTTGTCACCGCATCATTTAAATAGGCATTTTTAAATCGATTAATAATCTTATCGATATATTGGCTGTGTTCCTCCGGATTTAAGCCATACTGTTTAATTAAATAGGCGCCAGTTTCACCAAGTGTCGCTTGAACTTGCTCAACAATCTTTTCATCCTCTAATGCTTGATCAATCGTTTCTTTATTCCCAAGATAACCAAGATAGGCAATGACGGCGTGACCAGTATTCACGGTAAATAGCTTTCTTTCAATATACGGAGCAAGATCAGCGACAATTTTCATCCCTTCCACAGGTGGGAAACTTTCACTTGTTTCTACGACCCATTCATAATAGGATTCAACCAGCACATCGAGTGAGCCTTGATTGTTTTGAATCGGAACAATTCGGTCAACGGCAGAATTAAAGAAAGAAACTTTGCCCGCTAAATTTGCCTTTGTCTCATCATCTAAATGTTCGAATATATAACCTTTTAGCAAGTCTGTTGCAGAAATTTGATTTTCGCAAGCAATCACGAATAACTTTTCATCGTTTGTCTTAACCCTTTCGGTGATTCCCTTCGCAATCAGCGGGGCAATATGCGGTAGGATATTTGGACCAATGGCCGTCGTGAGATATGTCGCCTTTCCAATCGCTTCTACTACCTCTTGTTCCTGTGTGCTATTATTCAAACCGGAAACATTTTCAATCATCATGGTTTCCTGTTGATCCGTTGCCAATTTTACTTGATAGTGCTTTTCGTCGTTTAACTGTTTAATAATTTGATCGGCAATATCAACAAAGGTCACATGATAGCCAGACTTTGAAAAAAGTGCCCCAATAAATCCCCTTCCAATATTCCCTGCTCCAAAATGGACTGCTAGCTTCATTACGATCATTCCTTTAATAAATTTGTATGGAAAAGGGGCGGAGTGTCGCAAAAGCGAATCAGTATATCTTAGTTATGTGGATTATATACGTATTCGCAATGAAAAGGTGAAGCATAGCTCTGCTCACACCGCCTTTATTAGGTAAAAATTATTTATCATTTAAAATATCTATGATTTCCCTCGCTGAATTGGCTTGGACTAATTTTTCAATATTGGCCATATCAGAGCAGGTAACGGCAATTCCAGATAAGATTTCCAGATGTGTACCGTCTTTCCCTGCAATCCCGAAAATCAACCGGACCTTTTGTCCGTCAAAATCCACCCCGTTCGGTACTTGTAAAACGGTGAATCCAGAATTCAGGACATCCTTTTTCGCTTCTTCGGTTCCATGCGGGATGGCCACATCATTGCCCATATACGTGGATGTCATTTCATCGCGGGCAATCATGGCATCAATATAGCTCTCTTTCACATATCCGGCTTTGACCAGCACACTGCCAGCAAAGCGAATAGCCTCTTCTTTCGAGGCAAATTCCTGATTTAGAAAGATATTTTCTTCACGGAGTAAGGCATCATCTGTGTGCCTGTCACCGCTTGGAACAGCTGCTTCTGCGTCTTCTACGATTTCCTGAAGTTCAGCCGTATCAGGATTTTTTAACCGATTAATTAACTTATTGTATTCCGGACTTGAAAGGAAATTATCAACCGAAATATGATAGGCATTTGGCACTTGTTTCTGGGCTCTAGGTGTCAACTCTTCCTGAGTAATCACGATTTGGGCATCAGAAGGCAGATTACTAATTGCTGTATTGGTAACCGAAATATTCATCCCGGCCTCCTTTACCTTCTTCCGAAGAAGAGACGCCCCCATTGCACTTGAGCCCATTCCTGCATCACAGGCAAAGATAATTTTGCTGACGTTTTCTGGCATCTTGCCGGGATAAGCAGCAAAGACATTGGCGACAGAGCTTTTCTTGCCTTTCATTTCTTGCATCTTTCTTGCAGCATCTTCAATGTCTTTATCTTTTTGCTTACCGGTTTTTAAAATAAAGGATGAAAGAACAAAGGATACGACTCCAGCGACAAGAACACCTGCGATGTTCGCTAAATAGGTACTTCCATGCGGTGGGGTAACCGCCATAATGGCAATAATACTACCTGGCGATGCCGGAGCTGATAACCCTCCGCCTAACAGGATCAAGGTGAATACACCGCTCATTCCACCCACGATGACGGCAAAGAACAACATCGGAGTCATTAAAATATAGGGAAAGTAAATTTCATGAATCCCGCCAAAGAACTGAATAATCGCAGCGCCCGGTGCTGACCTTTTTGCATTCCCTTTTCCAAAAATACAATAGGCCAAGAGAACACCGATACCGGGTCCAGGATTTGCTTCAAGAAGAAACAAAATGGATTTCCCTGCTGTTTTCGCTTGCTCTAAACCAATTGGTGAAAGCACACCATGGTTAATGGCATTATTTAAGAACAGCACTTTCGCCGGTTCGATAATGATACTTGTCAATGGCAGCAGTCCTGTTGCCAATAACCAATCAACGCCCGTAACAAGCCAGCCTGTAAACACGGTAACGGCAGGACCAATCGCTAAGAAGGCTAAAATAGCCAAGAATCCGCCAAGGATCCCTGCCGAGAAATTGTTCACAAGCATTTCAAAACCAGCTTTGACTTTTCCTTCAATCAGCTGATCAAATTTCTTAATCACATATCCGCCAAGCGGACCCATGATCATAGCACCGAGAAACATTGGGATATCTGCCCCTACAATAACCCCCATTGTCACAATCGCCCCGACGACACCCCCGCGTTGATCGTGTACAAGCTTACCGCCTGTATAACCAATTAATAGTGGAAGCAGGTAGGTAACCATTGGTCCCACCAATTTTGCAAGGTTTTCATTTGGGAAAAATCCAGTAGGAATAAATAGTGCAGTAATTAACCCCCATGCTATGAAAGCGGATATATTTGGCATAACCATCGAACTTAAAAAGTTACCAAACTTTTGAACAGCAACTTTCATAGTAGATTGAGCCACTTGCTCTCATCCCTTCATTATTGTATTACCTTATTAATGGTAAAGTACGAATCCCCTGCATTCAATAAAGAGGAAACCTAACTTTGTCATAATAAAGGCGACAAAATTAGTGTTTCTCAAAAAACAAGTGGTTATGCCATTCAGGAGAAATGCGAAAAGAGCCTGTCCTTGGTTAAAGATAAAGAGGCTGACTTTCCTGGAATATCCAGAAAATATCAACCTCTTTATAAAATTGCATTCTTATTAGGCAAACACTTTTATATTGTCGTTCAATTTTTGGTAGATGATTTTCATATATGGTTCGCTGCATTTTTCCACTGCTTCTTCTAACGTCATCCATTGAATGGCGCTGTTTTCATCTGGCTTGACCTGCGTCCTTTCGTTTTCATCCGCTTCGATGAGATAAGTCACATTCAGATGAACATGTGTGGGAACATGCTTGCCATTTTTCACATGTCCATCCACCCCAAGGATTTCCAGCGAATAGATTTCGCCGGATAGTGGTTTGATATTCTTTAAACCCGTTTCTTCTCCGGTTTCCCTTAGAGCAACACGGAGAAGATTATCATCCCCGTCCGCATGTCCCCCCAACCAAGACCAAGACTGATAAATATTGTGGAATGCCATCAAGACTTTAGTGCGGTCCTGGTTCACGATCCAAGCGGAAGAAGAAAAATGGGCAAATTCATTTTTCCGTGTCAAAATATCAGGAAAGGCATCGATGTACCGCAACATGACTTCCTGATCTTTTGCTTCTTGTTCATTGTTGGGCTTATATGCAGCTATTTGATTTCTAAACTTCAAAATGACTTGGCCTCCCTTAGGGAATTACTCTCTTCTAAAATTGAAAAACTTATTTTCATAATGATAATATCATCTCAAGTATATTATCAACAAATAAACATTCTGAACCAGATTTCAGCAATTTTCTTACTAGTCTTATGAAAAGAATCCCATACTTTCAATGATTTCCATGTTTTCAATCAAACGATTGATTAACTTTTTAAAAACTAATCAAATGTTTGATTGAAATCAGATTATGGCTTATTAATAAAGAGTTTAATTATTAAAATCAGATAGAATTCCGTCGAAAATTAGAATCTCCTTTCTACTTAGATACGCAAACTGTGGCGAAAAACAGGTCTTTTTCGCACATATTATACACTTCGACAAGGATTCCTATATTTTCTTATTAACTAAACGTTTGATTAAATGTGGCCTATCCCCTTCTTGCGTTTGGTTTTTCCCCGGGAAATGATGAAAATATTGTCGATAATCGCTCGACTTTTTTCATACATTTACGAAAAAAAGGGCCATACCCTCGTTGCTTTAAGACAATGGGGGTATGAACCTGATATTCAACTCCTACCAAACCTAATCCTGGTTTGCTGACTGATTACGATTTGTAAATTGAGGAGGCTGCTCCATCCATCTTCTTTCAATCATTAAATCCATGCCATCTTCACCATAAGCTCCTGCTTTGATGATGAAATTTGCGTACATGGCACTAATATCTCTTCGCATGGTAACAGATAAACCAGTGCCATAGGTTATCATCCCTAAATTAGAAAGAACTCCTATAATAAACAGCATTAATTGATCTGAAAAAGGAGCAACTTTTGAATTAGTAACACTCTGATCCCAAGACATGGATATAGGCACATCACTTTCTCCCAATACGTCATGAATGGAGTTTAGGATATGTTTACATAGGTGCCCTCCACGCAGGAAATAATCACGAATTTCTTGTTCTTGTGCCACCTGGGAAAAACCAGCACAAGTTGCTTTACCAAGTTCATTCTGAACAGCGTTAATCATTAAATGCGCCACTTCTATACCTAACAATGAGCGCCTACGGCCAAACCAACCTGTCAAAAATTTATCTTTTTCGATAAAGTCAATTTCAGTTGGATAGTTCATCAAAGGCATTCGTACAAATGTCCCTTTTTCCTGCATAAGATGAACAACATCATTATATACCTGAGAAGCCTCATCGATGAAATCTTTATACATCTTCCGCACGTCTTCTCTTGCCGATATGGTAAAACTTGTTGTATGTGAACTAATTCCAACTCGACACATTTGTAAAAGATACTGCATATAAAACATATCAGAAAAAAGCTTAGGGGCTTTAGATACAACATGCTTCTCAACCTTAAAAGCCTCTGGTACAGCAATTTTCTCCTTTATAAAAAGCTCTTCTACTTCATTCATATGCTTTTTAGCAACATGAATCGTTTCTTCAAGTATCGGAAGAATCTCAGGATCTGTATACGTCTCTATAAAGTGGGTCATGACGCAAACCACAATACTATCACCCATATAGGTTGACCATAATGCTGAGATCTCTCCACTTGTTAGTTTGACAATCTCAACTTTTTTATTCATATCATATCCCTCCATAACCCTACTATTTCCAAAATTCCAGAAGAATATTATCCAATATTTTTAAGCCCAATTTGTTGTCACCTAGCTTATTTCACCCAAGACCCAGTTTGTTCTCGCACCAGTCACTCCAGTACTTGGGCACTGACCGCTATCTCCTGTTAAGTCAGCTACAATCGTTTCTACAAGGGGTTGATGAACGTGCTGCGGCGCTTCAAAATTCCATTGCTCTGTTCCGCTAGTAGTCGTCAAAACGATGGGCTCATTTCCGAAAGTGGAAAAGGTAATTTTCCCTTTACTGCCGACGATTTCGTTCACATCCACATCTTCAAAAGCAGAAAAACACCAATTTCCTGTGCCGTGAATTCCAGATTCAAATCGATAGGTACCTGTAACGATATCTTCCGCACTATAATAGCCTGCTTGATTTGAAGTAAAACCTTGAACATCTTTAATAGGTCCCAGTAAAAAATCTAATAAGTCGAGCGTATGACTGGCTAAATCAAAAAACAGCCCGCCTCCGGACAATTTAGGTTGAACCCTCCACGGGAGATTTTGTGAGTCCTTCACATCTTCTGAAGCTTTTTGATACTGTGTTGTTGATACGAAACGAACGTCTCCGATCGCTTTATTTTCTAGCAACTCTTTTATTTTTATTAATCGAGGCAGCTCCCTACGGTAGTATGCAACATATAAAGGAACGCGAGCCGCCTTGCAAGCAGTTATCATTTCATTGCATTCAGCAAAATTGAGTGCCATTGGCTTTTCTACATAAACAGGTTTTCCAGCCTTTGCAACTTTAATTGTATATTCTTTATGTGAACTAGGTGGTGTTGCAATATAGACCGCATCAACATCTGGATCGTTAATAAGTGCGTCGGCATCATCGTACCATTTCGGAACATTATGTCTTTCCGCATAATCTTTTGCTAGTTCACCGGTTCTTCGCATAACGGCAACCAACTCTGAATTTTTAACTTTTTGAAATGCTGGTCCACTTTTCACTTCAGTCACATCACCGCATCCAATAATGCCCCATCGAACTTTCTCAAATTTCATGATAATATTCCCCCCTTCTTTTATAATCAGAAACGGATTTTATAAAGGTTGATTTCTGTACTTTCTCGAAGTTTTCTAAGCTCTGGAACCATTCTTAAAACATGTTCACTTTTATTGTGTTGATTAATAGACTCTTCATCTTCCCATTCTTCGAGCGTAGTTAGGATGGACGGGTCATTAATATCTTCATGAAGAGTATACCTTATACACCCTTTTTCTTTTTTAGATTCTAAAACAACTTCTCTAGCAATTTCTAAATATTCCTCAATGTTTACACCTGGTTTTAATTTAGCTTTACAAACAACTCTAATCACTTTATTAACTCCCTCTCTCATTATATTCAATGAGTCCCCCTTACATTTAATATTGTGTTTGTTACATTCTTTTTCTCAAATTTAGAAGTACTGATTTTTTCTTGTAATTTTTCAAAATAATAGTTTGGGTCGACGGGTAATTCTACTGTTTCGTTTAACCAAGAAGATAAGTACATGGCATTTGCAATTTCTAATGCCTTTACTCCATCTTCTCCTGGCGCAAGTAAAGATGAACCATTACTGATCGAATCAATCCAGTTTTGAATAATCTTTGCATGATTCGCATTTTCAACTTTTACAGGAATATTAATTTTCTTCCATTCAGGCATACCGAAACCACCCTTGTACGTCTTATTAAATTCACGTTCTGATTGTGTTAATTGGTAGAAGATAATTTCTTCATTTTCAACAACGATTTTCCCGCGATCTCCAATGATCTCAAAGCGATTCGTTCCTGGAACTTCCCCTGTTGAAGTAATAAAAACACCCGTCGCCCCATTTTCATATTCGACATATACGGTTACATCATCTTCAACCTCAATATCATGATACTTTCCTACGCTAGACACTGCACGAATCCTTTTTGGCATATCCCCTGTTGTCCACTGCCAAATATCTAATTGGTGAAGAGCTTGATTTAATATAACACCGCCACCTTCACCTTTCCATGTGGCTCTCCAATTACTTGAATCATAATAACTTTGTGAACGGTAAATATCAGTCACAATCAAATTGGTTCGTTTAATTTTACCAAGTTCTCCTGAAAGAATAAGATCCCGTAATTTTTGATAAAGAGGATTCGCTCTTTGGTTATACATGATACCAAATACTTTGCCACTAGCTTTAGCAGCTTCATTCATTTCCAACACATTTTTTGTATAAACCCCTGCTGGTTTCTCAATGAGGACATGTATCCCATTCGCAAAGGCTTTTTTTGCTAGTTCTGGATGACTGTAATGGGGCGTCGCAATTAGAACGGCATCAATTCCTGATTCACTAAAAAAGGTCTCTTCATCCCGGAAAATTTGTACATCTCCTTGTGTATTATTTTTCACCCATTCATTTCTTCCTTCATTACGACTACAAATGGCCGTTAATGTTGCCCTTTTGATTTGTCCTTTATCCAGTAATTGAACATGTGAACTGCCCATGTTTCCGATTCCGATTACACCAACCTTAACTAAATCCATACATAATGCCCCCCTAAATTCATTTTCTAACATTAAACCACAATATGGTACACTTGTATCGCACTTCGGTTAATTTGAGTATAATGAATTAGGAAAACTTTTGTCAATCACCTAGGATTTCTTTTCACTTTACTCCGCGGAAATACACAATTTCTAATTCATAATAAAATTTCATATATGATAGAATTGGTATATAAAGAGGAAGGGGTACGTACTTTTGAACATCGATAAACAGGAGCAAGAAACGAAACCATCTAGTGTTCAAGTGATCTCTCGTGCGGCTAACATACTGAGAATTCTTCGAGAGCATCCCAAGGGGTTAAGCCTGTCACAGATTGCAAAAGAAGTGAACTTAGCCAGATCGACGGTTCAAAGAATTGTTGCTGCACTTGAACAGGAAAATTTTGTAGCAGCAGCTACCAAGAAAGGCGGAATCCGTCTCGGACCTGAGATCGCGATGCTTGCCGCAGCTGTCCATAGCGATCTAAGAGAAGAAATTAGACCATTTTTAATCCAGTTATCAAAAAAAGTAAATGAAACAGTCGACCTTTCTATATTAGATAACGGAAAAGTGCTTTTCGTGGATCAGATCATCGCAGCACATCCATTACAGGCGACTTCACAACCCGGTGCAGCCTTTCCATTACATTGCACGGCTAACGGAAAGGCTATACTCGCCTCATTACCTATAGCTGAGGTTGAGAAATTGCTTCCGGAGCATCTAACACAGTACACTGAAAATACGATTACGAATCGGGAGGAATTGTTGAAGGAATTAGAAGTGGTCCGAAAAGAGGGCGTTGCTTTTTCAAGGGAGGAGCATATCAATGGGATTTGTGCGGTAGGCGCAGTTGTCTACGATCGTATGAGAAATCTAAGCGCCGTCTCCATACCGCTGCCATCTACTCGTTTTTATGGTAATGAAGAAAAGTTAACAACTTCTCTCGTGAAAACTTGTCAGTACATCGACCAGCACTTCGATGTTCAACTATAAGAACAACCGGGATTGGCTTTTCTCCCGGTTGTTCTTATTTGCCTCTATTTATAAGTCATATGTTGCTTCTTTCACTTCATGAGTACTTCTAAACGTTTCTGTTAGAATTACTGTATCTTCCACTAAACGATCAATTTGGATAATCCGCCCAGTTCTCTAACGCAGTAAATGTAAAAAAATCACTTGTTTATCGAATAAAAAACAACCTGATTTTTCCTTTCTTTTGCCCTATATAACGCATGATCTGCCATAGAGATTAAATCTCTTCCCCTTAATCCATGTTCTGGGTATACAGATATGCCTATGCTTGTGGTAACATCAAATGTTTTATTATTTATCGTATAAGGTGATATTAATGTGTAGTGCAATCTCTCAGCAATTTTTTCTATTTGTTTATTGTTCGAAATATTATTAAGAAGTACGAGAAACTCGTCTCCTCCAATACGACATAGCTCATCATTCTTTCTAACGCTTAATTTTAGCCTATTTGCAAAATGTTGGAGTAATTCATCTCCAACATTATGTCCTAAAGAATCATTGATTGATTTGAAATTATCAAGATCAATATACATAATCGCTATTTTCCCATTTTTCATTTCCGCTTCTTTTATAGAAGCATTCACGATCTCAGCAAATTTCCTTCTATTTTTAAGCCCTGTCAAAGGATCGTGAAAGGCTAAATGTTCAAGTTTACGCTGAATCTTCATTTGATCAGTGAAATTTTTGTACATTCCAACAGCAAGAATAGATTGATTATTAATTGAACCGTAGGATGCTATTACATCTAATATCGTTCCATCTTTATGTTTTCTTTTTGAAACAACATAAGGATAGTTTTTACCATCTCGAAGATGCTGCAACATTTCTTGATGTTCTTCTTTTGTTATATGTGAAAAGAACGGTGGAAACGATAGACCTTTTAGTTCTTCAACACTATAGCCAAAGAGTTCCACAAAGGACCGATTAGCATCAATGACAGAACCGTCATGACCGATTGTAAAAATGGCATCTGCTGTATTATTCCAAATAAGCTCAAAAATGTCCTTTTTTAATTTGGATTTTGCACCGATTGACATCACCAATTGCCCCACTTCATTTGTTTTTCTATAAGTTTACTAAAATGTTTTAAATACATTTACATAGTGAAAATTCAATTCCTCAAGCAGGATAATAGTTTATATGCAAAACCATCCCCTAAAAAGAGGATGGTTTTACACATGTAATATGCTGAGGTTATTTAGATAAACGTTTTAATAAAACTTCTTTTTCCGCTTCAAATCCCGGTTTGCCAAGCAAAGCAAACATATTCTTTTTATATGCTTCTACACCTGGTTGATCAAATGGATTGACACCTAACAAATGCCCGCTTATAGCCGTAGCTTTTTCAAAGAAGTACACCATTTCACCGAAGGCATATTCATTTAATTCATCCAATTCAACGACTAAATTTGGTACTCCGCCATCCACATGTGCCAGGACGGTCCCTTGAAACGCCTTTTTATTTACTTCATCCATTGATTTTCCAGCTAGAAAGTTCAAGCCATCAATATTATCTGGATCTTCTTTAATGGTTAACTCAATTTTTGGCTTCTTCACCTGAAGAACCGTTTCAATTAAGTCACGTCGCCCCTCTTGTACATATTGTCCCATCGAGTGTAAATCTGTAGAAAAGTCAACAGAAGCAGGAAATAGTCCTTTTTGATCTTTTCCTTCACTCTCACCATTTAATTGTTTCCACCATTCAGAAACATAATGAAGAGATGGTTCATAGTTTACTAGAAGTTCTATTGTTTTTCCTTTACGGTAAAGAGCATTACGAACTGCTGCATATTGGTAACTTTCATTTGTTGAGAGCTCTGGGTTATTGTATTTTTTAGCAGCTGCCATTGCCCCAGCCATCATTTGATCGATATCAAGGCCAGCTGTCGCGATTGGCAAGAGACCTACGGCAGTTAAAATGGAATATCTTCCACCGACATCATCAGGAATAACAAATGTTTCATATCCTTCTGCATCTGCTAATGTTTTAAGAGCTCCTTTTTCTTTATCTGTTGTAATAAAAATGCGGTTTTTCATTTCTTCTTTTCCGTATTTCTTCTCCATGTAGTCACGGAAAATACGAAAGGCAACAGCTGGTTCGGTTGTTGTTCCAGATTTTGAAATCACATTTATCGAAATGTCTTTCCCTTCTAATAATTCAAGTAAATGTGTAATATATGTAGAACTAATGTTATTACCTGCAAAATATACTTGAGTTGTACCACTCATTTGATTGTGGAAGGTATGCGATAGTGCTTCAATGGCAGCTCTTGCCCCTAAGTATGAGCCTCCGATCCCAATTACAACCAAGGCCTCTGAATGACTGCGAATTTTTTCAGCAGCTTTTTTTATTCTTGAAAATTCTTCTTTATCATAGTTATTTGGTAAATCGACCCATCCAAGAAAATCAGACCCTGGCCCTTTCTTTTCGTGTAACCTATTATGGGCAACTTTCACGAATTCATCTAAATAATCAACTTCATTTTGTTGCATGAATGATAACGCGTTTGAATAATCAAAAGAAATAGTCATTGTAGATCCTCCTAATATCATCTTATGATGTGGATCAATCGGAGATTAGCCGATTGATCTCTAATGAACTATCTTAAGCTGGATACTCTAAAAATATAACTTAGTTTTTAGGTGCTTTTGCCCAATCCGCTGCGAATTTTTCAATGCCTTGGTCTGTTAATGGGTGTTTAGTAAGTTGCTCAATGACACTGTAAGGGATTGTAGCAATATGAGCACCTGCCATCGCTACACGTGTTACATGGTCAGGGTGACGGACGGATGCAGCAATGATTTGGGCATCCAAGTTATGAATCCGGAATAATTCTGCGATTTTCGATACTAATAGTACACCGTCTTCAGAAATATCATCTAGACGGCCTAGGAATGGTGAAACATATGTTGCCCCTGCACGAGCTGCTAATAGCGCCTGGTTCACTGTGAAGATCAGTGTTACATTGACTTTAACGCCTTTTTTGGCAAGATAACGAGTAGTCTCTAAGCCTGCAACTGTCATCGGAACTTTAATGGTGACTTTTTCATCCCCGCCATTAATTTTGATTAGCTCTTCCGCTTCTGCAATCATTTGTTCAGCTGTTTCGGCATATGGTGATACTTCCGCAGAAACAGATTCCACTTCAGGTACGGCTTGGAGAATTTCCTCAATCCGATCTTCGAATTTCACACCTTCTTTCGCAACTAACGATGGATTTGTTGTTACACCAGATAATACACCCATTTTATAAGCCTTTTTAATATCCACTAGGTTTGCAGTATCGATAAAAAATTTCATGATCATATTCCTCCATTTAAATAATAGTTTTTAATTTTTTTCTACAGCATGTCCACCAAACTCGTTGCGAAGAGCGGCGACAACTTTTCCTGTAAATGTATCATTTTCTAATGAACGATTACGCATCAACAAGGACATGGTGATAACTGGCGCGGCGACTTGAAGATCTAGAGCCGTTTCAACCGTCCATTTCCCTTCACCGGAAGAATGCATAATACCTTTGATTTCATCCAGTTTCCCATCTTTTGAAAATGCCTTTTCGGTTAATTCCATTAACCATGAGCGAATAACAGAACCGTTATTCCATACTCGGGCTACTTTCTCATAGTCGTAATCAAATTCACTTTTTTCTAATACCTCAAATCCTTCACCTATTGCAGCCATCATGCCATACTCAATTCCATTATGAACCATTTTAAGGAAATGGCCGCCCCCCGCTTTACCTGTAAATATATAACCATTTTCTACAGCTGTATCACGGAAAATAGGTTCGACAACCGCCCAGGCTTCCGGATCTCCACCTACCATATAGTTCGCACCATTACGAGCTCCTGCCATTCCGCCAGATGTTCCAGCGTCCATATAGCTAACACCTATCTCTTTTAGTTGGTTATAACGGCGAATGGATTCTTTATAATGAGAGTTTCCAGCTTCGATTACAATATCGCCTTTTTCTAAAAACGGTGTGATTTCACTAAGCACTGAGTCCACAACAGTGTGTGGTACCATGATCCAAATTACTCTTGGTTTGACTAATGATTGGAACAACTCACTTAGATTAGTAGTACCTTTTGCTCCATATTGTTGTATTTCCTCTACAGCATTTGGATTTAAATCATATGCTGCAACTTGATGCTTATGGTCAATTAAGTTTTTACCTAGATTTAGCCCCATTTTACCTAATCCAATTAATCCTAGTTGCATTTTTCTTCCTCCTCAAATGTATCTTTACATAAAATAGTATGTTTCACTTTTAAGAATTTAATAGTCCTTTGGTTGTTTGAACAACATTGTCAGTCGTAAATCCAAATAACTCCATGACAGCCGCTCCTGTTCCAGATGCACCGAATGTCTCAATAGAGATTATTTTTCCTTCTTGTCCTACATAGCGTTCCCAGCCAAGAGAGATCCCCATTTCAATTGCCACTCGTTTTTTTATGGTAGATGGAAGCACAAACTCTTTATATTGGTCAGATTGGCGATTGAAAAGTTCCCAACTTGGCATAGCAACCACACGAACGGATACATGTTCTCTTTCAAGTTCAGTTTTTGCATTCACAGCCAATGCTACTTCAGAGCCTGTTGCGATTAAGATAACATCTGGATTTTTATTGGTTTCTGCCAACACATAAGCGCCTTTTGACATATCTTCGATATTTGCTTTTGTTTCGTTAAATACCGGTAAATTTTGACGGCTAAGTATCAGTGCTACCGGACCATCTGTGTTTTGAAGTGCATATGCCCAAGCACTCGCTGTTTCATTTGCATCAGAAGGACGTATAACTGTAAGACCAGGAATAGCACGAAGAGAAGTCAACTGTTCAATTGGTTCGTGTGTCGGGCCGTCTTCACCAACAGCAATAGAATCATGTGTAAATACATAAGTAACAGGTAGTTTTTGCAGGGCTGCCAAACGAATCGAAGGCCGTAAGTAATCATTAAAAACAAAGAAAGTACTTACAAATGGCTTCACGCCGCCATGAAGCGCCATTCCGTTACCAGCCGCTCCCATTGCATGTTCACGAACGCCAAAGTATACGTTTCTGCCAGCAAAAGATTCAACAGCATAAGCCGCTTCCCCTTTGATATCAGTCATAGTAGAGTGAGAAAGGTCTGCACTTCCTCCAAAAATAGCAGGAACCAATTTCACAAAATGATTGATGGCTTCACCACTAGCAACACGTGTTGAAACAGTTTTTTCAGGATTGAAAGTTAAGATATCTTTTACATCGATCAATACTTTTCCTTCTATTGCATCCTCTAGTTCACTTGCAAGTTGAGGATACGCTTCTTTATAGGCTTTGAACAATTCATCCCATTTATTTTCAGCTTGCACTCCATTTTGTTTCAGTGCTTCAAAGTGAGCTTTTACTTCTTCCGGTACATAAAAATCTTCTTCGTATTCCCAGCCATACACCTTTTTGGTTTCTTTCGCTTCCTCAGCTCCAAGTGGATTACCGTGTGCTTTATTCGTCCCGGCAACTTTAGGGCTGCCAAAACCGATAATCGTTCTAACTTCGATTAAAGTTGGCTGCTCTTGATTTAATTTAGCTTCTGCAATGGTTTTTGTGATTTCTTCGACATTATTTCCATCTTCTACTCGAAGATATTGCCAATGAAGGGATTCCGCTCTTTTTTTAATATCTTCAGAGAAGGAAAGATTTAATTCCCCATCAAGTGAAATATCGTTGGAATCATATAAAGCAATTAACTTTCCTAGTTTCATATGGCCAGCCATTGACATGGCTTCATAGGAAATACCTTCCGATAAATCACCATCGCCAACTAATGTGTACGTATAGTGATCAACCACTGGGAATGCATCTTTATTAAATTTCGCAGCTAAATGCGCTTCTGCCATTGCCATCCCTACAGCATTGGCTA
Organism: Neobacillus sp. NPDC097160; assembly: GCF_044762155.1. NCBI lineage: Bacteria > Bacillati > Bacillota > Bacilli > Caryophanales > Bacillaceae > Neobacillus > Neobacillus sp. NPDC097160. The sequence continues at coordinate 37,425 of NZ_JBIWDU010000016.1, read as the reverse complement.
TTCCTTGTCCTAATGGGCCAGTTGTTACATCAACACCATCCGTATGACCAAATTCAGGGTGACCAGGGGTTCTACTGTTTAATTTACGAAAGCTTTTCAGATCTTCGATAGAGACATCATAGCCGCTAAGATGGAGCAAGCTATATAACATACTAGAACCATGACCAGCTGATAAAACGAAGCGATCACGATTGAACCATTTTGAATGATTGGGATTATGTGATAAATGATTTGCCCAAAGTGCATAAGCCATTGGTGCTGCTCCCATTGGCAAGCCTGGATGACCAGAGTTTGCACGGTTGATGGCATCGATTGATAAAGTACGAATCGTATTCACAGCTAACGTTTCAATTGCTCTACTCATAAAATTTCCTTCCTCCTCGGAACTTTCTTATTGTGCCACTAATTCTTGAACGGACTCACTTAAATCTTGTACCTTTTCATCATCCAGCCACCATTTGAATCCGTCCTCTTCAAGCAATCGATCTGCTGCCTTAGGGCCATTGGAACCTGCTGGATATAAATGAAGGGGTAAGAGATTTTCATTAAAGGCCTCAAGAATAGGCTGTACCCATTCCCATGACAATTCTACCTCTTTCCAATGAGCAAAGAACGTAGAATCCCCACGAATAGCATCAAATATCAAACGTTCATATGCTTCAGGTACTTCTTTTTGTTCAGTTGAAAAACCAATTTTCACGGGTTCAACTTTTCCATTTCTAGGATTCCTGCTGTTTAGTTGTAAGGTTACTTTTTCATTTGGACCGATCTCGATAATCAAAAGATTGGATGCCACTTTTTTTGCCGAACCCTTATGACCTGCATTTTTGAATTCAATGACAATCCGTGTAGATTTCTCAGCCATTCTTTTTCCAGTTCGAATATAGAATGGCACCCCTTGCCAAAATGGATTGTCAATCCAAAGTCTTGCTGCCACAAAGGTATCATTTTGGGAGGAAGCTTCAATTCCCGGTTCATTTCGATAACATATAACTGGCTGCCCCACTATCTCTCCTGAACGATATTGACCACGAACAACATTTAGGATTACATCTTCTTTCTTTATGTGGCGAACAGATTCGATCACTATCTTCTTTTCATTTCGAATTTCCTGCGGACTGATTTTCTTTGGCATATGCATGGCTGTCATCATTAAGATTTGCAGCATATGATTTTGGACCATATCGCGAATGGCACCAGATTGATCATAATATCCTGCGCGTTCCTCAACCCCAACCGTTTCACTTGCCGTAATTTGGACATTTGCAATATGCTGATTGTTCAATAGGGTTTGAATGACAGGATTTAAAAATTGTAAATCTCCTAAGTTTTGAATCATTGACTTACCTAGGTAATGATCAATTCGATAGATTTCATCTTCTTCAAAAGCTTTACTTAAGTTTGCATTTAGCTCCCGAGCTGACTCTAAATCTCGTCCAAACGGTTTTTCAATGATTAGTCGTTTCCACCCCTTTGTAGAACCTAATCCACTTCCTTTAATATTCAAGGCGATTGTCTCAAAGAAAGATGGTCCGACAGATAGGTAGAACATTCGATTTCCGGGAATATTTAGTTCACTTTCACGTTGTTGAACGAGATTTAAAAGCTTCCCATAGTCATCCGCGTTTGTTGCATCGAGAGTCTGGTAACGAAATGCACCAAGAAAAGCTTCCATTTTGTCGCCATTATCCACAACGCGCCTCGAAAATGTCTTGATTGATTGCTCAACATGATTTTGAAACTTACCATCGGACATTTCACGTCTACCTAGGCCAATGATTGAAATGGACTGAGGCATTTTTTGATCATGATATAAATTATATAAGGCAGGGAATATTTTCCGTTTCGCTAAATCACCTGTTGCGCCAAATAAGACGAAAGTCATTCCATTCATATTCATTCCTCCTTGCTGCTGCTTTCTTCAAATTATTTTCACTGTTAATTCTTCTTATTTCTTGTTTAAACCATGTTGTCCCTCGATAAACCGAACTGTCCCAGTCTTAGCACGGATAACTACAGAATGTGTTGTCCCAACATTCCCTTTATATTGGACACCTCTCAGAAGTTCACCATTTGTTACACCTGTTGCTACAAAATAAGCATCATCGCCTTTCACAATGTCATCCATTAATAAAACTTTATTAAAGTCGTTAATGCCCATTTTCTTTAAACGAATTTTTTCCTCTTCTGTGTGTGGAAGAAGCTTGCCTTGGAATTCTCCTCCTAAGCTTTTCAATGCGGTGGCAGCCAATACACCTTCAGGGGCGCCCCCTGAACCAAGCATGATATCAACACCCGTATTTTCAAATGCTGTATTTATGGCAGCTGCCACATCACCGTCTTGCATAAGTTTAATTCTTGCTCCAGAATCACGAATTTCCTGAATCATTTTTTTATGTCGTTCACGATCTAAAATAGCCACAACTAGGTCTTCAATATTTTTATTTTTTGCCTTTGCGACTGCTGTTAGATTGTCTATGACTGGTGCATTAATATCAATTTTCCCTACAGATTCAGGCCCTACAGCAATTTTTTCCATATACATGTCTGGTGCATGTAATAGATTTCCATGCTCTGCGACTGCTATAGTAGCAAGTGCATTCCATGTTCCTGCAGCAACAATATTGGTTCCCTCTAATGGGTCAACAGCAATATCTACTTTAGGTCCATCACCTATGCCTAGTTGTTCACCAATATATAACATAGGGGCCTCGTCCATCTCCCCTTCACCAATAACAACGGTACCTCTCATATGAATGGAATTAAACATGTCTCTCATTGCCTGAGTTGCTGCTTCATCTGCTTCGTCTTTTTTCCCTCTACCCATCCATCTTCCAGCAGCTAAAGCCGCGGCTTCAGTGACTCGAACAAGTTCCATTGAAAAATTCCTGTCCATCTTATATTCCCCCTTCGTTATTAGATTTTTAATTTGACAATTTATTCACTCCATTGTTTTAATACCTGTTTTTCGGCAATATTCTTAATTGCTTTATTGGTTATACCTTTTTTAGCAATGACATTTGTTTTATAATTTTTTCCTTTAAATGAAACTGTAACCGTTACTTCGATCATGTCCTGCCTCTCCTTTCGACAACTTTTTAAACTTATTCCTATATCCGCTTAAATTGCCCTCAATTTGAAATTCTTTAATTCGAGATATTACTGAAAAAGAAAAGCCCCTATCGCCTACAAATACCATAATATTTTTTAGTATTTTTGTTCCTAGGTAACTTTATGTAACCATAATAAAACTTTTTTATTCATTCGTCAAGATATTTGTGTCTAATTTGTGAACTGGTAAATCATTGAAGTTTTCAAGGTTAAATCAACAAATAAATATCCCAAAAGATTGTACTTTTGGGATTGCCTCACTTTATTACTTTCATCCATTTAATGGCCCACTGACTAATAGGTCCGAGAATTTTTGCCAGCTCATTTCCTTTTTTGGTTAATAAGTATTCTGTTCTTATTGGCCTTTCAGGAATTACATGACGTAATACAATCCCATGCTCTTCCAATTCTTTCATTCTCTCCGTTAGCACTCGCTTACTTAAATCAGGTATCATCGTATGAATTTCACTAAAGCGTTTTGGACCACTAAATAACACATAAATAATTAACCCCGTCCATCTTTTTCCAATTAATTCAAAAGATTTTTCAATCTCCGGACAAAGTTCTGCCTGTTCTTCAATCAAATATCTCACTCTCCTTTTTATTGGAATCAGAAAAAAATTATCAACAAGCTATATTTTTCTTTTGTACAGCAATTTTAACAACTAGATTAGGAACGTTTAATAATCCTTCTAACACTGAAAGTTTTGCATTATTTTCCTGGATTTCTATATCACTAACAACGTTTGCTTGTTTATTATTATAGATCATTTGTCTTACTAATTCCTTGAATTTTGGAGATTCAATTAATAAATAATCAATTAGTTCGATTGCAGCCTGCTTTTCCAGTTCATTCTTAACTGCAAAGATACTTTGTTGATCCGGATTAAATATAACGATAGATTGTAAATCCTCTGTAATTCTTAAACCAAAGTAGCTTTTTTTCGTTCCATAAAATTCATTATTCCGTATCCGCATTAAATCTACGCCAACCATCATTTCATAATAAGGAAAGTTCTTATTTGGATATTGAAAACCACTAAGTTCAATGTTTGATATTTCGTCAATAAATATTTCCTTTTCTAACTTAGTTTGGATAACCTTTGATTCTAACAAGTTCATTATAAAAACCTCACTTTTTATTTTTTATATAATAAATTTTTAAAACAAAAAGTAACATGTGTATAAAAAGTAACCTTATGGGCAAAAAAAGAGTAACAATTAATTTCCGTCCATATTTTCCATTGTTCCTTCATGAATTCGTTTGATGAGTTGATATGTTCCTGGTTTCTGCAATATTCCTTTCATTAAACCACTTCCAACACATTATCTCGAATTTAAATATCTCGAACATGAGATAATTGTAATACTTTTTCTGTTTTATGTCAATAACTTATACTCTTCCATTAATGATAATGCTGTTTTCTCTATTCAAGGTAATGACTTTATCGGCCATTCCAACAAAAAGTCCATTTTCGACAACACCCGGGATCAGATTCAAGTTTTTCTCGAGTTCACCAGGTTGGCCTATTGTGGGGAATATGCAATCAATAATATAGTTGCCATTATCGGTTAAAAATGGGATTCCATTGTTATGTCTTAGCTGTGGGCTACATCCAAGATTTTGGATATGCTTCATCGTCATTTCATATCCAAAAGGCACCACTTCTACTGGAAGTGGGAATGACCCTAATTTACTCACCCTTTTGTGAGGGTCGGCTATAACGATAAAAGATTTAGCTGCTTTTGCGATAATTTTCTCTCTTAAAAGGGCTCCTCCTCCTCCTTTAATGAGATTAAAATCATCATCAACTTCATCTGCACCATCGATTGCCAAATCAATTTGTTCTACTTCCTTAAACGTAACAAGTGAGATTCCTACTTCTATTGCCAATTTCTCCGTTTGGTTTGAAGTTGGAATCCCTTTAATAGACAGTCCCTCTTCAACCAATTTTCCAAGCTTAATAATGGTATGAAATACAGTAGACCCCGTTCCAAGTCCAACTACCATACCATCTTTCACGTATTCTACAGCCTTTTCTCCAACCACTTTTTTATCATTCAAGGATTTTTACCTCCAATTAATTAGCAGCCAATTCCTTCATATGTTAAACATATAAAAAAATTGTTCATTACACGAATTATAACTTTTCTTTATTTAAGTAGCTTTAGATTTAAAGTTACTTTTTGTAACTATAATATTTCTTAAAATAATCGTCGTCAAGTAAATTACTTCAAATTAAAGATATTTAATTTTTGGTTTATTCGAGGTTGTTACAAAAAACTAATCGGGAAATTTCCGATTAGTTTTTCATTATTATTGATTTTCCTTTTTATTTTCTTCTTAGAATAAATATCCCGAATTAATAATAATTTATTATAATCAATACACATTGAATTCATCTAGTATCATTTCCTCGGTCTGAGGCATAGTTAGACCAAGGTGCCAGCAGCCCATCCCCGCTAATCCATATTGTCGAATAACACGGAGTTTAGCAAGTAAGCTTCGTGGGTCTTCAAACCACACTTCATGTAACTTTCCTTTATTATCAACATAACGAAACGATGGGGCAGCAGCATTTTCATCATAGTGAATCGGACTTTGATATCCAGTATATATATCAATGGCATGTTGGGTCGAATAAGCAGAGCCAGAACGCTTATTACTTCCTATTACCCAATCATACGCATATTGTGGAATTCCCAGCATCAGCTTTGATCTATCAACAACTGAGACAGCATAATCCAGCGTGGCTTTGACTCTGTCTATTGGGGCAATTGGACCAGAAGGACCCCCAGGCCAATGCCAATCATATGTCATCAAAAACATTTTATCCAGGTATTTCCCTAGCGTTTTGTAATCATAAGCTGTGGAATAGGATGGGACCCGATCTCCTTCTTTTGGGGGAACGGCCATCATAACTTCCATTCCTGCTGGATGAAGCTTTGCAGCTAATTCTTTAATAAACAGATTTAGGTTATCTCGATCTTGCGTTTTCACCTGTTCAAAGTCAACGACAATCCCTTTGTAATCATGACTATCCAATAGGGAATAAATATTATTAACCAGCTTTTTTCTTAACCAAGGTGTACTTATTAATCGATGTGTAAGATTTGGATCAAACCCTTTTTTACTTAAATTTGTAATTGTAGCATATGGTGAGAGGTTCTCTTTCCAAGCAATCTTATGTGCCTGGTTTTCAGGTGTTTCAATGATGTTACCTTGTTCATCGGAACGATACTCAAACACGAAAATACTTGAAAGAGTCTTTTTATAATTATTCAGCATCCAAGCGTTGGTATTCTTATCTTTTGGAACAAAATAGGTTCCGGTCCATACATTCATTTTTGGAGGACGGGGAATACTTAATTTCTGACCGGGCACAATGACACGACTCTTTAAATGATTCTGTTGCATTAATGTTTCTTCGCTAATGGCATGACGATTAGCAATCGCCCATATACTGTCACCCGCTTGCACAAAATAAGTTGAACCAGGTATCAACATCGCCTGGCCAAGGACTAATTGGCTATTCTTAGCTAAACCATTTAGTTTAGCAAGTTCATCACTGTCAATTTTGTATTGCTTTGATATTTTGGTAAGACTATCTCCTGACTTCACTTCATGGATGACTTGAGCAAAAGTCAAAATGGGAGTCATTACTACCATATAAGCTGCAATCATCAATATCAATAATTTCTTAGCCATAAAAATCCTCCTGATAAATTTTTCCTAATCCTTTTAGTTACCTAGAACACAATTTGTTGTGTCGTGTTAATCGGATATAATTTTCCGTTTAAGGCAAATGAAATTTTACCTGTTTCTTCAGAAACCACCAGTGCAAGAGCATCACTTTGTTCCGATACTCCTATAGCAGCACGGTGACGTGTGCCAAGTTTTTTTTCTGTAATCATCTTCGTTAATGGAAGTATATTAGCTGCTGAATAAACTACGTTACCTCTGATTAATACTGCCCCATCATGCAACGGGTTACCCGGATAAAAAATGGATTCTAATAACTTGGGTGTTACCATTGCACCTATAGTTGTTCCCTTTTGGATAATGTTGTCAATAGAGTCACTTCGTTCAATTACAATCAACCCACCATGTTTACGTTTTGATAGATGCTGAGCTGTAGCGGTTAAATCCTCATATGTGTCAGTAAAGGACGATAAATAACAATTTAAATAAAAAGAAGCCGCCATTGATTCAATTGAATTCAGCTGTTCTTTAACATCCTCTAGACTTCCCAGAACACAATAGTCTTCGTTTCCGAGTACGTTTAAATTTGATTGAAGTTGATGAATTAGGTGTTGAATTCCATCTACTAGATTTTGTTTCATTGGTGAAAAATCGCAATTTTGACTGTCCATCTTGTTCCCCTCCATCTACTGTATTATCCTTTTAAATCTATTGAATAGAAAAATTCTTTTTCCACGCAATCTTCTGAGCCTCATTCTAATTTACCTTAATAAGCTGCCCGTTTCTCATTTGGATGATAATCAAAAACAAATAACCCAGCTAATGTGCCTCAAAAAAAAGCCCATGTTGATAGGCTCTTTTTAAATTAAGAAGGTCTCCCACCATAATTGGTTTTAGAAGTAATTTTTATTAATATATAACGAATTATAAATCCAATTCCTAACCCAGGTATCAAAGACAATATAGGAAGCCAAATAGGGCCAAATGATATACCGAAAAATAATTTTGGTGAGTACATAAGACCTACTGTGACAAAATAGGCTCCAAAAGCGAATGGGATAAACGATAACCGTGGATTCTCACCTTCCGCATATTTATAGGCATCATACATTGCAAACATATAAACACATGGATAAAACATAAGCCATTGGTAATCAACCACTCTGGCAGCATCATTTATCTTCCCAAGAAAACTAAACATGATAGCTTGATTAAATAAACTGTTTACATTAATGATGAATTCTAAAAGGATAAACAAAACTCCTTTTAAAAGGTGACCATTTAATAGTTGACCAAAACCTGGAAAGGCAATACTCCAAAGAATTGCTTCTAACTTATACGTTTTTTTCATAATATCAACCTTTATTATTCGGTTATATTTTGATTACCCTTTAATTTATCTAACTTTTTTATTAATCCCACCAAACCCCTAATCGTAAATAAAGTAAAACTCACACTACCGAATGTATGGAATGGGGACCATTTTTTCCATTTAAATAATCTAGAATTCTTTTCAAAATACCACTGACCGATGCTCATCGGAACACTAAACACCAAACTTTTCAACAGAATTTTCCAAAAATTATCATTATAGGACATTTTCACCCAAATGACACTTAAAATAGGAAAAAACAAGATGTCAAAAATAATATTAGTTTTAAAAATATTCCCAAAAGGACGAACTGGATATTCTATTTTTTGGGTTCCGACAACATAAGCATCAATCAGAGTCGCAAGAACCCCTTTCGAGAAGAAAATTAGAAGATTTTCTCTCATTTTTGAACCTCTAAATAAGAATGGCAGGGCAACTACACACAAACCAGTAAGTAAATTTAACAACTTTTTCTCCATTAGATATCATCCTTTTTTGTTTACTATTTTTTAAAATTACCCTCAAAAAATTATTTATACCTATTCTTAACTGCTTGAATGGTATTATTTAATAAAAACAAAAACAGTATATAAAGGAATAGAAAAATATATCAAAAAAAATTAAAAAATCGTATGTCTAAAAACTAGAAAAACTAATCGGAGTTCCGATTAGTTTTTTATTAAAAAATATGAGGGTTTTCTATTGATGCAACTTCATTCATTAAGTCGGATAGACAGTTTTATACTCAGCAAGGATCACCAACACCTCTTTTAAAATTATTAAGCAACTCTATTGAACTCATTTGAATCTTTATGGAAAATCAATTGGCTAACTGATAATAATTTGCTCCCATTGATTACAAGATAAACTGCCATTGCGAAAAATGCTAAATCTAACTCATATCCAGCCATTTGACCATTTCCTAATAAACCAACCGCAAGTTTCACCTTTAGTGTGGCTCCTATCATTAGTAGTACAAACAACGCAGATATAAATCTTGTTGCTAATCCAATAATTAACGCGACACCACCCACGATTTCGAGCAAAGCAACTCCATATGCCATAAATCCTGGTAATCCCATGCTTTCAAACCATCCGACGATATTTTCAATTCCACCTTGAAACTTTACAATCCCGTGAATTAAAAATAATGCCCCTAGTGTTACTCGTAAAATAAGTGCTCCAATTTCGTTTTTTACCATCATTTTCTACCTCTCCGTTAACCTAATATTTATTTGATCATTACCGTACGATACCAAGTCGCAGCGGCTTCTACTTCTTGCATTGTTAATTGATGACCTCTATTTTCCCAATGAAGTTCTACCTTTGCATTTGCATTTTCTAATAATTCTTGTAGTTCAGCCGATTCCATTGGCGAGCAGATCGGATCATTTGTCCCAGCTGCAATAAACACAGACTTACCTGATAAGTCAGGAAGATCCATTCCTTTTCTCGGTACCATTGGATGATGAAGAATCGCACCCTTTAATGCATTTTGATAATGAAATAATAAACTTGCTGCTATATTCGCTCCATTTGAGTATCCAATTGCGATAATATTATCTCGGTCGAAACCATACTCTTCTGCTGCTTCATCAAGAAACTCATTTAATTCTTTTGTTCGAAAAATTAGATCTTCTTCATCAAAGACACCTTCTGCTAATCTGCGGAAAAACCGAGGCATCCCATTTTCTAATACATTCCCACGAACGCTTAATACATTTGCCTCATCATCGATCATTCCTGCAAGTGGCAGCAGGTCTAATTCATTGCCGCCAGTACCATGAAGCAATAATAACGTTGGTTTTGTTGGATCTTGGCCTTTATTGAATATATGTTTCATTATTTATCTCCCTCCAGAACACGAACCTCCACCTGTGGTAAGGTTTCTTGTAATTCTTCTCTTTTTGACTCTAACCAAGACGGCAGCATGAGTTTTCTTCCAAGTTCATTGGAAGGTTCATCAACCGCAAAACCTGGCGGGTCGGTCGCTATTTCGAAGAGGATACCCCCTTCTTCATGAAAATAAAGAGCTTTAAAGTAATTTCGGTCAATAATCTCTGTTGGATAATACCCTTTTTCTAAAAGAATTGACCTCCACCTTTGATGATCTTCTTCATCCTTCGCTCTCCATGCTATATGGTGAACCGTTCCTGCTCCCATTAACCCTCGGACTGAAGGATTTAAGTGAATATCAATGGTGTTTCCAACATTTCCTTCAGACTTAAATCTTAGAAATTCATTTTCTTGACCAATGCAATCTAGCCCTAAAATATTTTCAAGAACATCCGTTGTCTTATGTGGCTGTGCGGAAAACAAAACAGCACCGCCAAATCCTTTAATGGCATTCTCAGTTTGAACTCCCCCAAAGTTCCAAGTGTTCATTGGCCCTTCATCTCGTTCTGTCAGTTCTAGTTGGAGTCCATCGGGATCATTAAATTTTAAATATGTTTCCCCAAAACGAATGGAGGAAGTAAATTCAACTCCGAATTTCCGCAATCGATTCTCCCAAAATGGAACCGAGCCCTTCGGAATTACATAGCTGGTCACACCAACCTGACCTGTACCCACTCGACCTTTTAGCTGTTTAGCCCATGGAAAAAAAGTAATGATAGTTCCTGGTTGACCCATTTCGTTTCCAAAATAAAGATGATATACTTCTGGCCGATCAAAATTTATCGTTTTTTTAACAAGCCTTAACCCAAGCACACCTGCATAAAAGTCTATATTTCTTTGGGCGTCGTTTACCATCGCTGAGATATGATGGATACCTGCTGTCTTTGACATTTTATCCTCTCCATTTCATCAATGGGATTTTATAAGGAATTATTTTGGTCTTTCGATTTCAAAGATTTCACCAATTTTTGCATAATAGTTTCCAGCTAATCTACTTACAGCAGTTAAGCCCATTGGATCGATTCTTCCGTTTTCATAAATGTCGCTCTCAATATGAAACTGAACAACCTTTCCTATAATCATGTCACATCCTGGAGTTTCCGGACCTCCCAATTCTAAGGAGTGCTCTAATGAACATTCCATTCTGATTTTCGCTTCCTTAACTCCAGGAACTGATATTTTCACACTTTCGACTGGAGTTAAGTTAGCTAACTCAATTTCACTTTGATCAGGGGAAAGGCTTGCTGCTGTTTTATTTATCTTTTCAACATTTTGTTCGTCAACGATATGAACCACAAATTGCTTGGACTCGATGATGTTTCTCGCTGTATCCTTATGTCTCCCTCCTGACCGTTGAATAGATAATGAAATCATCGGGGGATTAGATGACACGATATTGAAATAACTAAATGGTGCACCGTTCAAAACGCCGTCTTTTGAAATCGTTGTGACGAAAGCAATTGGTCTGGGTATAATGCTGCCAATTAGAAATTTATAATTTTCTCTTTCAGACAATGAGGCTGGATCGATTGAGAGCACAGAAATCATTCCTTTTCGTATAATCAGTCTAGTTTTCTTACTTCAAACGGAAGCAAAGCTCGTTCTAACTGTCCTCTATGTTGTTCATACTGTTCTGGCAGCATCAATTTTTCACCCATTGTCTCTACGGATTCATCATGAGCAAATCCTGGAGGATCAGTTGCAATTTCAAATAGAATTTCCCCATGCTCTCTAAAGTAAATTGCGTTAAAGTAATTTCGATCCTGAACAGGTGTGACGCCATAGCCATTCGCAGTAACATACTTTTTCCAATCTAACTGATCTTCATCATCAATAGCACGCCATGCAATGTGGTGTACTGTTCCCACACCCATTTTACCGCGTCCAATTGAAGTTAATTTTAGATCAATTACATTGCCGATATCGGCTGAGGAACGAAAACGGACAAAATCTCCCTCTGTTCCAATTTTTTCTAGTCCTAATACATTTTCTAAAAGTTCCGCTGTTTTATTAGGTTGAGCCGATAATAGAGTAGCTCCACCGAACCCTTTGATGGCAACTTCAGGTGTTACCCCTCCGAATGACCATGAATTAACTTCCCCTTCTTCTCTTTCCACAATTTCCAAGTGAAGTCCATGTGGGTCATCAAATTCCAAAAATTGTTCTCCAAAGCGTTCCATTTTAGTAAAAGAAATGTTGAACTTTTCTAGTCTATTTTCCCAAAATTCCATGGCACCTTTCGGAACTACATAAGAAGTAACCCCTACTTGACCGTCTCCAATGATTCCCTGGCGGGCTCCCGCCCATGGAAAGAAGGTAATAATCGTTCCAGGTTTTCCTCCTTCATTTCCGAAATAAAGGTGATAAGTACCTGGATCATCAAAATTGACTGTTTGTTTAACTAAACGTAAACCTAAAACCCCAGCATAGAAATCAACATTCTCTTGAGGGTGGCCGACGATTGCTGTGATATGGTGGATACCCATTATTTTCTTACTCATTTTTTAACACTCCTTTTTAATGTAAAATCAACATGAAACTCTTTACCTTATTTTGTTCCTACTAATAAAATTAAAGTCTCATAATATTTGTTTTAATTTACGAATGATAAATGAACCAACATTTATCTTATCTCGAATTCGAGATATAATTTTTTAAAAAATGCTAGTTTAAACTATATTCCTTACTTTTTTCAAAAGATGTACCAATGTCTCTGCCTCATTAGAATTTAAAGAATCAAACATATTATCTACTAACTCATAATATTTCGGCATGATTTCCTCCATCAATTCCTTTCCATCATCAGTTAATATCACATGTATAACTCGACGATCATCTGGACAGGCATTTCTACTTAATAAACCTCTTTGTTCTAGCTTATCTATAACATAGGTCATGGAACCACTTGAGATTAATATGCAATTTCCGATTTTTTGAATCGTTTGTTTCTCTTTTTGGTAGAGAACCTCTAAAACAGAAAATTCCGTTATACTTAGCTTATTTTTTGTCATTTCTTCCTTTATTCGCTCATGAATTGCTTTAGATGTTTGCATTAATATCAGAAAGGGTAAATTCGTGCACTTCCTCTCCATTCATTTCATCTCCCATAAAAATCTTGAATTAAAATATCTTGAATATGAGATAATTATAATACCTGTTAACTAATGTGTCAATCGTTAATTGGGAAAAGTGAAAGCAACTCAGTATAGAGTTACTTTTGTTGAATGCACTTAGACGGATTTCTGAGTATCTATCTTGTTTTAGATGGTCAATACCAGCTCTCATTAACAGTTTGGAAATCGCCTTCCCTCTAAATTCTTCTATAACAAATAGTTCGTAAATAAATCCATTCATCATATCAGTAAATTCACTCATTACACTGAACCATGTGCTGCTGCTGCCATTTCTTCTTAATAGATGGTGACATCGTTGTTATATTTAACGGACTTAAGCCTGAAGATAAACTTACATGGAAACGCGTTGAAAAAAATATCTAATATATGAGCTATGAAAAAGTTAAGGAATTAATTTTACAAAGTCCTACCTAATGGACTCGAAATAATTTCATATTCATTAGGCTCATCAATTACAAGTTTTAATAACTTTGATATATTTTTCACTTGTTCGATTCCGTCTTGTGTTAATGGAGAATCAAGTTCACCTTGGTATCTTCCTTGTGTATTTAAAACTGTTTCCCCATGTCTAATTAAATATATTGTTTGCTCCAAATTGCTATCCTCCGTCTAAAAGTGAAATTAATAGTTCCATATAATGTCTACCAATATAGTATCTTTTTACGAAAAATAAATCTATTTTATTCCATTCATTCTTCAACTAAACTCCTTTATTCGAATAAGAAAAGGGCTGCCATAGCAAGCCCCATTCTTGAACACAAGTACCCGATAAAGAAGCGACTTATTTCTATTCTAAATCCCAATAAACATCAAAACTCTAGGCAATCGGTGTACCATTTATAACTGGCTTATCTGGCGTTAAGAGTATTACATCACCTTCTTCTTGAACACCACCTATAACCAATACTTCAGATTTGAATCCAGCAATTCGACGTGGAGGAAAGTTTACAACCGCCACTACTTGACGACCAATTAATATTTCTGGAGTGTACCTTTTTGTAATTTGTGCACTCGATTGCTTAATTCCTAATTCTTCACCAAAGTCAATTCCTATTTTAATTGCTGGTTTACGAGCCTCTGGAAAGGATTCAGCACTTATTACAGTACCAATACGAATATCTAATTTTTGAAAATCTTCAATCGTTGCTATGGTCAAAACTATTACCTCCTATAAAAATGAAAAATTGAAATTCAAAAGAATTAGTCTCTATGATTGAGAGGTCTTATATTGAACGAATTTAGGGTATTTTTATTAAATAGGGTTATATTACCTGATACAAAAAGTCCTAGTACAATAAACAATGTTCCTATTAAATCATATAGAGTAAGCTTTTCGTCTAAAAAGAGAGCTGCTAACATATACCCAAAAACAGGTGACAAAAATAGCCAAGTATTTGCTTTTACAGGATTATGTTTTAGGAGAAAAAACCACAATATCATTCCTAGAATTGAAATTATTAGACTTAAGTACAATAGTGAGCCATAAAAGTAAGCATCGAACTTAAAATCTATGTTTTTCTCAAGAAAATAAGAAAAAGGAATTAAAAACAAACTTCCAATTAATATTTGCCAAGTATTTATTACAATACCCGGAAGTCTTAAATTGCACCTTTTAAAATAAACACTTCCAAAAGCCATTGATAACATTCCGATAGTCAGCATTATTAAACCAAAGGAAGTTGCGGAATTATGAACGAATACCGGATATGTACTCGTTAACAAACCAAGTGCTGCAATGACCATTCCGACCAATACATTCTTTTTTATTGTTTGTTTTAATAATAAGCATGAAAATAATGAAACAACAAATGGGTTAGCTGTTACCGCTAAATTAAAGTAGCCCGCCGATACTTGTTTTAAAGCTAAAAAAGTACCTCCAATATACAACGTAGTGTTTAAAATTCCTAACACAATTAAATGAATCCATTCTGACTTCATTGGCATCCGATAAGTCCTATATCTTATTCCATAAATATATATAATTAACATCATTCCCGCTATCAATAATCTTAATGTTGCTAGTGTTATCGGGGGAGCAGACATCAACCCAAATTTAATTGCAATCGACCCAGTTGCCCATATAAATGTAAATAATATTCCCAACAAAGAATACATTTTTAACCACCCCTTTACTTACAATAAAGTCTCTTTATAGATAAATTTTATCTCAGTTTGGCAGTTAAAATTTTTCCTTTACTCAGGCTTTTTTTACGAATCTTCAGTTATCCCTGATCGATTTACGGTAAAGAGATGGAGTTATTCCTTCGATTTTTTTAAATACCCGTGTAAAGGAAGATTGATGTTCAAATCCAATCTGAATTGCAATCTCTAAGTGAGATAGGTCAGTTTGTTCTAATAATTCTTTTGCTTTCTTTACCCGAATTTCCGTTATATATTGATAAGGAGTTTTTCCTGTATTCTTATAGAACCATTCCAGGTAGTATGTTGGATTATAATTTTCTATTTGAGCTAATGTATTCAGTCCAAGTTTTTGATTGTAATTTTGATGAATAAATAAAATAGATGGAGGTTTTCGCTCGTTATATAATTGTCTCGATACATATGAGAAAAGTTCCCTCAATCCTGAATTGTCATTGTTAGCTTTACTAATTTCATTTAATACAAGATATCTTATTGCTTTCCATTTCTCACTTACATCATAAACGATACTTGAACCATCCTGATTTTTTAAGGAAATGAACGTTTTAGGAATATTTAAAATCAGAAACTTATTATAAGTTTTTGAAAAAAAACTATGTTCGCAATTAGGAAGTAAAAAGAAAATTTTATCATCGTTTAATAGTAGATTATGAATCTTAGTTTTTATCACAAGATTTCCTTCTAATGGAAAGATTAATTGACCATACTGATGTTGATGAGTGTTTTCCCACTGATTATATGTCCTCAGTTCTCCTATTAAATCTGTTAAAGGCTCCACGTAAAATTCCCCCTATAGGGTAATCATTAAATTGTACCAGTAAAAAAGTATCAGAAAGTATCCTTAATTATTTAGTCAATGGTCCATTTTGTAATACAAGTTAATAATTTTACTCCAACATTTCCCTCTAAGTGTAACTACTATTAATTTTATTGAAGTCTAATTCTCATGTAAATGGTTCTATAGTGACAGGGGTCATATTATAGAACGCAAAGTAAATTGGGGCTAAAATCTAAGGGTCAGGTTCAATAAGAGGTAGCAATTATAGCATCAATTAATATTATTGTTTTAGAAATTAATTATTGTTTTTTGTTAAACGAACAGGTAACCTTTGGAAAATGCGGGTTATATTTGTGAAGTATTTAAGTGCGGATGATGAATATGTTTGGAATAAATGTAAGTCTACATATTTTGGGGTAATCGTAATATAAATAATGTAGCAATAAACTTCAATTGTAAATGAAAGACCTAAAAGGTGGGATAGAATGAATGCATTTTTGACAGTTATACCAATTATACTTAGGTTTTATATCGGCCTAATAATCTTTATTTCAGGAATTGTTTTATATGCGGTATCTATAGTAAATTATGCTAATCCTAAAATAAATGGGATAAATGTAAACGGGTTATATCGAATATCCCGTAACCCTATGTACATTGCATATTTCATTTACTTCTTGGGTTGTGTATTGCTTACACAATCATGGATATTGCTTGGGTTATTAATAGTTTTCCAAATATCAGCGCACTGGATTATTCTTTCAGAAGAAAGATGGTGTATCAAGAGATTTGGGGAAGAGTATATAAAATATATGAATAGAGTGAGACGTTATTTTTAGATAAACCAAAATAATAAGCACACAGTCCCTTCAAATTCTGAAGGGACTGTTTATTATGCTTTAGAAATATCAATAAATCCTTCTCCGAACACATCACGAACATCATGTATAGCAATGAAAGCATTCGGATCAGTAGATTGAACAATTCGTTTCAACTTTATTACTTCTTGCTTACTAATAACAATATAAAGAATTTCTTTTGGGGTTTTTGTGTAATAACCATGACCCGAGTATACGGTTACCCCTCTGTCCATTGATGTAGTCACCTGTTTGGCTATGTCATTCGGTTTATCGGAAATAATCGTAATGGCCTTCTTCGGATTCAAGCCTTCGATTACAAATTCCATCACTTTCGTTCCTACATATAGCATAATAATTGTCAGCATCAGCTTTTCTGCACCAATGATAAAATAAGATGAAAAAGCAACGATTAAATCAAAAAACAATAGACCATAGCTAATATTCCATCCTAAAAACTTATGTGTAATCCTTGCTAAGATGGTAGTACCTGCTGTTGTTCCGCCAACCCGAATAATTAAGCCAATCCCAGCCCCTATAATGATTCCTCCAAAAATAGCATTCACCATCAATTCATCAGAAGCAATATTCCAGCCTTCTGTTAGATGAAGAAAAAGCGAATTAAAAACCACTGCAATAATCGTATAAATCGTTGTTATCTTATTCAAAAATTTATAACCAATAATTAACAAAAATGCATTCAGAATTAAGTTGACTAAACCTGGTGACCACTCAAATAAATAGTAGGTAATAATTGTGATACCCGTTACTCCGCCTTCCCCAAGCTCGTTCGGAATAACAAATAAATTAACACCTAACGCAAAAAGAAAGGCACCAATAATGATAAAAATGATGTCTGTGGTTGTTTTTTTCATACTCTACCTCGCTGCTCTTATAAATAGTTACTCAGGTACAAACTCTCATCATTATATCGTGGAACATTTATATCGTACAGTAGTCTGTTATTTATTAGGGAGTATAATTCAGGGGGTGTAGTCTACTAGGCTCCTTACTTTGGCTTATAGGGGTCCTGCCACAAATGCGCATCTACAACGTTAAGGAAATCCAAATAAAAAAAGCCTAGTTTCTCGCTTATAAAACCGAGAAATTAGACTTTTGTTCCTTCATTAAAGCGCCCGATTGCTGAAAATCAAGAATGCGATAGGACCGGAAAAATCGTTATTTTTTTAGGGACATATTTACCGCTTCACGTGCATGTATATAAGTTGTGTCAAATAGAGGAACATCGGAATCCTCCGGTTTGATCAATAATCCAATTTCTGTACAACCTAATATAATTCCTTCAGCTCCGGATTCGATTAAACCTTGGATAACTTTTTTATAATAATCCCTTGATGCCTGATGAACCTTACCCAAACACAACTCATCATAAATAACCTTGTTCACAATCTCTCGCTCATTGTCATTTGGCACAATCACGTTTATACCGTTGGACTCTAAACGTGATTTGTAAAAGTCTTGTTCCATCGTGTACTTTGTGCCAAGTAATCCTATAGAACTAATTCCTTGTTCTTTAATTTGCGTTGTTGTTGCATCAGCTATATGCAAAAGGGGGATATTGATTTTTGATTGTACATCATCTATAACCTTGTGCATAGTATTGGTACAAATGACAATAAAGTCAGCTCCCCCTTTTTCCAAGGAAAGTGCAACATCACCCAAGACTTCACCGGCTTTTTTCCAATCACCGTTTGACTGAAAACGTTCAATTTCTTCAAAATCAACACTGTATAATAGACATTTTGCCGAGTGTAGCCCTCCTAATCTTCTTTTCACCTCTTCATTAATAATCCGATAATATTCAACAGAAGATTCCCAGCTCATTCCACCAATAAGACCTATGACTTTCATGTTTAATCCCCACCATTGCTTTTTTGTTATTTGTCCTTAAGATTAACTTCGACTTCTTATAAAAAATCCCTTTCTTTATTCCACAAAATGGCCCGATTGTCGAACAACACGAAACTGTTTTGTAGGCAGTTTCCTCTGAACCGGTTCCCCACTTTGTGTCCATATACACAAAGTGGGGAACCTTATTTCTTCTATTTTTTTTTCATTTTAGTCTTGATTTTTCGAAGGGATGGGCAAAAACACCCTTCATATGATCCTGGTCACCGGCCAAAACTATGCTGAGCATTATTTTGAAAAGGATCAAGCGACATACAGAATATGGCTTGAAGATGAACTTTCATTAAAAAAACGGGCGCATTTAGCCAGACGGTATGATCTGGCTGGAGTGGCTAGCTGGTAAGATATTTTGCAGATGAAACCGCCTGGTCCGCGCTCACTCTTGAATAATGAACAAATGACCAAAAAGTAACTTTTGCTTGGCCAGAATGATTTCCAGCCATTTTTCGTTTCCTGTAATTGTGAACTTTGCAAAAATATCGTTAAAATTTGCAAAATAACTAATGTAACTTGCAAAATAACTGCCATTAAAAGCTCGTAATCAATCCTTTTTCACATAATTTCAAAAGAAAGAGTGTGAACTCATCCGCACACACCCAAAAATGTTACTAAAAAATTTCCTGTTTGTAATTCACGTCAATATGTTTGAACGTTTTTACGTCAAACAATCCTATATCTGTTAGCTTTAGTTCTGGGATAACGGGAAGGGCCAAAAACGATAAGGTTAAAAACGGATTGAATTCCATCGTACAGCCGATTTTCCTTAACGCCTTATTTAATTCCATTAACCTCTCATTTACGATTGATGATTGCTTATCAGATATTAGTCCTGCTATTGGCAGTGGGAGAGAAGCCAATATTTCCCCGTTTTGAACGACTGCTAATCCGCCATTCATTTGTGCGGTTACTGTTACGGCTTTTATGATGTCATCATCTGTTGTTCCTGCTGCCACGACATTATGGGAATCATGAGCGACTGTTGAAGCTATTGCCCCGTTTTTTATCCCCAATCCATTTATGATTCCTACACCAATATTACCTGTGTTTCTATGTCTTTCTATTACTGCTAATTTCAAAAAGTCTTTTTCTGTGCTGCTTTGGAAAAGGCAATTCTTAAGATCAACTTTTTCAATCAGATGTTTTGTCACAATGCTGTTGGGAATAATGCCAATTATGTTGGCCAAGCTATCATCGTTAAGCTTAATTTGTAAGTGCTCTCTTGTAATCAGATTAAGCCTCATGCTGTCAATAATTGAAGGAGAAGGAGAAGTTGTTGACTTTGCCCTTGCAGCCATTTTTCCATTTTTGGCCACGAGCTTCCCACTTTTAAATACCAAATCAACTTGAATATTTTTAAGATCATCAATAATTAAAAAATCGGCTTCATATCCCGGAGCAATGGCCCCCTTATGTTTAAGGCCGAAGCATTCTGCTGCATTCAAAGTTGCCATTTGTATAGCGAGAAGAGGGTCTAAACCTTCTCTAATGGCCACCCGTACATTATGATCGATGCTACCTTCACTGATGATGTCATCTAGATGTTTATCGTCGGTTACAAACAGACAGCGGCGGGCATTTTTCTCATTAACAGCTTTTAAAAGGGTTGTTAAATCTCTTGCGGCCGAACCTTCCCGCAGCATGACGTACATTCCTTTTCGCAGCCGGTCTAATGCTTCTTCAGAAGTTACGCATTCATGATCAGTTCGGATGCCTGCAGCCGTATAAATGTTAATACCGTCTGAATCGATTCCCGCGGCATGCCCATCTATCCTTTTTCCTTTTAAAGAGGCAGACACAAGCTTGTTAAGCATTTTTTCTTCATTATGAAAAACAGCCGGGTAATCCATTACCTCCCCAAGACCGAGGACTCTTGGATGCGCATAAAACGATTCCAATTGTTCATAATTTAATACAGCTCCTGCGTTTTCAAAAGGTGTGGCAGGAACACAGGAGGGAAGCATAAAGAAAACATCTAGCGGAATTCCTTCAGAAGATTTGATCATATATTCTATACCCAGGGCTCCGCTGACATTTGCAATTTCATGAGGATCTGCAATGACAGACGTTACCCCATTTGGGAGAACTACATTAGCAAATTCTGCTGGTGTCACCATTGCAGACTCAATATGAACATGCCCATCAATTAATCCAGGGGCAATGTATTTTCCTGAGACATCTATTGTTTCATAACCTTCATATCTGCCAATCCCGGCAAAATAGCCATCTGCAATGGCTAAATCCCCTTCCAAAATTTCATGAGTAAAAACATTAACGATTTTCCCGTTTTTTATAACAAGATCAGCAGGAGTTCTTTTAGCTGCCACATCAATTCTCTTTTTCAGCTGTTCAATTGTTTGCTTCAACAAGGACTCCTCCCTTTTTTAAGAAAATGTGTCATTAATGCCCACCCATAATAAAGTTAATGATGAAAGCAATACTGACAAAATACATAATCCAGTGAATTTGATTTCTTTTTCCAGTAAGCAGTTTTAATACAGTATAAGAGATAAAACCGAATGCTAAACCTTGAGCAATACTAATTGTCAAAGGCATCAATACGATGTTTAAAATATGATTTTCCATCTGGTTCTTCGTCTTCAGTAACACATGAAATGGTAAGAGTGTCTTCATTGATTTTATCTAACAGTAATCCATTCCACGCTTAAGTTGGATTTTCCTTCTTCGTCAAATTTCCTAATAAATTTCTTTTTCTTTTTCTGTGTATTCTTTGAATAACTCTAAACATTCACCCCTATCTAATTCTTCTAAATTCATTACCTCTTTGTCTTCTAAATTATTATTAATAAATTTATAGATAAAATCGTCTCTAAAACCAATTTTATCGGCATCTTTTGAAGTACATCCATAATACACTTTTTTAATATTCGCCCAAATAATTGCAGATAGACACATTGGACAAGGAAAACCAGTTGCATATAAAATATAATTCGATAAATCATGGGTTTTTAATTTTTCTCCTGCTTTTCTAATTGCATTTACTTCTGCATGTGCTGTTGGATCATGTGTACCTAAAACAGTATTTGAAGCTACTGAAATAATATTTCCTTGTTCATCTATAATTGATGCCCCAAATGGTCCACCAATATTTTCATTAATTGTTCTTCTAGCTTCTTTTATAGCTAGTTCCATTGCTTTATTCATATTACCATTCTCCTTTTCCAGCTTTATCATCAGCATGTGCTCCTAGATAAATACTTACTTCATCATCAGGGTAAATAGACATAAATGAACAAAAGAAAAGAGCGTGATTTGAAAAAAGATTGATCAAAACACGCTCTTAATATATCCCGGTGAATCATTCTTTTATAAAAAAGATTGATCATTTCTGTGATCCTTATTCCTTTAAAGCGCCCTATACATGAAGAAAAGCGCGATCAGTCAGTTATTCCTGATTCTTCTAATGAAACAAACGACAGCTTGGGTTAGAAAGAAAGTCCTAATGGTTTAGCCCATATCAAATATAAATAACCTGCCATGTAAAGCTCTTCCCTAATAAGTTTTAAACTAGACTTTTTTACAATTTCACTAATATTTCTGTCCTGGTGGCACCCTACAAATTTTAATGCCAACGGATCCAATTTTTTTTGTAGCCAAGCTAATAGTTTGTTAGTGCTGATTCCATGCTCCATCATTCCAGTAGCAAGACCAGCTTGCCCTCCGCCAATCACAATTGCATCCCATACTTTAGTCATTCGAACCTTCCTTTTTACTTGTATTTTGCAAGTATTGAAAATGGGGATATTACCCCGAAATAGTCCCACAGCATACGTTAGATTTTGCCATCGCATTATTTAACAACTTAATGGAACGAATGACTGTTTCTTTCTCAAACTCGTTCATATGAGAAAAAACTTCATTCAAAAAAGAATTCATTTGTTGGTCGATCGTCGTTGCAATAAATTTTCCCTCTGTTGTTAGGGATAGAATACTAAATCGTCTATCATCTGGATCTGGTGTTTTTTTTACCAAATTCATTTTTACTAATGATTGTACCTGCCGGCTAAATGTTGTAATATCCGTACCTAATGTGTCTGCTATTTGCTGCATTGAAGGTTTATGCTGATGGTCAATCTCATAAAGGATATGACTTTGAATGAGGGAAATATCGCAACCGCCTGCACTACAGCAATTTTTATTTAAAAGACCAAAACGTCGTGTCATTACTTGAAATAATTCACGAATATTTTCCAATATTTCTCACCTCTTTCTTATTATATAAAATAATTTGCAAAATGCAACTATTACTTTAAATTATTTTTTAAATTTTGATATGCTGTGACAAAACTATGATACGTCTCCTTACCGTATATCAGTAAATCGCCTTTAAAAAAGTTCTGCGTCATAAATTCATTTGCCTGCACAATATCATAGTTCCTTGATAAAATTACAAGCTTGAAGTAAGCTTCAAAATAATCAACAGAGAGAACACCTGAATGATTTACTGTCACAAATCACCACCACCTTTACTTAAATTTGAACGATTAACTTCTCCATTGCCATAACATCAACATACTGTCCATCTAGAATACCCTGATTCTTAAATATGCCAACCTCACGATACCCTTTCTTTAGATATAGGCCTTGACCAAGCTTATTGAACGGAAATGTAAAAAGGACTATTTTATGAAAATCATTTTCTTTTGCAAACTTCTCAATTTCTGTTAATAACAAACTCCCAATGCCCATCCCTCTGTACTCTCTAGCAATATATATTGATAAATCTGCAACTCCTGCATATGCACAACGGTTATTGTAAAGATTTAATGAGGACCATCCTAAAATCTTTCCTTTTTGTTCAGCAACAATAACTTTAAATCGTCCTTTGTGTTGTTCAAACCACTCTTTCATGTACAGAAAATCTTTTGGTTCAGATTCTAAAGTGGCTATTCTGTCTTCAATTCCTTGATTGTATATGTTCAGAATGGATTCTAAATCCTTTATAATTGCTTCTCGAATCATAACCATACTTTTCCCCTCCAACATTTCCAACTTCTTCTTGTTAGTAAATATAAAGCAAATAATTGCAATTTGCAAATGTTTTTTATAATAGAATTTGTCATTAGAACTTTCGTACATTGTATAATTTTTTCGTCTCTTATTAATTAACATTATTAATATTAGTTACCAACTTTAAAGTTACTGGACAATTATCTCCTACTAATGACTCCTAATATTGGACAGTCATTTAACATTGGTGAATAAAAGAGACCTATTCATATATACGAATAGGTCTCTAGTTTCAAAATCTAAGTCTTTATAGGGCATCAACAATCCCGTTTTTGATTCTGAACAGAGGTAATCTTGACATTATCAATTCTTTTTTTTGTTAAAGTGGATAATAAGGATCATTTTTCTTCCTAATAAGGCTTATTTGTTATTCTCATTAGGCTCATTTGTTTTTCCTAATCACAATTGTTGCTTTGAAATAAAGTTTGATCAAAAATACCCCCTA
This sequence comes from Neobacillus sp. NPDC097160, assembly GCF_044762155.1. Lineage (NCBI taxonomy): Bacteria > Bacillati > Bacillota > Bacilli > Caryophanales > Bacillaceae > Neobacillus > Neobacillus sp. NPDC097160. The sequence continues at coordinate 13,012 of NZ_JBIWDU010000016.1, read as the reverse complement.
AGCAAGCATTTTACGATAAATAAAAAGAATCCATTTTGAAAAAAGATTGATCAAAATGGATTCTTATCCAGCAGATTAATGTTTCGGGTTTATAAAAAAGTTTGATCATTTCAGTAATCCTTATTCCACTAACTCTCCTTTTGTGGAATAACAAATCAACATAAGAAAGCGTCGATTAAACGTAGAAGTAAATAATAACAATATTTATTTTTACAGGTTTTTTTAGCTTTAGGTCTTTAAACAATTCGTACACAACGACCTCAACGATTAAAGGTATTGAGGTCGTACATGCTTTATATAGGAAATTTTGAGTTGGTGAGAAACCATTGGAATTTTTACATGGATGGATAATTAATCGTCATATTTAATCTTGTCAATTCATTGCCTGGATTGTGATACGCATGTTTACAGTTAGCTTTGAATCTGATCGAGTGATCTTTTTCGAGTAAATAGGTTTGCCCTAATATCGTTAATTCGAGCTGCCCATCAAATAAAGTAATGTATTCCTCTGTGCCATCATGATGAGGATCTGCTTCTAAATACCCCCCCGGCTCAATTTCTACCATGTATATTTCAAACTGCTTATCATCTTCGAACGGAAAATATGGATACACTTTATATTTCCCATCATTCTCTGGCAATTCCAATAAATCGTTTTTTGATATTATCTTTATATCATTCGTTGATTCTTTAATTAGTGAAGTGAAAGAAACCTTTAATCCATTCGCAATTTTCCACATGGTCGTTATCGTTGGAATAGAGTCTCCACGTTCTATTTGGCCTAACATTGTTTTACTGACACCTGTTAATTCTGAAACTTTATCCAGACTTAATTTATTAGCCTTTCTGTATGCCTTCATATTTTCAGCTACCACCACATGTATTTCCTTCACATCGTATCCCCCATTTCCTATTTACAATATAACGTATATAATGTACAATTTAAAGCACATATCAATATAAAGCATTTTTGTACATTATAACACACAAAGGGTGAAGTCATCATGTCAATGTTGTCGCTATTGGTTTATGCATTTGTCGCAAGTTTCACACCGGGGCCTAATAATATTATGTCGTTGTATTACGCCAATAAATTTGGTTTGAAACAGACTTTCAGATTTTGCATAGGGGTTGGTTTTGGATTTTTTATTTTATTATTATTCGCTAATTATTTTAGTGTTGCATTAAATACCGTTTTTCCAGAAGTCGAGTTAATTATGAAATTATTTGGTTGTCTCTATTTACTCTATCTAGCTTATAAAATAATTACGAGCAAACTTGGTAAAGAACAACAATTTAATAATCGATATAACAATTTAAAGTCAGGCGCTATGTTGCAATTCATCAATCCTAAAGCAACTATTTATGCCATTACAGTCACAGCCACATTCGTGACACCCTTTTATCACCATTATTTGACTCAGTTTCTATTTGTGATCTTGTTAGCTGTGATTGGATTCTTAGGGACATTCAGTTGGAGTTTGTTTGGGTCATTATTCAAGAAGTTGATTGCTAAATATCAGACGGTTTTCAATATCATCATGGCTTTGTTACTTGTTTATACTGCGGCTACGATTTTATTTCATTAAAAATCCCTACGAAAAAGAGAATGAAGAAATAGGAGAATATCGCTGTATTTGTACTCGAATAAGGGGATATTATTAGAAATCTGAATGACTAACAATAGAAATACAAAATGTGTGTTTGTTGAACAAGAAGTAAAAGAGTGGTACATAATATATATGATTATGTACCACCCTTTATTTTTAATGACCTTTTACAATTTAGGTCTTGATAATTTATAAACGGTACGACTTTATTTCAAACCCACATTTAGATGTTCTTTTTCTTTTCGACACAAAAACACCCCTTTAGATAATCATATCCAAAGGGGTAAAACGTCGCGACTTTTTTATAAACATCGTGACTTTTTTATAAACATCGCATCTTTTTTATAAACTTCGCGATTTTATTTCAAATCCACAACAATTAGAATGTATTGCTGCCCTCTTACTCAACCGTAACCGATTTCGCAAGGTTGCGTGGTTTGTCGACGTCGCAGTCGCGGTGAAGGGCTGCGTAATAGGCAATTAATTGCATTGGTATGACAGAGATAAGCGGTGTTAATAATTCATGTACTTCTGGGATGACAAAACTGTCTTCATCCATATTTAGACCCTTCATCGAGATGATGCATGGGTTTGCACCACGGGCTGCAACTTCTTTCACATTTCCGCGAATGCTAAGGTTCACATTTTCTTGAGTGGCAAGAGCAATAACCGGTGTACCCTCTTCAATTAATGCAATGGTACCGTGCTTTAATTCGCCGCCGGCAAAACCTTCTGCTTGAATATAAGAGATTTCCTTCAGTTTCAAGGCACCTTCTAAGCAAACATAGTAGTCAACACCGCGGCCAATGAAAAAGGCATTACGTGTTACCGATAAAAATTCTCTTGAAATATGCTCAAATAATTCTTTAGAGTCGCAAAGAACTTCCATTGCGTTAGCGATAATCCCAAGCTCATGCACAAGGTCAAAACTCACTTCAATATTTTGGCTTTTCGCTGTCACTTCAGCTAAAATAGCTAAAACAGCTAACTGTGCAGTATAGGCCTTTGAAGAGGCAACCGCAATTTCAGGACCTGCATGCAGCAGTAGTGTATAATCCGCTTCACGAGAAAGTGTCGAGCCAGGAACATTAGTGATCGTTAACGTGCGATACCCCATTCCTTTTACTTTAACAAGCACCGCACGGCTGTCCGCAGTTTCCCCACTTTGTGAAATAAAGATAAACAATGGCTTCTTCGTTAGAAGCGGCATATTGTAAACAAATTCACTGGCAATATGAACTTCAACTGGAAGCTTCGCAATGCCTTCGATGAACTGTTTGCCAACAAGACCTGCATGATAAGAAGTACCAGCTGCAATAATGTAAACACGATCAGATTGATTCATTGCACTAATAATCTCAGGGTCAATTGTTAATTCCTCTTGGTCATTTTGATACGTTTGAATAATCTTACGCATGACAAGTGGCTGTTCATCGATCTCTTTTAACATATAATGTGGGTACGTGCCTTTTTCAATGTCACTTGCATCAAGTTCTGCTGTGTAAGGCTCACGGCTTATGACTTCTCCATTCAGATTTTGAATGGTTACATGATCCTTCGTAACAATAACAATTTCCTTGTCCATCAGTTCAAGGTATTGGTTTGTTACTTGCAGCATTGCCATCGCATCACTTGCGACAACATTAAAGTCGTTACCTAGACCAACAAGTAACGGGCTTTTATTTTTCGCTACATAAATGGTGTCGTGGTCCTCAGCATCTAATAAGGCAATAGCATATGAACCGTGTAACAGGGAAAGCGTTTTGCGGAAGGCCTCAATAACCTCTAATCCCTCATTTACAAACAGTTCAATTAGCTGAACGATAACCTCTGTATCTGTTTCACTGATAAAATGAACGTCTGTTAAATATTCACGCTTTAAAAGATCATAGTTCTCGATTACACCGTTGTGAACAAGTGTAAAGCGGCTGGATGTACTTTGATGCGGGTGGGAATTCACCTTGCTTGGTACACCGTGTGTTGCCCAGCGTGTATGGCCAATTCCGATAGTAGCCATTACATCCTCATCAACAATACTACGTAAATCCGCAATACGGCCTTTTTCTTTAAAAACATGAATGCCGTTCTCATTTTTCACAGCAATCCCTGCTGAATCATAGCCTCTATATTCAAGTTTTTCTAAACCTTTTAATAAAATTTCCTTCGAGTCGTTATTCCCAATATATCCAACAATTCCACACATTTTTAATTTCCTCCCTGATACAGGGGGCAAGGTGCTTCACGAGGGCAGTCTTGCCCCCTTATCTCTGTTTTTTTGTAAGGTATCTGTCTATACCTTTTTTTAAACATTACTGTTAGTATGCGCATTTTCTTCTCTTTGTGCACCGAGTTGCCTCAATGTTTTAAAGAAGAAATTTTCGGCCCTGCGTCGCAGCCGGGAGGTATCCGCCGAATTTTCGATAAACCTCCACCTCGTCAACTAATCTAACCACTGAAGATTAGTTCAGGCGCTTTAAATTGCTATTTTCTTCTCCTGCCCTCCTTTCAAATCAAAATGACCAACCCTGCTTTAAAATAACAAAGCAGATTAATCTTACATGATTTGTCAGTCGTCCGTCAACTAAAAACATAAATGTTAAAACTTTATTCAAAAACAATACATAATAAAATATGCATAAGGAATCCTTTGAGTTCCCCTATGCATATTTATTGGATCTTATTCTTTTAATTCCATTTCTTCTTTTACTACTGTAACAATACGATCAACATAGGATGCACACAATTCTTCCGTTGATGCCTCTGCCATAACGCGGACAAGTGGTTCTGTTCCGGATGGGCGAACAAGGATTCTACCGTTTCCGGCCATTTCCGCCTCCACTTGTTCAATAACCTCTTTTACTTTTGCATTATCTGTCACATGGTGTTTATCGGTTACGCGTACATTCACAAGCTTTTGCGGATATGTTTTCATTTCTCCGGCTAATTCTGATAAGGTCTTCCCAGTTGCCTTCATGATATTAACTAACTGAAGCCCTGATAATAGACCGTCACCAGTGGTGTTATAGTCCAAGAAAATAATATGACCTGATTGTTCACCGCCAAGATTAAAGCCGTTCTTCTTCATTTCTTCCACAACATAGCGGTCACCCACTGCTGTTGGTACACTATGGATACCATGGGTTTCAAGGGCTTTGTAAAATCCAAGATTGCTCATGACGGTTGAGACAATCGTACCATGTTTTAAGCGTCCCTGTTCTTTCATATACTTACCGCAAATGTACATGATCTGGTCACCATCGACGATATTTCCCTTTTCATCAATCGCAATCAGACGGTCACCATCGCCGTCAAAGGATAGACCGACATCGGCTCCTTTCTCTTTAACAAAAGCAGCTAGTGCTTCCGGATGCGTGGAGCCAACGCCTGCGTTGATATTTAATCCATTCGGTGATGCCCCCATTGTGGAAAGGTCTGCATCTAAATCTGCAAATAAATGCGATGCTAACGATGATGTTGCACCGTGAGCACAATCTAGGGCAACATGAATGCCTGAAAAGTCTTCCTCAACTGTATTTTTCAAGTATTGCAGATATTTTTGTCCGCCTTCAAAATAATCCATAACCTGACCAAGGTCTGCCCCTGTTGGCCGCGGCAATTGATCTTCCGCTAAATCAATTAACGACTCAATTTCTAACTCCTGTTCATCGGAAAGCTTAAAGCCATCCGGACCAAAAAATTTAATCCCGTTATCAGCCACCGGGTTATGTGAAGCAGAAATCATAACACCTGCCTGCGCCCCCAATGCTTTTGTTAAATAAGAGACTCCTGGTGTAGAAATGACTCCTAAGCGCATGACTTCTGCACCAATAGAAAGCAAACCGGCAACTAGAGCTCCCTCAAGCATATGTCCTGAAATACGTGTATCACGGCCTATCAGTACTTTAGGACGATCCTTATCCTTGGTTAACACATATCCGCCAAAACGGCCTAATTTAAAGGCCATTTCAGGTGTTAATTCACTATTTGCAACGCCGCGTACCCCATCGGTACCGAAATATTTTCCCATTTTAAAAATCTCTCCTTCAACATGTGAATTGCTGAATATTATGCATTATTCGTTATGGTAATTTTTGCAGTAGATTTGTCAGGTTTCCAATTGACGTCTTTTGGACCTTCGACTTGAATTTTGACATCATGACTACCTTCTGTTAAACCAGATAAGTCGATAAAAACAGTAAAATCTTCTGGATTTAGTCCTGTTACTGAACCGCTTGGGCCATCCACTATTAAATTAACCGTATGACTTGTTGGGTCATTCATCTCCGCTTTATAGGTATCAGCTAATCCCCGTATTTTTACAGGTATTCCTGAGACGGTTTTCTCTTCTTGTTTTTTAACCACTACAGTTGCTTTTACTGTTTGCGGTGTCACCTTCGTAATCCCATTTGAGATAATAACAGGTAAAGTAAGTGTGGTATTTTCAGATATTTTACTAATATCCACTTCTACCCGGACACTCTCTGTATTTTTCAGAACATCTTCATTTCCGGTGACGGTCGCTTCTTTTTGATCAAGTTCAATCGATTCAATTGTAACACCATCTGGAGCCGTACCTTTTTTCACCACATTAATGGGAACAGTCTTCGTGTTACTTTTTATTGGAATGGTCACCTTAACTGTCCCAGGTTCCACAACAACATCCAGCTTGTTTAGTTCTTTGTCAAGTACTTGGATGCGGGCTTCTTTTGTAATGGTTTCTTTCAGTTTACCTTTTTCTTCAAGGGTTGCCTTGACGTAGCTTATTCGGTCAATGATATCCTTGGCGCCAGTAATTTTCACTTTATTTGGCTCGACAACAGGTTGTCCGGCTGCATAGCCCTCTTCGATTTGACTCGAATTAATTTCAGCTTCTACCTTAAATTCCTTTGTGATCTTTTCTTGGATCGTTACTTCCACACTATCCGGTTTCAATGTCGCTTTTAATTTATCTGATAAATCTTTAACCTTAAGTTTCACCTTTTGTTTCCCAATCTTAGCATCTGTCAAATCTACAAATACCTCAAAGTTCTTTAACGCCTTTGCTGACTGGACATGTGTCATCGGTCCTTTTATCGTGATATCCACCGTGTTTGGAATGCCGGACACAACTAAATTTTCCGTATCATAATACACTTTTACCGGCATAGCCTTAATCGTCTCTGTCGTTTGTTCGCCAGGGACATTGACATCAGATAATTTTTTCCCTGTATGCGGGATCGATGAGTATAAAAGGACAGCCAATAACAAGGCAAGAATTTTTAAAAACCAAGGATTATCCATCAGTTTATCCATTATTTTTCCCCCTCCAGTTCCAGCGCGCTGAAGAAGCCTGTTTCACTTTATTATGAATAACCATATCACTCGTAAGTATTTCTTTTAATTCCTCCAATTTTAAATCGCGATGAAGCTCGCCATTCTTTGTTAGGGAGATATTACCTGTCTCTTCCGATACCACGACTGTTACACTATCGGTGACTTCACTTATTCCTAATGCAGCGCGATGCCTCGTGCCCAGCTCCTTTGAAATAAATGGGCTCTCGGATAAAGGAAGATAGCATGCTGCTGCTGAAACATTATTTCTTTGAATAATAACCGCACCATCATGCAGCGGTGTATTGGGAATAAAAATATTAATGAGCAATTCCGAAGAAATATTGGAATTTAACTGGATACCTGTTTCTATGTAATCGCTCATACCCGTTTCTCGTTCAATTGAGATTAACGCTCCGATTCGGCGTTTTGCCATATAATCGGTCGCCTTAACAATGGCTTCGACTGTTTTTTCCTGATTATCATCATCCTGTGTTCTGCTGCTGGAAAAAAAACGCCCTCTTCCTAATTGCTCAAGGGCCCTTCTAAGTTCAGGCTGAAAGATAATGATAACGGCAAGAAATCCCCAATTTATGGCCTGTTGCATCATCCAGCTTAGCGTAATTAAGCCGAGCCACTCACTGACCACTCTGACAAGAAGAATAACGAGAATTCCTTTTAATAACTGAACAGCCTTCGTCCCTCTTATCACATTGATGAGCTTATAAATGACATACCATACGAGGACAATATCAACAATACTAGCTAAATACTTCCATAAAGTGAAATCAGCAAATTGCATTGTTCTTCCTCCGTAACTTTCTTAAAACGTTTAGTGAACCAACATATTATATCATAAATACACTCTATACCTATTATATGAGCTGTTTAAAAAAACAAATCACTCATTACGAGTGATTTGTTTTTATCCCGCTAAGAACGGGCAGTAAGACTTTCACTGATTGAAGTTTTAATTTATTGGGTTTCAGACTGGTCAAAGATATCGATGACCTCTTGTGCCGTCCGTTTCATGTGATACCAAATCCAATCAAATACTTCATTTACTTCTTCAATTTGACCCGTTACGTGACCCGCAGAGGCTAAATACTTTTCACCATTGATGACCGTTACATCACCTTGGATTTCACCATTGATGACTGTTACATCACCTTGGATTTCACCTTCGATTTTCAACTTCCCATTGCGGACGACGACATCACCCTTGACCGTTTCCCCTTTAGGAACGATGACTGTATTATTTTTTACGACTAAGTTTTTTTGCTTCGAAACAGAAAACTCTCGGTCATGACTCCAGGTCGAAAATACACTTCCCATCATTAAAATCAAGAAAACGGAGGCGGCCGCTAGCATGGGATGATTCTTTAACCAGCGCTGCATCCAAACCTTCTTCTTCTCTTTTGGCAGACGTGCCAAAACATTGGCGGTAAAATCTGCGGGGGCCTCCATATGTGAAAGGCTTTTTACATAGGCAATACTCTTTTTTAATTCATTAAAAATCGTTTCACATTCCTTGCAGCTTTGGAGGTGTTCCCTTAATATTCGTTCCTTTTCAGGTACAATTTCTTCGTCTAAATATTCGTGCATTAGTTCGATGATTTGTTCTGGACACATGTATGGTTTCACCTCTTATCACACATATCGTAATTGTTGTCTTAATGCTTCTCGGCCACGGTGAATCCTTGTTTTAACCGTACCTAAAGGCAAATCGAGAATTTCACTGATTTCATTTAAAGACAACTCTTCAATATATTTTAATACGATCGGAGAACGATATTTTTCCGGCAGTTTTGATATTTCCTTCTGCACCGCCTCATGCAGCTCTAAACTCTCTACCTCCGACTCCGGCAGCGGCGTGTTGGAAGGAATTTGTGAATACATGGTTAACCCTTCTGTTCCTGCCACTTCGGCATCTAAATAATGATCTGGTTTCTTTTTTCGCATTCTATCAATACAAAGATTGGTTGCAATTCGAAAAAGCCATGTGGAAAATTTTAACTCCTGGTTAAACGAACGGATATTCACATAGGCACGGATAAATGCCTCCTGCGCCATATCCTCTGCTTCATGCCGATTCCCCAGCATTCTGAAACAAAGATGATAGACACTATTTTTATATATTTCAACGATTTCACCGTAGGCATCCTGATCGCCCTTGATGACTTGTTTGATTCTTTTTTTTACAATAGCTTCCATTAAATTCTCTCAGCTCCAATGCTGCTATACGATAATACGAATCGCTAGCAAAAAAGTTTCGTTTTAAACGAAAAACTTCTCAATACCTATAATTTTAACAAAAATTTACTAAGGAGGGGTAATATTAGTTTAAAGTTTTTCCCAAGGGAGATACAGGTAATAAAACTAGGAACGAGGCGACGCAAATGGGTACTCAATTTCGCAGATTAAAGGAAGAAATAGAAAGTTGTCGAGACGATATGGTTCGATTAGCGTCCGATTCTACATTAGCCAATCATCAAGTACTTGAAATTAGTCAGCGACTGGATCATTTATTAAATGAATTTAGTCACTATAAAAAGTAATGCAGCTGCATGGTTCGGATGCAGCTGCATTTTTCTATAAAAGTTTTTCACCAAATAATGAACCCATTAGCCCAACCGCGACAGATGCTGTTTTATTTTTTTCATCTAAGATTGGGTTTACTTCAACAAATTCCGCTGAAGTAATAATTTTTGCCTCCTCTAGCATTTCCATTGCCAGATGGCTTTCCCGGTAGCTGATGCCGCCCATAACCGGTGTACCTACACCAGGACATTCGCTGGGATCTAATCCATCTAAATCCAGTGATAGGTGAACCCCATCGGTTCTTTCCTTAAGGTAGGCAATCGTTTCTTCCATGACCTTCGCCATTCCCATTCGGTCAATTTCGTGCATCGTATAAACTTTTATTCCTTTTTCTTTAATTAAACTTCTTTCACCTTCATCAAGAGACCTGGCACCAATAATCACTACATTCTCAGGTTTAACCTTTGGAAAATATCCCCCGATTTCCGTTAATTTTGTGTGACCCAATCCTATGCTGATTGCCAAAGGCATACCATGAATGTTTCCTGAGGGGCTTGTCTCAGCTGTATTCAAATCACCATGGGCGTCATACCAAATGACACCAAGGTTCTTATAATGCTTCGCAACACCGGCTAATGTTCCGATGGCAATGCTATGGTCACCTCCAAGTACAAGTGGAAATGAACAAGATTGAACAGCTTCATCCACCTTTTCGGCTAGCATGGCGGTTTTTTCGGCAACTAAATCTAAATTTCTTAGGTTAGATTCCTGATCGACCACAACTTCCGGCCTTCCGATTGGAATATCACCTAAATCATGAACTTCATCAAATAGTGGCGATAGTCGTTCATTAATCCCCGCATAACGGATAGCACTTGGCCCCATATCTACTCCACGTCTCATTTGTCCTAAATCCATCGGCATTCCAATAATCGAAAGCTTTTTACTCATCGTTCGTATTCCCCCTAGCCGTTGATATAATACTATTTTAACCGCTTTCATACATATGACTCAACTCGACAAAACGATGTATATATATGCGTGGAGACATGGCCTGGTTTGTGGTTTATTGTTGGGTGAGACTTTGGAGGTAGTGGCCTTCGTAGCTTGGCTGCATAGTATTCCCAGGCAGGGTTCTATTTTTTAGTATTTATGATGTGTTTTGTGCCAAGTGCGACAAACTGCCCTTCATTAGCATGATGAAGACCTATTTGCTGGAATTCGTTAATATTTGAGGGTTGATTTTGTGAAGTGGACAGTAAAATTCAGAAAGTGGAAAGTAAAATTCAGAAAGTGGAAAGTAAATGAAAAAGTCTAGCCTAAAAGGGTAATTTAAATGGATCTCCGGCAGGAATCTGCCATAAGAAGGTCCTGAAATTAGATGCTTGAAAGAAAAATGACCTGAGCCAGGCTGCCCGCCTGGCTTTTTAGCTGGTTTGTGGGTGGATCAGAGTTTTAGCCTAGTCTTCATTGGTGTAAGAAAAGTCGTTAATACGCAATTTGGGCCATTTGTGACTATAGGAGTGGTCGTCTCAATTGATTTAGAATCAAAAAGTCGGAAATTTTTATGAGAAGTGAATTCAATAGTTTATTGGACGCATTTCATTCGGAATCTTTATTAAAAGTGAATCCAATGGCCCCTATTGGGTGCATAATTCTCGGGATATTTACCAGAAATGAATCCAATAGCCCTTATTGGGTGCATTCCACTCAATAATTTTTACCAAAAGTGAATCCAATAGCCCTTATTGGATGCATTACACTCAAGGATTTTACCAAAAGTGAATCCAATACCCCTCATTGGATGCATTACGCTCAAGATTTTTACCAAGAACGAATCCAATACCCCTTATTGGATGCATTACACTCAAGATTTTTACCAAGAACGAATCCAATACCCTCTATTGAATCAACCTCCTAATTTCGACAAAGTTTATGTCACTTACTACACATTTTCCGAAATACATGACATCGATTGGATAATTTCAGGGAATTAAGAAAATAAAAAAAAGCCTTAAATCAGCAACCTGATTTAAGGCGAAATATGTAGTGTGATGGTGGAACCTAGCGGGATCGAACCGCTGACCTCCTGCTCCGCATGCTAAAGAGATGCTCTCTCAGCTGAGCAGCTAAGGCCCAATTTTAAGTTGAAGCGGAAGACGGGATTCGAACCCGCGACCCCCACCTTGGCAAGGTGATGTTCTACCACTGAACTACTTCCGCTTATTTACAGATAAAAAACCCTAGAAAAAAATTTTCTAGGGTTTTATGATCTTAATTTATGAGCCATGAAGGACTCGAACCTTCGACCCTCTGATTAAAAGTCAGATGCTCTACCAACTGAGCTAATGGCTCATGGCTGGGCTAGCTGGATTTGAACCAACGCATGTCGCAGTCAAAGTGCGATGCCTTACCGCTTGGCTATAGCCCAATAAAGAAGTATTACTATCTAGTATGTCCAACGTTTCTAAAAATATGAATGGTGGAGGGGGACGGATTCGAACCGCCGAACCCGGAGGGAGCGGATTTACAGTCCGCCGCGTTTAGCCACTTCGCTACCCCTCCATATTCAATTTAGAAAAAAAGGTGCCGGCGAGAGGACTTGAACCCCCAACCTACTGATTACAAGTCAGTTGCTCTACCAATTGAGCTACCCCGGCAAATAGTTTGGAAAAATATTAAGTTCGTTCACGCTGTCTTTGATACCGTCATCCTGACCTCAGAAAGCTTATGCAAGCAGCAGCTCGGTCAGTATGCTGATGTTTATTCAGGAAGCTAATTCGTTCGTGCTCTACCAATTGAGCTACCCCGGCAAATAGTTTGGAAAAGATTTAGTTAACATAATAATATTATGGTGGAGGATGACGGGATCGAACCGCCGACCCTCTGCTTGTAAGGCAGATGCTCTCCCAGCTGAGCTAATCCTCCAAAAATGGTGACCCCTACGGGATTCGAACCCGTGTTACCGCCGTGAAAGGGCGGTGTCTTAACCGCTTGACCAAGGGGCCGAATCTTATTAAAATAGGTAAGCTTCCAAGCGGGCTCGAACCGCTGACCTCTTCCTTACCATGGAAGTGCTCTACCTACTGAGCTATGGAAGCATAGCTGAATTTCTTAGATGAATAAAAATGGCTCCGCAGGTAGGACTCGAACCTACGACCGATCGGTTAACAGCCGATAGCTCTACCACTGAGCTACTGCGGAATAATAATATAACAGCCTGGCAACGTCCTACTCTCACAGGGACGCATGTCCCAACTACCATCGGCGCTGAGAAGCTTAACTTCCGTGTTCGGTATGGGAACGGGTGTGACCTTCTCGCCATTGTTACCAGACTATTTATTCGACACTATTTTATTATAATGTCTTTTTTATATTTTTCAAGAGGAAATTTATTTTTTTCATTCCCTCAAAACTAGATAATGCAGAAGAAGTGTTTGTAAAAACGAGTTCGCTTTAAAAATTGGTTAAGTCCTCGAACGATTAGTATCAGTCAGCTCCACACGTCACCGCGCTTCCACCTCTGACCTATCAACCTGATCATCTTTCAG